>JAIXSA010000114.1 GCA_027484915.1 Paracoccaceae bacterium | reverse complement strand
GTTCTCGTCGGCCCATTCGGCGGTCCCGGCAATGTATTCGATGGGGGCGTCGAACCAGACGTAGAAGACCTTTCCTTCCCTGCCACGATCCTGGGGTCAGGCGAGCCGTGGAAGCTGGTCGATTACCTCAAGTCCTTCAATTACCTGAATTATGACGGCGGCCAGTTCGCGAACTCGCAGGGCCGCTGCGTGTGCATGGACCAGGCCCTTTCGATCCTGCCGTCGGACTACTGGCGCTGGTGGCTTCTGTCCCACGCGCCCGAATCCAGCGACAGCGAGTTCACCTGGGAGAACTTCCAAACCTCGGTGAACAAGGACCTCGCCGACGTCCTCGGCAACCTCATCTCCCGCGTGACCAAGTTCGCCGTATCCAAGTTCGGCACCGAAGTCCCCGCCGGTGGCAGCTTTGGCCCGCTGGAGACTGCCCTCATCGCCGACCTTGGCGCCCGCATTGCCGACTACACCAAGTTCATGGCCGAGATGGAGGTTCGCAAATCCGCCGCCGAGCTGCGGGCAATCTGGGTCATCGGCAACGAATACCTGCAGTCCGCAGCCCCCTGGTCCGTCGTCAAGACCGACCCCGAACAGGCCCAGGCCATCGTCCACCTCGCGCTGAACCTGATCCGGATCTACGCCATCCTCTCGGCGCCCTTCATCCCGGACGCCTCTGCCACCATGATGAAGGCCGTTGGCAGCTCCGACTGGACCTGGCCCGCCGACATCCACGCGTCGATCCGGACCCTTCAGCCCGGGCACCCCTTCGAGGTCCCCGAGAACCTGTTCCGGAAAATCACCGACGAAGAGCGCACCGACTGGCAGACGCGCTTCTCGGGCGTCCGAACCTAGGCAGCTTTCCGCCCGACTGCAGTTGCGGCACGGCACTGGGGACCCCGCCAACCCTTGGCGGGGATCCGAGTATTGTTCCGGAAACCCGCATCACCCACACATTGCACCGCAAGAGTACCGGTTAATCCTGCTTTCTCAGGGTCTTGCATCGATCATTCGCGATCAAACGAATCGTCTTTCAACGCCGTGACCGAAGACGGAAAACAGTTCGTTTGCAGGCGCAGAAACGCCGCCGCTACGGGCGAAAATTTGCGCAACTGCGTCTATCGCAGGAAGAAATTCCGCCTACCCTGAAATCTTCGGACGCCACGCCACACGCGATGGTGGTATTCTCCGCCCATCGGACCTGAGTCGCTGCCCGACTACGCCTAAGTCCAGGAGAACCCGAGATGACCCAAGTTCTGCAGTCGCGGACCCGCCCCGCCAGAACCTACGCTGCCGTCGCCCTGTTCCTTGCCGTCTATGGTGGAGTGCTGCTTTTCGTCTTTGCCCCAAAGGACCTGATTTCGGTCCAATCCCCCACCGCCGTCGTCGCTTCAGACTGAACCACGTCAGATGATCGCACCTTCCACCAGCGCCCGCCCCTCGGCGATGCGCTGGTAGTGGAAGTCGGACATGTCCAGCGTCCTATAGCCGCCGTGCAGAATCCATTCTGCCGTCGCGCGGCCCATTGCGGGGGACTGCTGCAGTCCGTGGCCTGAAAAGCCATTCAGGAACAGGAAGTTGCCGATCTCCGGGTGCGGCCCGGTGATGGCATTCTGGTCCAGAACGTTATAATCATACTGGCCCGCCCATTCGCTGATGACCTTCACCGCCTCGAAGGCCGGGATGCGGGTTGCCAGCGCGGGCCAGATCTTGTCCAGCCACAGGTCCTGGTCCATCGTAAATTCGTCGTGGTCCACTGCCGGGTCCACATCCGCGTGCCCGCCGGCCATGTAGGTCCCGCCGCCCACCTCGCGCGCGAAGACACCGGTCGGGTCAATGACCAGCGGCAAGGGGCGGTCCAGCGGCGTTTCCGCCTGGATCACCCAGTTGAACCGTTTGCGCGGCTCGACCGGGATCGCGATCCCCGCCATCGCCGCCACTTTCGCCCCCCGCGTCCCCGCAGCGTTCACCACCGTCCCGCAGCCGACCGTCCGCCCCGATTTCAGCCGGACCCCCGCGACCCGCGCCCCGACGACATCCAGCCCCACGACCTCGTCCACGACATAGTCCACGCCCGCCTCACGCGCCTTGCGGCGGAACCAGTCAAAAACAGTGGAGCCGTCGAAATAGCCCTCGTCCCTGGTGTTCAGGCTGCCCAGCTGCAGGTCGTCCACCACAAGGAAGGGAAACTCGGCCCGCATCTCTTCGGGCGTCAGAAGCCGCGTCCCTGCCCCCGCGGCCGCCTGCACCTTCTGGTTGGCGCGCAGCACATCGGCGAAGCCCTCATCGTCCGCAAGGTAGAGGTAGCCAAAGTTCTGGATCTTCAACTCGGGCACCCTGTCGTCCCCGCCCATCTGGGCTCGCAGCGACTGCACGAAATCCGCCCCGAACTGCGAGATGCGGATGTTCAGCTCGGTCGAGAACTGCTGCCGGATGCAGGAAAAGCTTAGCGTTGTCGCAGCCTTCTCATAGGTCGGGTCGCGCTCGACCACCAGCACGCGGCCGGTGAACCCCAACTGTGTCAACCACCAGGCGGTCGACGACCCCATGATCGCCCCGCCAATGATCACGACGTCATAGGCCGCGTACTTCGGTTCCGTCTGAAAGCCCTGCATTTCCATCTCGCCTTCCGTTCACGCGTCCGGATGTAGCGCAGCCTGTCACAGGGGTAAATCAGGAAGCCGGCGGCGGCACGTCGACCGAGGATAGCCAGGGCTTGATATCCAGAAGCGGTGTTCCATCGAAGGCATCCAGCGCGTCGAATGCCAGATCGCCTGTCGCCTGGTCCACCTCCAGCAGGCGGACAACCCCGACCGCAATCGGGTTCGGTCGGGCAGGGGACCGCAGGGCGAAGACCCCGGTCGGCGCATCGCGGTGCGGCGGGTTCAGCACGATCCTGTCCCGCCGCGCCTTGCCAGTCCAGTACAGCAGGATGACCGGCTGGCCCGGCACCAGCCCCAGCAGTCCGGGCCGGAACGGCAGGTCAATTTCGGCCCGGAACGCCCCGCCTGCCTCGCGTGCCTCGCGCAGGTTCTTTGGACAGTGTCCCTGTGACCAGGGACTGCGCAGCCGCCCGATGAATCGCAGCCTGGCGTCGTCCGCAATCCGGGCGGGGTCAAAGCCTAGGCCAACCTCGCCCGGACGTTCCGACTTAGTTGGTGGCCGCCCCATGCTGATGCCCTTCGCGCCCGATGAACAACTCTCCATCGAAACTGTCGAAAAGCGCAATAGCCTCGGCACCTAGCATCGCTTCGGATTCGTTGACGCTCGCCAAAAGCGTTCCGGCATCCGCCTCGGACAGCCCAAGACCTACCAGCATTTCCGGCATCAGAAGGCCCTTGCCCGCACAGACTTCGACGAACCAGCCCATGTCGTCCTTGCGCAGGAATGCGCGGCCGCCAATGCCGTTCTGAGACCAGCCCGCAATCGCCACATCGCCCTGAACTGTGATTGGGGCCACCGACAACGGATTTTCCGGCGTGTCAAACTGCGCCTTCAACAACGCCTCGATGTCGACCATCGGATCGCCAGTCATGGCCGGAGCCATGGCAGCATTCCCGTCATGCGCGGCGTGGGCATCGTGCCCGCCTGCCCCGTGATCCATCCCGGAATGGTCCATCTTTGAATGATCCATTCCCGCCATCCCCATCGGAGGGTCGATCATAAACTCCATCTCCACCCGGCCCGCCTTCTCGAAGATCAGCACCGCCTTGTGGATCTCGCCCTCGGTCAGTTTGCCAGCCAGTCCCATGAACATGACGTGCAGCCCGCCCCGCTCGAGGCTGACGGTTTCGCCTGCCGGAATCTCAAGCGCGGCCACCGGCTCCATCGTGCCAACGCCGTCGGTGCCGACCTTGCTTTCGTGCACTTCGGTCTTGGCGGCGATTTCGGTCTCGATCCCGATCAGCCGGTCGGGCGCGGCCCCGTTGTTGACGATGGCCATGTAGCCGCCTGCCGTTTTGGCACCGGCCGGGGGCTGCGGGATATGGGGATGGATGATCTGCAGATCACCGACAACGATCTCATGCGCCATCAGCGGGGCAGCAAGGAACAGGGCGGCGGCAAGGGCGACATAACGTTTCATGTCTGGGTCCTTTCGGGACATCAATGGCTAGGGATAGGTCCCGCGGCGCAGTGGCCGGGGATCATGCTGGCAGGAAAATCGGGGCTGCATCGGCGCAGCCCTCGGCATCAGGCCAGCGGCGGTCCCTGCGGCGCGCGCGACAGGTCCAGGACCCGGGTGACAGCGCGGATTGCACGGGGTGCGGGACTTGCCGCCAGTATCACCAGATCGGCAGGGCGACCCGGATCCACGCGCGGCGGCAGATCGGCTCCGCCCGCAATCTGGCAAGCCTGGCAGAGCGCGTCCGCATGACGTCCGGGCGACCCAATCTCACCGCAGATATCGGCCGCCGAGGCCCCGACTGCCGCCATTGCCGCAATGGCCTGATCGTCGACACTGGGCGCACGGTGCGCAAACCCTGTCGCACCCAGCGACAAGGCCAGCACTGCCAGCAGCACGATCCGGTGAAGTTGCGCGACAAAGGCCACCATGCCGCGTGCCTTAGTACCGCCTTCGCCTGCCCGTCAACCGGTCAAAGCAGCGCAGGCGGCTTGCCTTGGCAGGGCATCGCGGAAAGAGTGGGTAACGCAACCCAACAGCCGGATCACCCCCATGCCCTCCCCCGTTCCCGTCTTCGATGGTCACAACGACATCGTCCTGAAAATCGCAGCGGCCGGCACCTTACGGGACCGCCTCTGGCTGCACGGGGAAGGGGCCGGGCACCTCGACCTGCCCCGGATGCTGGCCCACGGCTTCGCAGGCGGCTTCTTCGCAGTCTACATCCCCTCGCCCGAGACGGTGGACTTCACCGACTACGACGCGATGATGGACAACCCGCCCTACGACATTCCCCTGCCAGCGCTGATCCCGCACACGGCCGCCCAGCCGGTCGCGGTCGAGATGCTGGGCCATCTTCTGTGGATGGAGCGTGCCTCGGAAGGCCGCTTCCGCTGGTGCCGCACCGCCGCCGAGATCCGTGCTGCCATGGCTGCCGGGGCCGTTGCCGGGGTCCTCCACTTCGAAGGGGCCGAGCCGATCGGTGAAAATCTCGACGCGCTCCACCTTTTCCACGCGATGGGCCTTCGGTCCCTCGGCCCGGTCTGGAGCCGCCCGACGATCTTCGGCCACGGTGTCCCGTTCCGCTATCCTTCGACCGGAGACACCGGGCAGGGCCTGACGGACCTGGGCCGTGCGCTCGTCCGGGAATGCAACGCCCTTCGGATCATGCTGGACCTCTCCCACCTCAATGAGGCCGGCTTCTGGGACGTGGCGAGCCTCTCCGACGCCCCCCTCGTCGCAACACATTCCAACGCCCATACGGTCACCCCGTCCAGTCGCAACCTTTCGGACCGCCAGCTCCGCGCCATCGGCGAAACGGGCGGGATGGTCGGCCTCAACTTCGCGACCTGCTTCCTGCGCGAGGACGGGCGCAAAAGCCCCGATATGACGCTCGATCCCGTCAAGCGACACATCGAGCACATGCTGAAGCTGGCGGGCGAGGATCACGTCGGCATCGGCTCTGACTACGACGGGGCCACTACGCCCCAGGACATCGGCGGGGTCGAGGGCTTGCCCGTCCTGATCCAGGCAATGCGCGACATGGGGCTGGGCCCGGCGCTGATCGACAAGATCGCGCACGGCAACTGGGTCAGGCTCCTGGAACGCACCTGGGGCGCCTGAACGGTCGCTCTTCGTCGCTCGTCCCTTGTTGCCCAACGACGAGAAGCCGCAGGCGCACGAGGAGCTCACCCCGCCAAAGCCCCGCGCAGCCCCTCGGCCAGATCGACGAAGCGGTCCGACAACGGGTTCGACCGCCGCCACACAAGCCCGATCCGCCGCCCCGGCCGCGGTTCGGGCAGCCGGTGCAGCACGACCGGGGCCGCGCGTCCCTCGACCACCGCCGCCATCTCCGGGATCAGCGTCACACCGATCCCCGCCCCCACCATCTGTACCAAGGTCGACAGGGATGACCCCTCCATGATCTCGCCGGCCGGACCCTGCGGCATCTTGCAGGCTGCAATGGCCTGTTCGCGAAAGCAGTGCCCTTCCTCCAAAAGCAGGAGTGGCGCGGCCGGCAGGTCAGACAACGGCGGGATCGGCAAATCGGCCGTATCTTCGTGGCGCACCAGCAGGAACTCCTCGTCCAGCAAGGGGTGTTCGACCAGCGACGGCTCGGACACCGGCAAGGCCAGCAGCGCCAGGTCCAGCCGCCCCTCGCCCAGGTCGCGCAAAAGCTTCGGCGTCACCGCTTCCCGGGGGCGCAGGTCCAGGTCGGGAAACTGCCGCGACAGCGCACGCATCAGGCGCGGCAGCAGATAGGGTGCCACCGTCGGGATCACCCCCAGCCGCAATCGACCCGACAAGGGCCCTGTCGACGCCCGCGCCAGCGCCCCAAGCTCGTCGACCGCCCGCAGCACATCCCGCGCCCGCAGCGCGAATTCCTCGCCAAGGGTCGTCAGGCTGATCTGCCGCGCCCCGCGTTCGACCAGCGGCGCGCCCAGGATATCCTCCAGCTCCTTGACCTGCAGCGAAAGCGCAGGTTGTGAAATCGACGACGCTTCCGCCGCCCGCCCGAAGTGCCGGTGGCGGGCCAGCGCGTCGAAATAGCGCAGGTGCTTGAGGGTGATCTTTGTCATAGGCTGTACATATCGGGACGATAGGAAAATGAAAATTCCTATTATCGCTCATGGGTGCTAGCGATGACCCACGACATGACGCATCCGAGTCGCCCTCCAATTCCGGGATGGGGCGCGTGGTGCGTTTTTTGGCAGCCAGTTCAGGGAGAGCAAGATGGACGGCAATGACGTTGGACGCTCGGGCAAATGCCCGGTCATGCACGGCGCGATCACCACGACCACGCAGACGGTCACGGACTGGTGGCCGAAGACGCTGAACCTCGACATCCTGCATCAGCATGACACCAAGGTGAACCCGTTGACCGGGTTCAACTATCGGGAAGAGGTCAAGAAGCTGGATTTCACTGCGGTCAAGCGTGACCTCGTCGCCCTGATGACTGACAGCCAGGACTGGTGGCCCGCCGACTGGGGCCATTACGGCGGCCTCTTCATCCGCATGTCGTGGCACGCCGCCGGGACCTACCGCATGGCCGACGGCCGGGGCGGCGCGGGCACCGGCAACCACCGCTTCGCCCCTCTGAACTCCTGGCCCGACAACGCCAACCTCGACAAGGCGCGGCGTCTGCTCTGGCCGATCAAGAAGAAATATGGCAACCGCCTGTCCTGGGCCGACCTGATGGTCCTGGCCGGGACCGTGGCTTATGAGAGCATGGGCCTGAAGACCTTCGGCTTCGGCTTCGGGCGTGAGGACATCTGGCATCCCGAAAAGGACGTCTACTGGGGCTCCGAAAAGGAGTGGCTGAAGGACGAACGCTATCCGTCCAAGGAAGACCGCTCCAGCCTGGAAAACCCGCTCGCCGCGGTGGTGATGGGGCTGATCTATGTGAACCCGCAAGGCGTCGACGGCCAGCCCGACCCGGCCCGCACCGCGATGGACGTACGTGAGACCTTCGCCCGCATGGCGATGGATGACGAGGAAACCGTCGCGCTGACCGCCGGCGGCCACACTGTCGGCAAGGCGCATGGCAACAACAACGCCGCCCTGATCGGTCCCGAACCGGAAGATGCCGCGCTGGAAGAAGGCGGCTTGGGCTGGCAAGTGCATTCCGCCCGCTCGGTCGGGCGTGACACGATCACCTCGGGCCTGGAAGGCGCCTGGACCACCAACCCGACAAAGTGGGACGGCGGCTATTTCCACCTGCTGCTCAAGTACGACTGGGAGCTGGTGAAGTCCCCCGCCGGTGCCTGGCAGTGGCAGCCGATCAACATCGCGCCCGAGGACATGCCGGTTGACGTGGAAGACCCGTCCATCCGCCGCATGCCGATGATGACCGACGCCGACATGGCGATGAAGGTCGACCCGAAGTATCGCGCGATCTCCGAGCGTTTCGCGAAGGACCAAGCCGCGTTCAGTGACGCCTTCGCCCGTGCCTGGTTCAAGCTCACGCACCGCGACATGGGGCCGAAGGTCCGCTACCTTGGCCCTTGGGTTCCGCAGGAAGACCTGATCTGGCAAGATCCCGTCCCCACCGGTTCGACCGCCTGGAACGTCGACGCCGTGAAGGCAAAGATCGCCGCCTCGGGTCTCTCCGTCTCGGACATGGTCACCACCGCCTGGGATTCGGCCCGCACCTTCCGCGGCTCGGACAACCGGGGAGGTGCCAACGGCGCCCGCATGCGGCTGGCCCCGCAAAAGGACTGGGAGGGCAACGAGCCCGCCCGCCTGGCACGCGTGTTGTCGGTGCTGGAGCCGATCGCCAAGGAAGCCGGGGCGTCGCTCGCCGACGTGATCGTGCTGGCGGGCAACGTTGGGGTCGAGCATGCCGCAAAAGCGGCTGGCGTTGACGTGAAGGTCCCGTTCCACGCAGGCCGGGGCGATGCCACCGACGCGGAAACTGATGCCGAAAGCTTCAGCGTGCTGGAGCCGTTGGCGGATGGTTTCCGCAACTGGATGAAGAAGGACTACGCCGTCTCGGCCGAGGAACTCCTGCTCGACCGCGCCCAGCTCATGGGCCTGACGGCGCATGAGATGACCTGCCTCATCGGCGGGATGCGGGTGATCGGCACCAACCACGGCGGGACCGCACATGGCGTCTTCACCGACCGCGTCGGCGCGCTGACCACCGACTTCTTCACCGGCCTGACCGACATGGCCTACAAGTGGGTGCCGAAAGGGACCAATCTCTACGAGCTCACCGACCGCAAGACCGGCGCGGTGAAGTGGACGGCGACCCGCGCCGACCTCGTCTTCGGCTCGAACTCCATCCTTCGGGCCTATGCCGAGGTCTACGCCCAGGACGACAACCGCGAAAAGTTCGTCTGCGACTTCGTCTCGGCCTGGGTCAAGGTGATGGAAGCCGACCGCTTCGACCTGCGCGCCTGATCCTCGTCGCACCTGCCAAGCGCGGCCCGGGAGTCTTCTCCCGGGCCGTTTCAGTTTCGCCAACCGGCGCAAGGCCTTTGACCTAACCCAGCGCCCGGACCTAAGCTTGGCTCACCAGATCACAGGTGTTCCATGCGCCCCATCGACCTATCCTCGCTTCAGCATGTCGGCCCGGATTTCGGCCGGGTGGACCTTCGCCCTGACGCTGTCGTCATCCACGCGGGCCCCGGCACTGACGCTTTCGTTCCCCCGGACGGCAGCCCCGGCGCTGACCGCCTGCCCGGACTGCGCCTTCCGCTTCCCGCCAGCCCCTGGGCGGTCAGCGCCCGTGTTCAGCCGACCTTCCAAGCCGGTTTCGACGCCGGGGCGCTCGTCCTTCGGACCACGGGCAGCGCCTGGGCCAAGCTTGCCTTCGAATGCGCCCCAGACTTGAGGCGGATGGCCGTCAGCGTGGTGACCCGCGACCGGTCCGACGATGCCAACGGTCCGCTGGTCGATGCCCCCGCCCTCTGGCTCCGGGCGATCTGGACCGGCCAGGCCCTTGCCTTCCACCTGTCGACCGACGGCGAACGCTGGGACATCCTGCGCTTCTTCGCCCTGCCCAAGCCCGTTGTGGCGGTCGACTTCATCGCCCAATCGCCTACCGGCCAGGGCTGCACGGTCACCTTCACCGACCTCCGCTTCGGCAACCAGGTCCCGCAGGACCTGCGCGACGGCACTTGACCTTGATCCGGTCAAGGTTGGTACCCGCGGCCGGGCTCGAACCGGCACGGCCTTGCGGCCAAGGGATTTTAAGTCCCCAGTGTCTACCATTTCACCACGCGGGCAACGCAGGCGACCATAGCGGCTGGCCGCCGCCGGGGAAAGACGGCTCCTTGTCTTGTCCCGGTCTTGCGGACTAGCCTGCACCAGACCCTGTCCGGAAGGCCCGATGCCAGCTTCACCCCATATCCTTCCCGCGAGCGACAGCATCGTGCAAGCCTCGCTGGCCCATCTTGTTCGGATCGTGCAAGACAAGGGCAAGTTCATCTATGCCCACGACGCCGGGGACATCACCGCCGTTTATGAGGGCTACAACCTCCTGCGTCACTGCGGGACGGTCTGGTTCATGGCCCACGCCTCCAACCTTCTACCCGGTCGGGCCGACCCCGACCTCCTTTCGGCCATCGGCCGCGCCACCGCCTTTCTTGGCAATCGGCTCCTCCCGACGCCCTGGGCCGCGCCCGACCGGCCCAGCCTCGGGCTTGTTGGCAACGGCGCAGTCAAGCTGGGCGGCCTCGGCCTCGGCCTCCTGGCCCTGACCGAGGTTGCGGCTCTGCCCGCACTGGTCCTGCCCCCGAACGCCCTGCCCCACCCGATGCCCGACACCATGTCACGGATGCGCCAGTATGCGCTGGACGAGATCGAGGGCGACGACTTCCGCCACAAGCGCGATTTCGCGACGGGCGAGGTGCTGGGCTTCCGCTCGGACTACTACACCGGCGAGGCGATCTTCGGCCTCTTGATGTCCGGCCCCACAACGCCGGACCTGACCCGCGTCACGACAGCCCTCATGCGGAAAGGCTATGGGTTCGCCCAGCAAAGTCACTGGATGGCCTATGCCGCCTGTGAAGCCGTCGCGCGAAACGTGGTGGCCGAAGCGCTGGGGTCCGCCTACCTGAGCGGGCTGATGGAGGCGATCCTCGGCGACGACCATTACCGCACCCGCCGCCAGTCCACCCCGATCGCCTGCCGGACCGAGGCGCTTACCCGCGTCCTTCTTCTGGCGCGCGACCACCCTGGCCTACTCTCCAAAGACCTTCTTGACCGCATCCGTACCCACGCGGCCGAGAACCTGGCCCTGCAGATTGACTGGTATGCCGACGGCCAGTTCTGGAAGGGCGACGACGCGCGCAAGGTGCAGATCGATTACATCCAGCACAACGCCACCGCCTTCCTGCACTGGGGCCTGCTGGGCGAGGGCTGACGGGCCGCTCGTCGAGCATTTCATGCACTCCTCGCTTGGGCGCACATCAGCGAGGAGTGCACGAAGTGCTCAACGAGCACCCCCCGAGCCCGCCAGTCAGCCAACCCCCGCCAGCAACCGGCTGACCAGTTCAAAGCTGTTCCTCACGCCCATCTTCCGGATCATGTTCGCCCGGTGCACCTCCACCGTCCGCGGCGAGGACCCCATCGCCAGCGCGATCTCCTTCGACGTGAACCCGTTCACCAGATACCGCGCGATCCGCCGTTCGGTCGGTGTCAGCGCCCCGGTCGGGCCTTCGGACTCCAGCGGCCGGTAGGTCCAGACCGCCAGCCGTTGGGGATCATCGCGGTCCAGCGCCGTGCCGTGACCCTCCATCCAGACGACCTGCCCATCCTTCCGGCGCATGAAGCGCTCATCCCGGTAGACGGGCGCCGCCAACATGGCCCGCCGCGCACGGTCCCCGATCAGTTCGTAATCCGTCTGGCCGGGATAAAGCACCCGGATCGACTGCCCCTCCAGCTCCTTCGGGGTCCATCCGAAGACCGCCTCGACCCGCAGGCTTGCCCGCAGGATCATCCGGTCGCCCAGAACAAGCGTCGCGTCCGGGGCATGAAGGAACGCCAGCTTCTCATAGTCCCTCATCGCCACTCCCTACGTAGCCACATACGTATTCTTACGGATGGTGACCGCCTTCGCAATCTTTCAGGATCGCGCGCAGTCCGTTCCCCCAAGGAACCGGGAGGAGAACCCAATGAACAAGGTCTACCCCAGCGCCGCTGCCGCCCTCGACGGGCTTTTGCACGACGGCATGCTGATCGCCAGCGGCGGCTTCGGCCTCTGCGGCATCCCCGAGCTTCTGATTGCCGCCATCCGCGATGCGGGCACGAAGAACCTTACCGTTGCTTCGAACAACGCAGGCGTCGACGGCTTCGGCCTTGGCGTCCTTCTGGAGACGCGTCAGGTCAAGAAGATGATCTCGTCCTATGTGGGCGAGAACGCCGAATTCATGCGCCAGTACCTGTCCGGCGAACTCGAGCTGGAATTCAACCCGCAAGGCACGCTGGCTGAACGGATGCGGGCGGGCGGCGCGGGAATCCCCGGCTTCTACACCGCCACGGGCGTCGGGACGGTGATCGCCGAGGGCAAGGAACACCATGATTTCGACGGCAAGACCTACATCCTGGAACGCGGGATCGTCGCCGACCTGTCGATCGTCAAGGCCTGGAAGGCCGACCCGTCGGGGAACCTCGTCTTCCGCAAGACCGCGCGGAACTTCAACGTTCCCGCCGCCACCTGCGGCAAGACCTGCCTGGTCGAGGTGGAAGAGATCGTCCCG
>JAIXSA010000016.1 GCA_027484915.1 Paracoccaceae bacterium | reverse complement strand
GATCACCAGCGCCCCGCTTCGGCACTACCCTTTTGCCGCCGCTTTCGCTGCCATCTTGGCGCGTGCCTCTTCGGCAAAGCGGGCCGGATCGCGATACAACGCGGTCAGAAGATGCTCGGCGTACAGGACCAGCTCCCCCTCTCCCTTGTAGACGGAATAGCTGACCTTCAGCTTGCCCATCGTCAGGTTGTGCACCTCTTTCGACAGGTTCTCGCGGATCGTGTAGATCGTGTCGCCGATGAACACCGGCTTGATGAAGCGCAGCCGGTCGTAGCCGTAGCTGAACGAGTTCAGGCAGTTCGTGGCGGCGAGCCCCAGCCCCAGCGAGAAGACGAAAGCCCCCGCCACCAGTCGGCGGCCGAAGACACCCTCTTCCCGCGCAAAGGTTTCGTCGCTGACGTAGGGGTGGTGGTCCATGACAAGGCTGTTGAACATCATGGACTCGCCTTCCGCGATGGTGCGACGGATCGACCGGATCTTGTCGCCGATCACGAAGTCCTCGAAATACCAGTCCTCGGAGTTCCAGACCGGGATCGCGGCGTGGTCCTTTGGCAGGCCCGCCAAGGCGCGTGCGTGAACACCGATTTCGGCCATGTCTTACCCCCATCCCTTTGAAAGCAGGTCATTCGCATCCCCCAGCGCAGGCGCGGCGCGGCGCGCGGCAGGGCGCTCGCCGTCGAACTTGATCGGTAGCCGGGTCGTCTGAAGCCGCACGTCGCCGCGTTCAACGGTCTGCAGCATGTCCAGCGTCTCCATCATCCCGGTGGCGACCAGTTCGCGCCAGTCCATCACGGGGGCCGCCCAGATGTCGGCGGCAATGAAGGCTGCCATCCAGTCCGCCGTGGGTTTCCGCGCAAGCGCTGCGGCTAGACCGGCCTTGATCTGGTCACGGGCGGCGAAGGGGTCAAGCGCAGCAGTCTCGCCGTCCAGCCCGGTGATTCCTGCCAGGATGTCCAGCTTGCCCATCGCGATGGCCACATGGCCGTCCGCCGTGGCGTAGACGCCATAGGGGGCCGCCAGATAGGCATGGGCCGGGTTCTGCGCAGATCGCTGAGGCATCCGCCCGCCGTCGTTTAGCCAGGTGGTCAGAAGCTCGAACTGCAGGTCGGCCAGGACTTCCATCAGCGATGTTTCTACCAGCCCGCCGATCCCGTGCCGTTCGCGCCGGAAGAGCATTGCCAGCACCCCATGCGCCAATGCCGCCCCCGCCAGCACGTCTCCGATGGGCAGGCCCACGGCCACCGGCCCGTCCTGCGCGCCGCCGGTCAGCCACATCATCCCCGACCGGGCCTGCGCCAGAAGGTCCTGCCCCGGCAGGTCGACCCAAGGCCCTTCGGTGCCATAGCCGGTGACCGACCCGTAGACGACCTTGGGGTTGATCGCCCGCACCGCCTCGTACCCAAAGCCCAACCGATCCATCACCCCGGGACGGAAGTTCTGCAAGACGACATCCGCGCCCCGCACCAGATCGCGGATCGCGGCGCGGTCGGTATCGGACTTCATGTCCACCGCAACCGACCGCTTGTTGCGGTTGATCGCGTGGAAGATCGTGCTTTCCCCGCCGATCCGCGTGTCGGTCAGATACAGGTGGCGCGACAGGTCGCCCGTGCCGATCCGTTCGACCTTCACCACGTCCGCGCCCATGTCCGCCAACTTCAGCGCGGCATAGGGCCCGGCGAGGAACTGGCTGAAGTCAAGGACGCGCAGGCCTTCAAGCGGCAGGGGAAGCGAGGTCATTCCGGGAAGCTTTCTATGAAACGTTGGTCAAGGGCGTCCAGCGCCGCCGCATGCGGGCTGCGGCCGGTGATCGCGTCCAGGACGATGTGGCTCCCTTCTTCCTGAAACGCCATATAGCCCTTGTGGCGCGGGCGCAGCCAGGCGGCCTCATGCGTCAGGCGGGTGTTGGCATAGGCATTGCCGACCGCTGCATTCACCACTGCATCGCCCCAGGCCCGCGCATTTCCCGGCTGGCCGTTGTGTGCTGAATAAAGCCCGCGCTGCACCTCGGCCGAGGCCAGCCAGATGGCAAAGCGGGTGCAAAGGTCGGGTTCCGTTGTCCGGGCCGAGATGGCGATCCCGGTCCCGCCAAGAGCCGATCCGATGGGGCCGCCGGGGCCAATGGCCGGAATGTCGTGAAAGGCGATGCGGTTTGGTCGATACCCCTCGCGCGCGTAGGGGGCGTAAAGATAGGTCAGCGGGATGATCCGGTGCCGGGGGCTGTCCGCCAGGGCATTCAGCGCAGCGATGGGGTCCATCGTCCGGCAGGCCGGATCGACCCGTTCGGCCAATGCCTGCAGGGCCTGAAGGACGGCAAGGCCGGTCTTGCGGCTGACCAGCGGTCCCTTCGTAACCGCGCAAGGATCGCCGAGGTTCGCTGACAGGGTATAGAAACCCATCAGCACATGCGGCGGCCGCAGCGGCCACAGCACCGCCCCATCGCGCGCGGCCTCCATCACCTGATCCCAGCGCTGCAAGGGGGTCGGTTGCAGATCGGGCCGGATCGCCTGCACCTGCGTCGCCGCGTCGATGGGCAGGCCCCACTGGTGCCCGTCAAGGCGGTATGAGGCGAAACTCTTGCCGACCGTCTCACCCTCAAGCCGCAAAAGGCTTTCGGCGTCCGCGTGCAGGTCGATGGGCAAGAGGCAGCCATCCGCCACCACGGCTCCGACGTGCGGATGGTCGATCACCATCAGATCGTAGGTTGCTGCCAGTTCATCGACCGGGGTGGATTCGAAGCCTTGCAGCGACCGCTTGTCCCACGTGATCCGCACACCCGGGTGCATCCTGGAAAACTCGGCCGCCGCTGCCACCACCGGATCGTATCCCCGTGGGTCGGACCATGTCATTCCCTTGAGGGTGACTTCCCGTGCCACGCTCTGCCCTCC
The DNA here is from genome assembly GCA_027484915.1 of Paracoccaceae bacterium. Taxonomy (GTDB): domain Bacteria; phylum Pseudomonadota; class Alphaproteobacteria; order Rhodobacterales; family Rhodobacteraceae; genus Tabrizicola. The sequence continues at coordinate 3,479 of JAIXSA010000016.1, read as the reverse complement.
TGCCACTTGGAAGTCTGTAGCAAGGCGTTGTTCACAAGTAAAATAGAATTTTACATTTCAAACGATACTTCCGGATTTGATTTCAGATTTGAACCCATGCTACCACTGGCGAAAAGGGGAAGTCATGGCGCGCAAGCTGCAGGATGATGACGACGGCGACGACGTCGACGGGCCGGAAGACAAGTACCGCGCCCCCGCCTTGTCGAAGGGACTGGACATCCTGGAGCATCTGGCCAGCGAGGCCGAAGGCAAGACCCAGGCCGACATCGCCAAGACTTTGGGCCGTACCACCTCGGAAATCTTCCGGATGCTGATGGTCCTGCGCAAGCGCGGCTATGTCCACCTGAACGAGGAAGACGACCGTTACAGCCTGACGACCAAGCTGTTCGAGATCGCCCACCGCCATCCTCCGGTCCGCCGACTGACCAGCATTGCGGGTGACGCGATGCAGAAGCTGGCGAACCGCATCAACCAGTCGATGCACATGGCGATCCTGCATTCCGGCAAGGTCCTGGTCATCGCGCAGGTCGATTGCAGCGACAACAACATCACCGCCGTGCGTCTGGGCGCGCAGATCTCGCTTTATGACACCTCGTCCGGACGTGTGCTTGCCGCCTGGATGGATGACGAGACGCTGGCCGGTCTCCTGGCCGAGGCGGGCCCCGGCACGGATGATCGGCAGGCCGCCTTCGTCCGCGACCTGCCAGCCGTGCGCGCTGCCGGCTATGCGCAGAACGAATCCTTCACCATCGCCGGCGTCGTGAACATTGCGGCCCCTGTCCGCGACATGACCGGCCGCGTCGTGGCCGCCATCACCATTCCCTTCGTCCGGCGCCTTTCGGGGACCAATTCGGCATCCGTCGACAAGGCACGGGAAGAGCTCCTTGCCATGTGCGCCGCGATTTCCCAGCGTCTGGGTGCGGGGGCCACCGGCGAAGGCTGATCGAAGACTTTCGAACGGCTTTAACCCGCGACACTCGGTGCGCGTCCCAGGTGGCTGACGCCCGTTCCGGTCGGGCCCACGTCCTAACTCGTGACGCAGCGTCGTGCAGGTTCCCCAACGGGAACCCGGCGGGTTTCCGCGCGTTGCCTCTCCATGAAACCTCTTTGCAGGAAAATGGAGTCTCTTATGTTCAATGTGAAACCGGCAGCGACTGCTGCTCTTGTCGCTCTTCTGGCCAGCCCGCTTCTGGCGGCCGTCGACAAGGTCGCCAAGATCGATGTGACGGTCGATATCTCCGCCATCAACAACGCGCAGGCGGCCACGTTCTGGGCCAATCTGGAAGCCGACCTTGAAAACGCCATCGCGGCCCGCGTGACAGACCGTCTGGTGGTCGAAGAGGCGAAGGCGGACGAAGACGGCAGCATCGACGGTGCCCGGATCATGGTCGATGTCCGCGAAATCGAGCTGGCCACCGCTTTCGAGCGTGAACTGAACCTGGGTGACGCCGTGCTGGTCGGTCAGGTCACCATCGCCGACGACAGCGACAACACGAATGCGGACGGCTACGAGCTGACCGTGTCGCTTGAGAACGCCAAGGTCATCGTGCCCGAGGGTTCGGTTGTGGTGCTGTCGAACGATGCGACCGGCGCCTACACCCGCCTGGTCGAGGCCTTTGCCGACGGCATCGTCAGCCGCCTGAAGTAAGCGAACACCGCAGCACCCCTCTGTCCCTGGGGGTGACGCGGTACTGCGTCCGGTTCCCGCTTGGGGACCGGACGCTTTTCGTTGCAGACATCGGCGGCCAAGCCCTTGTTTTAACCGGACATGGTCAGAAGCACGGCAGGAACCTGTCGCCGTGGGCCCCGTTGCGCTTGAATTCCCTTGCCCGAAGCCGTATCTGACGCGGCGAACCCAGTTCCGGAATCCCCATGTCCACGACCAATCCGATCCAGTTCCTGCAGCAGGTCCGCGCCGAAGTCGCCAAGGTGGTCTGGCCCACCCGGCGCGAGGTTCTGCTGACCACCTTGATGGTATTTATCCTGTCGGCCCTTGCCGCGACCTTCTTCAGCCTGGTCGACCTTGGCATCCGCACGGCGCTGCACGCGATCATCGGCGCCTGATTTCGGACAGGCTCCGGCTTTCCCTCTTGAATTGACGGCGGGCAGGGGGTAGACCCCGCGCCAACCAAAGGGACACCGGCGCGCATCGATTCGGGGTGCGCGCTGTTTTTTGTTCCGGGACCGGACGAAGATGGGCCGAATGGCCCGGGCAGCAAGGAAGCAGGCAACATGGCGAAGCGCTGGTATTCGGTGAGCGTTCTCTCGAACTTCGAGAAGAAGGTGGCCGAGCAGATCAAGACCGCCGTTGCCGAGGCCAACCTTGGCGACGAGATCGACGAAGTCCTGGTTCCGACCGAGGAAGTGATCGAGGTCCGTCGCGGCAAGAAGGTCACTTCGGAACGCCGCTTCATGCCGGGCTATGTGCTGGTCCACATGGAAATGTCGAACCGCGGCTACCACCTGATCTCGTCGATCAACCGCGTCACCGGCTTCCTGGGTCCCCAGGGCAAGCCGATGCCGATGCGCGACCATGAGGTGAACGCGATCCTGAACCGTGTCGAAGAAGGTCTGGAAGCCCCGCGCAACCTGATCCGCTTCGACATCGGCGAGACGGTGCAGGTCACCGACGGCCCGTTCGAGGGCTTTTCGGGCATGGTCGAGGATGTGGACGAGGCGCACAGCCGCCTGAAGGTCACCGTGTCGATCTTTGGCCGGGCGACGCCCGTGGAACTGGAATTCACTCAGGTCTCGAAAGGGAACTGAGGAAGCGCGTGGGAGGCGAGCGCCCGGAAACGGGTGACGGACCGGACCACTAAACCGCGTCTTCGGACGCAGTGACAAAGGAGAAGGCCAGATGGCCAAGAAGATTATCGGCAGCCTGAAGCTGCAAGTGAAGGCCCAGCAAGCCAACCCGTCGCCCCCGGTTGGTCCGGCCCTGGGTCAGCGCGGGCTGAACATCATGGCCTTCGTGAAGGAATTCAACGCGAAGACCGCAGACATTGCGCCGGGCACGCCCACGCCTGTCGTGATCACCTATTACCAGGACAAGTCGTTCAGCCTTGAGCTGAAGACGGCCCCGGCCTCTTATCTGCTGAAGACCGCTGCCGGTCTGCCGCAGGTGGGCAAGCGCAACCGCGCGAAGGGATCGTCGAAGCCGGGCCGTGAAGTGGCTGGCACGGTGACCGTGGCGCAGATCCGCCAGATCGCCGAGACGAAGATGAAGGACCTGAACGCCAACTCCGTGGAAGCTGCGATGCAGATCATCCTCGGGTCGGCCAAGTCCTGCGGCATCGAGGTCAAGGGGTAAGTCATGGCAAAGATCGCAAAGCGCCTGCGCGCAGCACAAGACGTCTTCGGTACCGCCTCGAACGTGTCGGTCGAAGATGCCGTGGCCCTGATCAAAAAGGCCGCCTCGGCGAAATTCGACGAAACCGTCGAAATCGCGATGAACCTTGGGGTTGATCCCCGTCACGCCG
>JAIXSA010000099.1 GCA_027484915.1 Paracoccaceae bacterium | reverse complement strand
GCTTTGGGAAAGCATGTTCAGCACGCTTTCCCTGCCTCTGCCCGCAGCCCGAGGGGGCTCCCCTGTGCTTCCCGCCGTGCCTGCACCCGCCATTGCCGCCGTCTTGCCAATCATGGCGTCCACCACGGAGTTGCATCCGTGGCGGACGGAGCACCCGGTGGAGCCTACGGGACATCAACCCAATCCGGCCCCAACCACGGTCCCCCAGACGACCTCATCAACGCTCGCACCTGCTGTGGCACTTTGGTCCCCGGGAACCTCCTGGCTCTCCAACGTCACCAACCTGGACGAAGCGACGGGAGACGACACTCTGCCGTTGCCCCTTGTCCCCGGTAGCATGGCGACCGGCGGGGTGCCGAACGGCGCGCCGGTGGCACAAATGACGTCAAGCCCGGTGCCACAGGCCGCGGCCCAGATGGCGGCCGCATTGTCACACAGTGCCGACGGGGCGACTGAACTGGCGCTGTCCCCGGACGAACTTGGTCATGTCCGACTGCGGCTGGAGCCCGATGCGGCAAACCCGGACAGGATGGTGGTGATGATTACCTTCGAACGGCCCGAGACGCTTGACCTCTTCCGCCGCCATGCCGGCGAACTCGCCGATGCCCTGCGCGCGGCGGGCTATGCCGGGGCCGACATCGGCTTTGGTCAGGACCGGTCCGGCGCGGGCGGCCAGGACGGACCGGCAGGCCGAGCGTCGGCCTGGGGCATTGGGGCGGACCAGCCCGACCCCGCGCCCCTGCCTCCCCCTGCCCCGCGCCTTGCCGCCGGCGCTTCCCTAGACCTTAGACTGTGAGGCCAGAATGGATGTCACCTCTGTCACTTCCGCTGCAACGACGACGGCCGCGCCTGCACCAGCGTCGAAGATCTCATCGGATTTCAATACCTTCCTGCGCATGCTGACTGTGCAGATGCAGAACCAGGACCCGATGAAACCCATCGATTCCGCAGATTACGCAGTGCAGCTTGCCACCTTCTCGGGGGTGGAGCAGCAGGTCAGGACCAACCAGCTTCTGGCCGAGATGCAGGGCAAGTTCCAGCAGCTCGGCATGTCCGAAATGGCCAGCTGGATCGGGAAAGAAGCGCGCTCGGCCGCGCCGGTGCGGTACGATGGCACGCCGGTGACCCTGTCGCCCAACCCGGCCGTGGGCGCAGACCGGGCGGTGCTGGTGGTGAAGGACGCGCAGGGCAACCTCGTCTCGCGCGAGGAGATTGCGGTCAGCACCGATCCCTACCAATGGCTCGGCGCGGCAATCGACGGCGCGCCGCTGCCTGCGGGCACCTATTCCATCGCCCTTGAAAGCTTGAACGGTGAGCGGGTGATCTCGACAACGCCCGTCGAACACTATGCCCGCGTCATCGAGGCGATGGGCGGCCCCCAGGGCACGAAACTGGTGCTGGAGGGCGGGATCGAAGTGATGGCGTCGGACGTCACAGCCTTGCGCGAACCGCAGCGCTGAGCCGCCGCAAATGCGCCCGGCTTTCGGTCAGAGGAACCGGTCGAGGGCAAACCCCGCCACGAAGGCCAGCACAACCACGACGACCCAGAGCAGCGGCGCAAGGGATCGTTGCGGTCGGACGATCACCGTGGTCGGGTTCCCCGTGCGGATCAGTTGCGCCTCGACCAGGGCGGGCAGCTTCGGGCCAAAGCGGGCCAGCACGCGCGCGGTCTTCATCAGATCGCGCAGCACAGCCTTGGGACCGATGTTCTCGCGGATGTAGCGTTCGACGATCGGGCTTGCGACCTGCCAGATGTTGATGTGCGGATCCAGCGACCGCGCCACGCCTTCAACGACGACCATCGTGCGCTGGAGAAGGATCAGTTCGGTCCGCGTCTCCATTCCGAAACGCTCGGTCACCTCGAAGAGATAGGCGAGGAGCCGCGCCATCGAGATGCGGCTCGCGTCCATGCCGAAGATCGGCTCGCCCACCGCGCGCAGGGCGCGGGCGAATTCGTCGATGTCGCGGTCGGGGGGGACGTAACCAGCCTCGAAATGCACTTCGGCGACGCGGCGATAATCCTTGCGGATGAAGCCCATCAGGATCTCGGCATAGACCCGGCGGGTGTATTCGTCGATCCGGCCCATGATCCCGAAGTCATAGGCGATGATGTCGCCGTTGGCCGCGATCTTCAGGTTGCCCTGGTGCATGTCGGCGTGGAAGAACCCGTCGCGCAGGGCGTGGTTCAGGAACAGCTGCAGCACACGCGCGCCGAGGACGGTGCGGTCATGGCCGGCCGCGTCGATGGCGGCGTTGTCGTTCAGCCCGATGCCTTCTGCCCAGCCCAGCGTCATCACGTTGCGCGATGACAGGAACCACTGCGGCTTCGGCACCTGGAAGCCTTCGTCCTTCTCGGTGTTCGCCGCGAACTCGGCCGCCGAGGATGATTCCAGCCGCAGGTCAAGCTCGCCCATGACCACGCCTTCGAAGTGCTTGATCACCTCGACCGGGCGCAGGCGGCGGGAAAACGGCGCGAGACGTTCGATCCAGCGGGCGGCAAGGTAGAAGGCGTCGATATCCTTCCGGAAAGCGCGTTCGATGCCCGGTCGCAGGACCTTGACCGCGACCTCTTCGCCCGTGTCGGCCAGCCGGGCGCGGTGGACCTGCGCGATCGAGGCGGCGGCGACGGGCTCCGAGAATTCGGAGAAGATGGTCGAGACGGGAAGCTCCAGCTCGGCCTCGATCATCTTCTTTGCGGTGGCGCTGGGGAACGGCGGCAGCTTGTCCTGCAGGTACTTCAGCTGCACGGCCAGCTCCTCGCCCACCACGTCGGGGCGGGTCGACAGGACCTGGCCGAACTTGATGTAGGCCGGGCCAAGGGCGGTCAGGGCGCGGGTGGCCGGCGGCAGGTCCGGGTCGCCCTTCAGGCCAAGCCATTTGAACGGCCAACCCAGCATCCGGGCGGCAAAGCGCAGCCGCGGGGGGGCGCGGAACGCCTCCAGCACCACGTCCATCGCGCCGGTGCGCTCCAGCGTGGCACCCGTGCGGATCAGGCGGATGATGTTGTGCGGGCCCTTCACAGCTTCCAGCCGGAATGAAGGGCTGCGATGCCGAGCGAGAGGTTGCGGTACTTGACCATCCCGAAGCCGGCGGTGCGGACCATCGTGGCGAAGGTCTCCTGATCGGGGAACTTGCGGATCGATTCGACGAGGTACTGGTAGGAGGCCCGGTCGCCGGCGATGACCTGGCCCATCACCGGGATCACGTTGAAGGAATACAGGTCGTAGGCCTTCTGCATCAGGTCGTTGGGGATCTGGCTGAACTCCAGCACCATGAGCCGCCCGCCGGGTTTCAGGACACGGTAGGCCTCGGCCAGGGCGGTGGGGTTGTCGGTGACGTTCCGGATGCCGAAGGAAATCGTGTAGACGTCGAAGCTGTTGTCGGGAAATGGCAGAGCCATCGCGTCGCCGACGACCCACTCCAGGCTATGCGCCAGGCTCTCCGCCTCGGCCCGCTTGCGCCCTTCGATCAGCATCGGCTCGGTCATGTCGCAGACGACCGCGCTGGCACCGGGCGCGCGCTTGAGGAAGCGGAAGGCCACGTCGCCCGTCCCGCCCGCCACGTCCAGCAGCCGCTGGCCAGGTCGCGGGGCCAGCCAGTCCATCATCGCGTCCTTCCACAGCCGGTGGATGCCCACGGACATCACGTCGTTCATGATGTCGTATTTCGAGGCGACCCGGCTGAACACGCCATGCACCATCCCGGCCTTCTCGGCCTCGGGCACGTCCTGGAAGCCGAAATGGGTGGTCTTTTCTTGCGTCATCGGTCTTGCGATCCTTCGTCTCAACCCCTCCTTATAGTCCGCCACCCTGCGCCCGCAATGCGCTGAACTGTCCAAGAGGCGATGATGCCCGAACTTCCCGAAGTCGAAACGGTCAGGCGCGGCCTTGTTCCCGTGCTGGAAGGTGCCGTCATCGCGCGCGCCGAGGTCAACCGTCCCGACTTGCGCTGGCCCCTGCCTGAGCGGATGGCCGACAGGCTGACGGGCCGCAGGGTCACGGCCCTTCGGCGGCGGTCGAAGTACATCCTGGCAGACCTCGACAGTGGAGAATCGCTTCTGGTGCATCTGGGGATGTCGGGGCGGATGCTGATCTCGGGGGCGCAGCTTGGCACGTTCTACCACGACCACCCCGCGCCGCAGAAACATGACCATGTGGTCCTGCACATGCAGGGCGGCGCGCGGGTCACCTTCAACGACGCCCGCCGCTTCGGGGCGATGGACCTGATGCCGACGGAAAGCGCGGGGCAGCACATGCTGTTGAAGGACCTCGGCCCCGAGCCTTTCGGCAACGACTTCAACGAACCATATCTCGCCGCCCGTCTGCAGGGGCGGAAGACACCGATCAAGGCGGCGCTTCTGGACCAGCGGATCGTCGCGGGGCTGGGCAACATCTATGTCGCCGAAACTTTGTATCGCGCCCGGATCAGCCCGTTGCGCCTGGCGGGCGACCTGACGGAACGGCAGGTTCACGGCCTTGTCCCGGTGATCCGCGAGGTCCTTGCCGAAGCCATCGACGCCGGCGGCTCCAGCTTGCGCGACTTTCGCCAGGCCAATGGCGAGCTTGGCTATTTTTCCAAGCATTTCCAAGTCTATGATCGCGAGGGCGACCCCTGCGAGACGCCCGGTTGCAGCGGCACGATCACCCGGACAGTGCAGTCCGGACGGTCATCCTTCTGGTGCCCCACCTGTCAGAGGTGACTTGCCAAGCCGCCGTTTGGTGTTAGGAGTCACCGCGATTGCCATGAAGGAGGCCGACATGGCCTATGAAACGCTGATTGTCGAGATCGAGGATTATGTCTCGCTGATCCGGCTGAACCGTCCCGACGCCATGAACGCCCTGAACTCGACGCTGATGCGCGAGCTGGCGTCTGCCGTGACGGCGGCGGAAGCGAACGAACGCGTGCGCTGCATCGTGATCACCGGGTCGGAAAAAGCCTTCGCCGCCGGGGCGGACGTCAAGGAGATGGCCGAGAAAGGCTTCATCGACGTCTATTTCGACGACCTCTTCGGTCCCGAGGCCCAGGTCATCGCCCGCGCGCGCAAGCCGATCATCGCGGCCGTCGCGGGCTATTGCCTGGGTGGCGGCTGCGAGCTGGCGATGCTGGCCGACTTCATCATCGCCGCCGACAGCGCCAAGTTCGGCCAGCCAGAGATCAACCTCGGGATCGTTGCCGGCATGGGCGGAACCCAGCGCCTGACCCGCGCGGTCGGCAAGGCAAAGTCGATGGACATGCACCTTACAGGGCGCTTCATGGACGCGGCCGAAGCGGAACGTTGCTGCCTTGTCAGCCGCGTCGTCCCGGCTAAAAGCCTGCTGGAAGAGGCGATGAAGGCCGCGCAGAAGATCGTCGAGAAGTCCGCGATCACCACGCGCGTCGTCAAGGAATGCGTCAACCGCGCTCAGGAAACCACCTTGGCCGAGGGCCTGTTGTTCGAGCGCCGGATGTTCCACGCGATGTTCGCGACCGAAGACCAGAAGGAAGGCATGGCCGCCTTCCTGGAAAAGCGCCAGCCGCAGTTCCGCGACCGCTAGGCACCAGAGGGCGGCTGCCAAAGCTCGATCGGGGTGCCTTCCGGGTCATGGATGCGGGCGAAGGTGCCGTAACTTCCGTCGCCATCCCAGTCGGCGCGGGTTTCCACGGCGATCCCTGCGGCCTGCAACTGTCCGATCAGCCCGGCCAGATCATCGACGCGGAGGTTCAGCATCCACTGCTTGTCGGCGGCGAAATAGTCCGTCGTGGCGCTGAAGGGCGAAAAGACTGTCGGCCCCGCCTCCTGCATCCAGACTGCCACGTCGGGCTGGGTGATCCCCAGATGGGTCTTGTACCAGGCATTCAGGGCATCGGGGTCGCGCGCCCGGAAGAAGATGCCGCCGATGCCGGTGACTTTGGCCATGCCTGCCTCCCAATGGAAAAGGGCCGCCCCTCGGGACGACCCTCTCACATAATCCGGTGCGGCAGAAGCCTTAGCCGTTCACGACGTCCTTGAGGGCTTTCGCGATGGCAAACTTGACCTGCTTGTCGGCGGGCTTGGTCATCGTCTCGCCCGTGGCCGGGTTGCGGACCTGACGCTCGGGGCGGGCCTTGCAGGCCACCTTGCCAAGGCCGGGAAGCGTCACGGTGCCGCCAGCAGCGACTTCACGCGACACGACCGCAGCGATCGCATCCAGAGCAGCATTCGCGGTCTTTTTGTCGCCGCCCATTTCTTCGGCAACAGCGGCCACCAGTTGGGTCTTGGTCATCGGTTTGGACATTGGATCATCCTTCGTTGTTATTCGTTTCGTGTCATATGCACGTATCCACTCGCAAATGGCGGGTGTCCCCCGTTTCGGGGTCTCGGCCCAGACACACGGTTTAAAGGTCAAAATCAACCCAAAAACCACGGGGGACCCCGGTCCGACGGCATTTTTGCCGTCAAAGGAAGGCGGTTTCCTCGAACGACCGCAGTTTCCGGCTGTGGAGCCGTTCGATCGGCGTATCGCGCAGCCGCTCCATCGCGCGGATGCCGATCTGGAGGTGGCGGCTGACCTGCGTCTTGTAGAACTCGGACGCCATGCCGGGCAGCTTCAGCTCGCCATGCAGGGGCTTGTCGCTGACGCAAAGGAGTGTGCCGTAGGGCACCCGGAACCGAAAGCCGTTGGCGGCGATGGTCGCGCTTTCCATGTCCAGCGCCACGGCCCGGGATTGCGACAGGCGGCGGACCGGGCCGGACTGGTCGCGAAGCTCCCAGTTGCGGTTGTCGATGGTGGCGACGGTCCCGGTGCGCATGATGCGCTTCAGCTCGTAGCCTTCCAGCTGGGTGACCTCGGCCACGGCCTTTTCCAGCGCGATCTGGATTTCAGCCAGCGCCGGGATCGGCACCCAGATCGGCAGATCGTCGTCCAGCACATGATCCTCGCGCAGATAGGCGTGGGCCAGGACGAAGTCGCCCAGGGACTGGCTGTTCCGCAGACCCGCGCAGTGGCCGACCATCAGCCAGGCGTGGGGCCGCAGGACGGCTATATGGTCAGTGGCGGTCTTGGCGTTCGAGGGCCCGACGCCGATGTTGACCAGGGTGATCCCGTTCCCATCGGCCCGTTTCAGGTGGTAGGTCGGCATCTGCGGCATCTTGGTGACGGGATGGATCACCCCGTCCGGCGTTTCGATGACCTGGTTCCCCGTGGCGACAAAAGCCGTATAGCCCGTCGACCGGTCCGCCAGCACGGTGCGGGCATAGGCCTCGAACTCATCGACGTAGAACTGGTAGTTGGTGAACAGGACGTGGTTCTGGAAATGCGTCGGGTCCGTGGCCGTGTAGTGCGAGAGACGCGCAAGGGAGTAGTCCACCCGTTGCGCGGTGAACGGCGCCAGAGGGGACGAGCCGTCGTCGTAACGCGTCATCACCCCGTTGACGATGTCGTCGTTGGTGGTCACCAGGTCCGGCACGTCGAATACATCGCGCAAGGAAAAGTCCATCACCCCTTCCTGCGGGATCGCCACGGCGCTGCCCGAGACGGCGAAGTGGACCGGCATAGGGGTTTCCGACAGCCCTACGTCCACGGAAACCCCGTGGTTGCGGATCAGCAGCTCGATCTGCTGGATCAGGTAGTTGCGGAAGAGGTCAGGCCGCGTGACCGTAGTGGCATAGGTCCCGGGGCTGGAGACATGGCCGAAGGCAAGCCGGGTGTCGACCTTGTCGAAGCTGGTGATCGTGATGCGGATTTCCGGGTAATAGGCCCGGATGCGCCGCCCCGGATGGCCTTTCGACACCGTGCGCAGAAACTGGTCCGACAGGAATTGCGTGGCCTGGGAATACAGCGCCTCCAGCCGGTCAACGGCATCGGCGGCGCTGGAAAAGCTTTCATGCGCCGGGGCTTCAGGGGAAAGGATGGTATGGGCGTCGTCCATTACGGGTCCTGCAAATTGATCCGGCATATAAGCCGAAACCGGGGCCGGTTCGCAAGTGAAGCGATTATGACAGCTCAGGCCGCCCGGAAAAGCGCGACCAGTGCGCGGTCGCCCGCATGGTCCGCGTCGATGCGCTGGGCGGCTTCGCCATAGACCTGCACCTCGATCTGGTGAAGGTCGGTGATCAGCGCCTGGGCAGCCAGCGCCTCCAGCGCCCGGTCGAAGCCCGCGCTTGTCCAGACTCGCCGGTTGATCGACAGCGCGAACTGCGCCTGCGGGCGGGCCACGGCCAGAAGGTGCGGCAGCGCCTCGGGGCCCACATGCCCAGCCGTGAAGGTGCCCGACGAGACGATCCCGCCATAGCGGCGCGGCAGGGTCAATGGCTTGGTGATGTCGGCCTGATGGAGGTCCGCGTAGACGCGCTTCTCCGCAGCGCGCTCCAGCATCTCGACCGAGAAATCCACCGCGTCGATGGGATCCTCGAACCCCATCTGCCGCAAGCTTTCGGCCAGAAGTCCGGTGCCTGCGCCCACATCCAACACCGGTCCCTGCCCACGCGAGCCGAGGAAGGCCGCGGCGACATGGGCGGGCAGCACATACTGCATCTCGGTCGCGAACCCCTGATCGTAGTTCGCGGCCCAGTCGCGGTAATAGGCGAGGCAGGCCTCCGGCCCGGTCAGCTCCAGCGCGCCCTTCAGACCCTGATCCATGTGGCACCTCCCACCGTGCAGCATGGAATGCGCCGCCTCATGCCGCAAGCCCTTGCCCTCTTGCGCACCCGCCCCGATAGTCGCCCCATGTCCACGCTCCTTTCCCTTGGCCACGGCTACTCTGCCCGCGCCCTCGCCCGCCGCCTGGTCCCCCAGGGCTGGCGGATCATCGGCACTACCCGCAACCCGGCCAAGGCCGACCAGTTCCGCGCCGAGGGGGTGGAGCCGCTGCTCTGGCCCGGCGACCTGGAATGGATCCTGGAAGAGGCGACGCATATCCTCTGCTCCGCCGCGCCAGACGCGAAGGGCGACCCGTTCCTGCAAGCCGTGCCCGAGATCGCGAAGTCCAAGGCGGGCTGGGTCGGGTACCTGTCGACGACCGGGGTCTATGGCGACCATGACGGCGGCTGGGTGGACGAGGCCACGCCTCTGACCCCCCAATCCGACCGGGGGCGTCAGCGCGTTCTGGCGGAGGGCCAGTGGCTTGCCACGGGCCTGCCCGTCCACATCTTTCGCCTCGCCGGAATCTACGGCCCCGGTCGCGGCCCGTTCGAGAAGGTCCGCGACGGCACCGCGCGGCGGGTCATCAAGCCGGGACAGGTCTTCAGCCGCATCCATGTCGACGACATCGCGCAGGTGCTGGAAGCGTCCATGCGCCACCCCAACCCCGGTGCGGCCTACAACGTCTGCGACGACAACCCCTGCCCGCCGCAAGAGGTGATCGGCTACGCGGCCCAGCTTCTCGGGATGCCGGAACCGCCAGCCGTACCCTTCGAAGAGGTTGCGCCGACGATGACCCCAATGGCACTGGGGTTCTACAGTGAATCGAAGAAGGTCCGGAACGACCGGATCAAGGATGAGCTTGGAGTGAAGCTGTTCTACCCGGACTACCCGCAGGGTCTGGCCGCGCTTCTGGCCGACGGCGATTGAGACGCTCGTCGGGGACTTCGTCCCTCCTCGCTGGCGACCAGCGACGAGGAGACGAAGTCGAACGAGGAGCCGCCGTCAGACGTAGCGGTTCCAGAGGTTCTCCAGCCGCTCCTGCCGCCCGGACTTGGGCTGCGGCTCGATCTTCTCCGCCATGACCCGCGCCGCCGCATCCTCCAGCGAGCCCTTCAGCATCGCCTGCGCCTTGGGGTCTTTCCAGCCCGCGTAACGGTCCGCCTTCGCGGCCTCCATCTCTCCGCTTTCCAGCAAAGCCGCCGCGCATTTCAGCGCCCGGGCACAGGTGTCCATCCCCCCGACATGGGCCAGGATAAGGTCCTCCGGGTCCAGCGACTGACGGCGAATCTTGGCGTCGAAGTTGGTGCCGCCGGTGGTGTAGCCGCCCGCCTTCAGGATCTCGTAGAAGGCCACGGCCTTTTCGGCGTGGTTGTTCGGGAACTGGTCGGTGTCCCATCCGGACTGGTAGTCGTTCCGGTTCATGTCGATCGACCCGAAAATGCCCAGCGCGGCGGCCAGAGCGATCTCATGCTCGAACGAATGCCCAGCCAGGATCGCATGGCCCTGTTCGATGTTGGTCTTCACTTCCTTTTCCAGACCGAAGTCCTTGAGGAACCCGTAGACCGTCGCAACGTCATAATCGTACTGGTGCTTCGACGGCTCTTGCGGCTTCGGTTCTATCAGGATCGTGCCCTTGAATCCGATCTTGTGCTTATACTCGACCACTTGCTGCAGGAACCGCCCCGCATGCTCCCGCTCGGCCTTGAGGTCGGTGTTCAGCAGCGTTTCATACCCCTCACGCCCGCCCCAGAGGACATAATTCGCGCCACCCAGCCGGTGCGTCACGTCCATGTTCGCCTTCACCGTCGCGGCGGCATAGGCGTAGACGTCCGGATCGGGGTTGGTCGCGGCACCCGACATCCAGCGGCGGTGGCTGAACATGTTCGCCGTGCCCCAGAGGAGCTTTGCCTTGTGGCCCTGCTGCTTCTCGCCGATGTAATCCGCGATCTCGTTCAGGTTCTTGAGGGACTCCGCGAAGGTCGCGCCTTCCGGCCGCATGTCGGCGTCGTGGAAGCAGTAGAAGGGCACGTTCAGGATATCGAACATCTCGAAGGCGACGTCAGCCTTCATCTTCGCCAGCGCCATCGTGTCACCGAACCAGGGGCGGATCAGCGTCTGCCCGCCGAACGGGTCGCCGCCCGGCCAGGCGAAGCTGTGCCAGTAGGCGACGGCAAAGCGCAGGTGATCCTCCATCCGCTTGCCCATGACGACTTCATCGGGGTTGTAGTGGCGGAAGGCGAATTCGTTCGAGGAATTCGGGCCCTCAAACTTGATGGCGGGGATGCCTTTGAAGAAGTCGGTCATGTCAGGTCCTTGATGGCAGTTTGGGCGGCGCGGAACCTTGCGTGTCCCGCGTCAAAGGCCTCCTTGAGGGAAGGATCGGGGTCGATCACGCGGGCGATCTGCGGCAGGGTGGCAACCTCGGCCCCGGCACCCGTCGCGGCCATGAGTCCAAGGCGCGCGGCCCCGAAGGCACCGCCAAAGTCGCCCGCGACGGGCAGTTGCACCGGGCAGTCCAGCGCCGTGGCGATCAGTTTCAGCCAGTAGTCCGACCGGCTTCCGCCGCCAACGGCGAGCAGGTTCTCAAGCTTCGTCCCCGTCGCCGCCAAAGCATCGCGGCTGTCGCGGATGGCATAGGTCACGCCTTCCAGTACCGCCCGCGTCGCCGCCTTGCGGTCGGTCGCGTGTTCAAGGCCCGTAAAAGCGCCCCGTACGGTGGCCGAGTTCAGCGGAGTCCGCTCGCCGCCCAGGTAGGGCAGGAAGATCGTCTTGCCGGGGGCTTGCAACTCGCCCAGTTCCCCGGTCAGACGTGCTGCATCGGTGCCGATCAGGTTTGCATACCAGTTCAGCGCATCGGTCGCGGCCAGGATCACGCCCATCTGGTGCCAGGTGTCCGGCAGCGCGTGGCAGAAGGTGTGCACCGCCGTCGCCGGGTCGGGCTGGTAGCCGTCGTTCGCCGCGAACAGCACGCCCGAGGTGCCAAGGCTGACAAACGCCTCCCCCGCCCGCACCACGCCAACGCCGACACCCGAGGCCGCATTGTCGCCGCCGCCACCCGCCACGACCACGCCCTTCGGCAGGCCCCAGCGGCTGGACAGCGCCTCACGCAGATAGCCCGAGACTTCGGACCCTTCGACCAAGCTCGGCATATGGCTGCGGTCAAGCCCCGTCGCCTGCAACAGGTCGTCCGACCAGTCGCGCTTGCCCGTGTCCAGCCAAGAGGTCCCGGCCGCATCGGACATTTCACCCACATGCTCGCCCGTCAGCCAGAGCCGCAGGTAATCCTTCGGCAGCAGGACCTTCGCCAGCCGATCCCGGATCGCCGGTTCGTGCTTGGCCACCCAGACCACCTTCGGAGCCGTGAAGCCTGGAAACACAATGTTCCCGGTCAACCGCCGGAACATCGGATCGCCGTCCAACTCCGCCGCCTCTTCGTGACTGCGGGTGTCGTTCCAAAGGATGCAGGGCCGCAGCACCTCGTCCCGCGCGTCCAGCAGCGTCGCGCCGTGCATGTGGCCCGACAGCCCGATCCCGCGAACCTCGGACAAGGATTTCTGCGCCGCCAGCCGGTCGAACACCGTCTCGGCCGCCGAAATCCAGTCCGAGGGGGCCTGTTCGCTCCACCCCTCATGCGGGCGTTGCACCGTCAGGGGGGCCGTCGCCTCGGCCAACACCGCCTGGTCCTCGCCGATGAGTATCCCCTTCAGACCCGAGGTCCCGAGATCAAGCCCGATGTACATCACGCGGCCAGATGCTGGGGTTTCTTGCCCAGGATTATCATGCCCAGAATGTCGTCGTCGGTGACCTCGTTCACGTTCACCGTGCCGACAAGCTGGCCGTTCTTCATGACCGACGCCCGGTCGCACAGCTTCATGACGTTGTGGATGTCATGTTCGATCAGGAAGATGCCCAGGCCCTGCGCCTTCAGCTCCTGGATCAGCTCGGCCACCATCTGCGTCTCGTGCGGACCCAAGGCGGCGGTCGGCTCGTCCATGATCAGGATCTTGGCGTTGAAGTACACCGCCCGCGCGATGGCGACCGACTGGCGCTGACCGCCCGACAGCATGTTCACCGGCACGTTGAACTTGCGGAAGTTCGGGTTCAGGCGACCCATGATCTTTCGCGTCTCGGCCTCCATTTTCGATTCGTCCACGAAGCCGAAGCTGTTCACCAGCTCGCGCCCCAGGAACAGGTTCGACGCGGCATCGAGGTTATCGGCCAGCGCCAGCGTCTGGTAGATTGTCTCGATGTTCTGGGCGCGCGCGTCGCGGGGGTCCTTGATCTCGACCTCCTGGCCGTTGATCAGGATCTGGCCGCTGTCCTTCTGATACGCGCCCGACAGGCACTTGATCAGCGTCGACTTGCCCGCGCCGTTGTGGCCCAAGAGACCCACGACTTCGCCCGGGAAAAGGTCCACGGTGACGTGGTCCACGGCCTTGATCCCCCCGAAGGAAATCGAGATGTCGCGCAGTTCGACAAGCGGGGTTCCGGTTCTGTCTACCATGATGTCAGCCCCTTACTTGATGCGTTTGCGGTAAACGATGTCGAGCCAGACGGCGAGGACGAGCGCCACGCCAATCACGATGCGTTGGTAGGACCCGTCGCCGAAGCCGATCAGAACCATGCCGGTCTGAAGGCTGGTCAGGATCAGCGCCCCGATGATCGCGCCGTAGATCGTGCCGACGCCACCAGCCAGCGAGGTGCCGCCCACGACGGCCGCCGCGATGACGTAAAGCTCGTCAAGGTTCCCCATCGCGTTGGTGGCGCTGTTCTGACGCGCCGCGCCGATGACGGCAGCAATGCCGGCCAGCGCGCCCATCAGGGTGAAGATCTTCACCGTCATGGCGCGGGTGTTGATGCCCGACAGGGCCGCCGCCTCGGGGTTGCCACCGATGGCGAAAACATAGCGGCCAAAGCGGGTGCGTGTCATCAGGATGGTCATCCCGATCGCCACGATGATCATGATCAGCACAGGATAGGCGAAGCCGTGGCCGAAGCTGGCGCAGACGTCGCTGTAGATGTCGCCGCCCTTCTGGGCGCAGGCGGGCACTTCTTGGCCAAGCGCCGCGTAGTACTTCTGGATGTTCCCCGTCGGCCAGACGTAGGAGTTGACGATCAGCGTCGCCCCCAGGATCACCGCGCAGACGAGGCCGATCACGAAGGTCTCGGCCCAGACCGGGCGCAGGGCAAAGCCGTGGGTCTTGCGCGACCGGCGGCCGTTCAGGAAGGCCCAGACGACGAAGACGCAGGCGATCACGGCAAAGATCCAGCTGCCGGTCTTGCCCAGTGCCCCGAAGGACCCGCCGCCGATCAACGAGAAGGTGTCGTCCAGCGGCGCGATGGTCTTGCCGCCCGCGACCAGGAAGGCCGCCCCGCGCCAGACCAGCAGGCCGCCGAGTGTCACGATGAATGAGGGGATGTTCAGGAAGGCGATCAGCACCCCCTGGAACGCCCCGATAAGGGCACCCATCGCGATGCCGAAGATCACCGTGATGATCCAGATCGACGGATGGCCCAGGCCCAGCGCGGGCGTCAGGTATTCCACCTGCAACAGGCCCATGTACATGCCCACCATGCCCATGATCGACCCCACGGACAGGTCGATGTTGCGGGTGATGATGACCAGCACCATCCCCGTCGCCATGATGCCGATGTAGGCGGTCTGGACCGACAGGTTCCACAGGTTCCGGGGGGTAAGGAAGCCGTTCGCCTCGGCCTGGGTGGCGCCCAGAAGCAAGGAGGGTCGGCCAAGGACGAAGGTCGAATAGGCCTCGAAGGCGACCCAGATCAGCAGAAGCGCGCCGACCATGCCCAGAAGGCGAGGGTCGATCTCGGTAGCGCGAAGGAAACGGGTGAACCCGCCCTCGTTCGGCGCATGGGTCGTCGGGGATTGGGGTGTTGCGGTCATGTCCTCGTCCAGCCTGAGAGGGATAGGGCTGTGCCAGAGCCGGGCGCGCATGTGCGCGATCAGGCGCCCTTGGGGCGCGACGGTCCAGCCAGAAGAAGGGGTGGCGCCGTCCCGAAGGACGGCGCCGGTTGGTCAGATCACTGGCAAGCAGCGACGTCCGCCGCAGCACCTTCGCAAGCCTGCTCTTTCGAGATGTGGCCTGCTTCGATCGCGACGCCGATCGTTTCCTTGGTGATCGGGGTCGGGGTCAGGAGGATGGCGTTCATTTCAACGCCCTTCTCGCCGCCCGAGAACTTGGTCGCGCCCGGGACCGAGTCCAGAGCCGCCCCGTCGGCCAGAGCCGAGGCGATTTCGCCGGCGGCCTTGCCAAGCTGACGCGCGTCCTTCCAGACCGACACGGTCTGGGTGCCGCGCGCAACGCGGTTGATCGCGGCAAGGTCGCCGTCCTGGCCACCCAGCGGAACGTTCAGGCCCTGAGCTGCGAGAGCAGCCGCCGCGCCACCGGCCATGCCGTCGTTCTGCGACAGAACGGCGTCAACGGCGTTGTTGTTGGCGGTCAGGATCTGTTCCATGTTCTTCTGGGCGTTCTCGGGCTTCCAGCCGTCCGAGTTCGCTTCGC
>JAIXSA010000169.1 GCA_027484915.1 Paracoccaceae bacterium | reverse complement strand
GCAGGATCAGCCCATAGACGACGACGACAGCCACATCCGCCCGCAGCGCCGCAAAGCCGCGCTCCGCGTCTTAGCTGCGCAGCGAAACCGGATGCCGCACCGGCAAACCCAACACCTCGGCCCGCTCCTGCACGGGGCTGGGCCGATCCGACTTGCCCCGCCCGGCCGGACGTGGCGGCTGACAGTAGACCGCAACGATCTCGTGCCGCTGATGCAGCGCCTCCAGCACTGGGACGCTGAACTCGGGCGTACCCATGAAAATGATTTTCATCCTCGACGCCCCAGCTTCTGCGCCTTTGCGATCAGCATCTTGCGCTTCAAGGGCGACAGGTGGTCAAAGTACATCTTCCCGGCCAGATGGTCGATCTGGTGCTGGACCGACGTTGCCCAGAGGCCGACGAAATCCCGCTCTTCGACCTCGCCCCGCTCATTCAAGAACCGCACCGTCACCGCCCGAGGCCGCTGGATTACCGCCGACACACCCGGCAGGTTGGGCGAGGCTTCGTCATGTTCGCGCATTTGCCCGCTGGCATGAAGCACCTCGGGGTTGGCCATCCGCACCGCCTGCCCCCGCGTCTCGGAGCAATCGACCACCGCCAGCCACATCGGCACCCCGATCTGCACAGCCGCCAACCCATAGCCCGGCATGGCATCCATCGTGTCGATCATGTCGATCCAGATCGCCCGGACCTCGTCGGTGATGGCCGCGACCTCGACCGCCGCATTCCGCAGCACCGGGTTTGGCCATGGCAGACAGCGACGAACGGTCATGCCACCACCGCCGCCTCGGCGACTGCCCGCGGTTCGGGGGGCAGGCGGTCCAGTGTCAGGATACCCTGAAGATGGTCGAACTCGTGCTGGATGCAGATCGCCGCAAAGCCGTCAAACCGCCCCTCCTGCGCAACGCCCTCCAGGTCGGTCCACCAGACCCGCACTTCGGCATTCCGCTCGATATCAGTCACCGGTCCGGGGATCGACAAGCACCCCTCCGGCCCCAGGACCCGGTCGCCCAGAAGCTCCAGCTTGGGGTTCACAAAGACAATTGGCGCGGGGTCGCCAGTCTTCCAGGCGATGTCCATCACGAACATCCGCACCAGCCGCCCGACCTGCGGAGCCGCCAGCCCACGGCCAGGTGCCGCATACATCGTCTGAAGCATGTCCGCCGCAAGGCTGCGCAGATCGGCGTCCAGCACCGCCGGGGCACAGGATTGCGACAGGCGGGGGTCAGGCCAGCGCAGGATAGAAAGCAGCATCGGACGTCCTTTCGGATTTCTGCCCCGGCGGATAGCCGCATCGCGGGGGAAAGTCACGTCTTGGGCCTCAGCCGGCCCGTGCCCGTTCCCGCTTCAGCTTTTCCATCTTCCGCGTGATCATCTGGCGCTTCAGCGGGCCCAGGTAATCGATGAACAGTTTTCCATCCAGATGGTCGATCTCGTGCTGCACGCAGGTCGCCCAAAGACCGGAGAACTGCCGCTCCTGCGGCTGTCCATCAAGGCCCAGCCAGCGCACCTTGACCTCGGCCGGGCGCTTCACGTCGGCATACTGCTCGGGGATCGACAGGCAGCCTTCCTCGTAGACCGACAGGTCCTCGGACGACCAGATGATCTCGGGGTTGACCAGCGCCATCGGCTCCGGGTCACCCTCCTTGATGCAGTCCATCACGATGATCCGCTTCGTCACCCCGACCTGCGGAGCGGCCAGGCCAATGCCCGGCGCGTCGTACATCGTCTCCAGCATGTCGGCGGCCAATTGCCTGATCTCGGGCGTGATTTGCGCCACGGGATCGCAGACCTTCTTGAGGCGCGGGTCAGGATGGATCAGGATAGGACGGATCATGATGCCGATCTACGAAAGCCGCCCCGCGATGGCAAGAGGAACGCAGGATGTGCCGCAGCTACTGATGCGCGGTCATATCGTTCCGCATATCAAGCTTAATGCGGCACATAGTTCCCGAATGCAGGTTAAAATTGGGATGACTTCCCGAACATGATGGCATAATCGGATGAACATCCCAACCTACAGGCCTGATGACATGACCTTCGATACCCCAATCTCCCGCGCCGGATCCCACTGCGTCAAATGGGACATGCTGGAACCGCTCTACGGCTTCAAACCCGACGAGGGTCTGGCCATGTGGGTCGCGGACATGGAGTTCAAGCCGCCGCAAGTCGTGCAGGACGCGCTGCAGAAGATGCTCGACCACGGGGTCTACGGCTATTTCGGCGATGATCGCGCCTACCTGGACGCAATCCGCTGGTGGATGTCGAACCGCCACGGCTGGGATGTGGAGCCCGACTGGATCTTCACCACCCACGGCCTTGTCAACGGCACGGCGCTGTGCGTGCACAGCTACACCCAGCCTGGCGACGCCGTCGTTCTGATGACCCCGGTCTACCATGCCTTCGCCCGCGTCATCAAAGCGGCGGCGCGGACGGTCACCGAATGCCCGCTGACCCTGGAAGACGGACTCGCACAGGTCGACACGGCCGCGTGGGAGAAGCACCTGACCGGCAAGGAAAGGCTCTTCATCCTCTGCTCGCCGCACAACCCCGGCGGCCGGGTCTGGACGGTCGAAGAGCTGCGCCGTATCGCCGATTTCTGCGTGAAGCACGACCTGATCCTGATCTCTGACGAGATCCACCATGACCTCGTCTTCCCCGGCCAGAAGCACAGCGTCATGGCCTTGGCAGCACCGCAGATCGCCGACCGGCTGGTGATGATGACCGCCACCACCAAGACCTTCAACATCGCCGGCGCCCACATCGGCAACGTCATCATCGCCGACCCCGCGCTCCGCAAGACCTTCGCGGGCACGATCAACGCGATGGGCATCTCGCCCAACTCCTTCGGGATGCACATGGCGACCGCCGCCTATTCCCCCGAAGGTGCCGCCTGGGTCGACGCGCTGATGCGCTATCTGGACGGCAACCGGAAGCTCTTCGACGAAGGCATCGCCGGGATTCCCGGCCTGCGGTCCACGGCGCTGCAGGCGACCTACCTCGCCTGGGTCGATTTCTCCGGCACCGGCATGGCCCCGGCCGAGTTCATCGAACGGGTTGAAAAGCAGGCCAAGATCGCCACCAACCACGGCTCGGCCTTCGGCACCGGGGGCGAGACGTTCCTGCGCTTCAACCTCGCCTGCCCGCATGCTCAGGTCGTCGAGGCCGTGTCGCGGCTGCAAAGGGCCTTTGCCGACCTGCAATGAGGGTTCTGCGGCTTTTCCTCTACCTCTGCCTTCTGATCGGCTTTGGCTTCATCGCGGCTTCGCTTTACAGCCCGATGCGTCCCATGCCACCGTCGCCGCCGCTGACGGGTCAGATCGACCGGATCGTGATCGAGAAGGCAGCACGCCGGATGTACCTCTTGCAGGATGGGGAAACCGTCCGCACCTACCGTATCGCCCTTGGGTTCTCGCCCGAGGGCGACAAGCTTCGCCAAGGCGATGGCCGGACGCCGGAGGGCGAGTTCACCATCGACCGACGAAATACTGAAAGCGCTTTTCATCTTTCGCTGGGACTCGACTACCCTCAGCGCGAGGACCTGATCCGCGCCAGGGCGGGCGGCTATTCCCCCGGCGGCGACATCTTCATCCACGGCCAACCGAATGCGCTGCCGGACGGGCTGAAGATCAAGGGGGACTGGACTGCGGGCTGCATCGCGCTCACGAACGCCGAGATACGGGAAATCTGGGCCGTAACGCCGATCGGAACCAAGGTGGAAATTCTGCCCTGACCGGAATTTCCAATTCCCCAGCCAAGCCTTTGCAGGCTCCGCCTCGATTTCTTCAAGGAAATCAGTCGTTCAAGCCTTCGGCAGATAGCCCACCGGAGCGTTCTCGTCCCGCCAGAAATCCAGCGGGGCCCGCTCCGTCACCGCTGTGGCGCGCTTGAAGTCGCATACCAACTCGCCCTCTTCGATGCTGGAGGCCATGATCAGGCACTGGAACACGTGCCGGGATCCGTCATAGACATCGACCAGCCCGCGCAGTTTGCCGGGCGAGAAATCCGCATCCAGCGCAAAACCGTTGTCCCAGAAACGCAGCACCGGATAGACCGCGTCGCCGACCTGCACGCGAAGCCGCGACTTGCGCTTCAGGTCCTTCTTGCGCGCGGCCTCAAGCCCCTCGCGCACATATGTCGGCAGAAATTCAAGCATGGCAGCCTCGACCTTTCCCCAACTATGAATTCTGGTGCGGACCCGCAGGAAATCAAGCTGCCACAAGGGTATTACCACTTTGTAAACCCCGTATGGCACCAATGACACGTAAGCGCGCAACTCATGGTTGAATGGTCCATAGCCAGGCGATGCTGCGCAGCGAAAACGCAGCGACCTTTAGCAAGCACTTGCGAATCAGACAGCCGCCACGGATAGCCACCGCCATGTTTCTGATCGTTGCCCTCCTTCTCGACGCGGCCTTTGGCGAGCCGCGCTGGCTCTGGGACAGGATGCCCCACCCTGCCGTCCTCATGGGGCGCCTCGTCGCCTGGTGCGACCGGAGGTTCAACCGCGACGGGGAGCTGAAGCTGAAAGGCACCCTCGTTGCCGCTGGCCTCACACTGACGGGCTTGACCCTGGGCTGGCTGATCCACCTGATCCCCGACCACGGGGTGCTGGAAGTCCTGGCCGTCGCCATCCTTCTCGCGCAGAAATCGCTGGTCGAACACGTCCGCGCCGTCGCCCACGGCTTGCGCCGGTCCATCCCCGAAGGACGGCAGGCCGTGGCCATGATCGTCGGACGCGACACGGCCGAGATGACCGGCCCCGACATCTCGCGCGCTGCCATCGAAAGCGCGGCCGAGAACCTGTCCGACGGTGTCGTCGCCCCCGTCTTCTGGTACCTGGTCCTAGGCCTGCCGGGCATTCTCGCCTACAAGCTGGTCAACACCGCCGACAGCATGATCGGCCACCTGACACCCCGCTACAGGGATTTCGGCTGGGCCTCAGCGCGCCTCGACGACGTCCTGAACCTGATCCCAGCCCGCTTGACCGCGCTTTTGATCGCGCTGACCCACGGCTGGCTTGACCCCGCCCCGATCCTCCGCGACGCGCCCAAGCATCGCAGCCCGAATGCCGGCTGGCCCGAAAGTGCCCTTGCTCCCGTCCTGAACGTCGCCCTCTCCGGCCCGCGCAGCTACAACGGTATGCGCAAGGACTATCCCTGGGTCTGGCCCGAGGGCCGCCGTGATCCCGGCCCCGACGATATCGACGCCGCCGCCGATGCCCTTTGGCGGGTCTGGGCCGCCCTTGTTGCGGTTGCCGTTCTGGTGGCGCTGACCTAACCTCTCCGAAATTTTCGGAGACTCCATGCGCGCTGCCGTTCTTGCCGTCGCCCTTGCCACCCCTGCCGCTGCGGCCCCTTGCGGCGGCGACTTCGGCGACTTCCTGATCGCGATGGAGGCTGAGGCGATTGCTGCGGGCGTCCCCGCCGACAAGGCAGCCGAGTTCTTCACAGGCGCACAGCAAGATCCCAAGGTCCTCAAGGCCGACCGCAGCCAAGGCGTCTTCCGCAAGACCTTCCTCGACTTCTCGCAGTCGCTGATCTCCAAGCAGCGCCTCACCACTGCGCGCTCCAAGTCCGACACCCTCAACGACATCTTTACCCGCGCCGAAGCCGACTACGGCGTCTCGCGCGGAATCCTTCTTGCCTTCTGGGCCTTCGAAACCGACTTCGGCCAGGTCCAGGGCGACTTCAACACTCGCAATGCCCTTCTGACCCTCGCCCACGACTGCCGCCGGCCCGAGCTCTTCCAGCCCCAGGTCATCGCCGCCGCACAACTGCACGCGATGAACGACTTCGACCTCGACACCACCGGCGCCTGGGCCGGAGAGATCGGCATGGTACAGATGTTGCCCAAGGACATCCTGGAACGCGGCGTCGACGGCGACGGCGACGGTCTGATCCTGCTCAAGACCTCCGAAGCCGACGCGATCCTGTCCGGCGCGCGGATGCTGCAGCATCACGGCTGGCGCGCGGGTGAGCCTTGGCTGGCCGAGATCACCCTGCCCGAAACCTTCGACTGGTCGCTCACAGGCCTCGAGACGGAACGCACGACGGAAGAGTGGCAGGCCCTCGGCGTCAGCCCCCGCAACGGCGCGCTTACCCCGGGCCTGAATGCCTCGATCCTGCTGCCGCAGGGCCGCAAGGGTCCGGCCTTTCTCGCCTTTCCGAATTACCGAGTGCTCTTTGAGTGGAACAAGAGCTTCGTCTACGTCACCACTGCCGCTTACTTCTCCACTCGGATCGAGGGGGCCGAACCCTATGCGGCCGGGAACCCCGACCCTGCGCTGGACCTCGACCAGATGAAGGCGCTGCAGGAAAAGCTTACCGGCCTTGGCCATGACGTGGGCCAGATCGACGGAATCCTCGGCGCGGGCACCCGCACAGCGGTGCAGAAGGAACAGGTCCGCCTTGGTCTTCCCGCCGACGGTTGGCCGACCCAGGACCTGCTGGACGTCCTCTGATGGCAGGCTGGAGCGTCGTCTCCACCATGAGGGCGGCGGAGGAGAAGGTGCTGGCCTTCGTCGCCCACCACCTCTCCCTTGGTGCCGACCACCTTTGGCTTTTCTTCGACGACCCCACCCAACCGATCCCCGCCCCGCTGGTCGGGCACCCGCGGGTCACCGTCACCCTCTGCGACGACGCCCACTGGTCCGCGACCTGCAAGAAACGCCCGCCACAGCACCAGAACCGCCAGACCCAGAACGCGCGCCTCACCTATCGCGCGCATGTCACTTCTGACTGGATCGTCCACATCGATGTGGACGAGTTCCTGCTGACCCCACGCCCCATCGCCGACATCCTGGACGAAACCCCTGAAGCGACCATCGCCATGCGGATTGAGCCGTTCGAGGCGATGCACGACCCACTTCTTCCCGACGATATCTACACCGCACGCGAGTTTCGCGGCGCCCTGCGGCTGGACCACTGGGTTTACCGGCGCCCGGCTCTGGGGGCCTACCGCAAGGTGATCATCGACGGGATGCTGTCCCATTCCGTTGGCAAGGTTATCTACCGAACCCGCGTCCTCGGCCTGGTGCCGCGCCTCCATGCCGTCATGGTCAACAAGGAAATCATCAAGCCCCGCAACTGGCAACCCGAGATCCGGCTTCTGCACTTTCACGCGCAGGACAAGGCCGCCTGGCTGGCCGCCGTACCCTTCCGCATGACCAAGGGAGCCTATCAGTTTCGCCCGCCGCTGCAGGAATTCCTTGCCGAGGCGTCTCCGGACGAGATCGACAAGTTCTATCGCCGCACCCAGATCCTTCCCCTCGACCTGCGGGACGAACTGGTGCGGGAAGGCCGGGTCATCATCGCCGACCTTGGCCTGCGGCAGAAGGTCCAGGCCCTCCGCGACGGCGCGCTCTGATCCGGCGCGGCGACGCGTGTCACCCTCAGACCACGTTCACCAGCATCAGCGCAGCGCGCCGGAAGGTCGCCATGATCTCTGCCCGCTCCTTTACCGCCACGCCGCTCTCGCCCATCGCGCGCTCCATCACCGCCAGCCAATCCTCGGCATCCTGGGTACGGATATCCACATGGGCGTGGATCTCCCGCAGGTTCATGTGGCCGTGCAGCTCGTGGTAGTACCGCCGCCCGCCGAAGAAGCCGCAGAGGAAGTTGAACTGCTCGGGCCGGACATGGCTCAGCCCGTGGCCTTTCAGATGCATCTCCATGATCGCCTTGCCCTGCGGCAGGGTCTCGATCAGGTCGTAGAAATGGTTCACCAGAAGGTGGACCTTCTGCTCCCCTCCGATCCGGTCGATCATCGGTTCCATAGCATCCTCCTCTCCCCGATGTCTTCAAAGAGATCGGACCGGAGCCTTCAAAGGCTCCGAACCGGAGTTTTCAAAAACTCCGCTCCCTCAACTTTGCGGCCGCGTCTTCTTGGGGTCGTAGTGCGACAGGGGCACGATCACCGCCGGCAACCGCTTCTGCTGTCCGTCCAGCTTGCCAACTTCCAGCGCCGTCCCAACCTCGGCATGCGCGACGTCGACCCGTGCCAGCGCGATGTTCTTGCCTAGGATCGGCGAGCGGACCGAGGACGTCACCTCCCCCACCTGCGCCCGGCCCACATGCAGGCAATCGCCATGACCCACATCCACGTTGGCGTCGATCTCCAGCCCGACGAACTTCCGCGACGGATGCTCCTTCCGCCGGATCAGCGCCTCGCGGCCCACGAAATCGTCGGTCTTCGATTTAAGCGGCACGGTGAACCCGATCCCCGCCTCGAACGGATCGGTCTGGTCGCTGAAATCATAGCCCGCAAAGATCAGCCCCGCCTCGATCCGCACCATGTCCAAGGCCTGCAGGCCCATCGGCTTCAGCCCCAGATCGCCGCCATTGGCCCAGACCGCGTCATAGACCGCGGACCCGTCCTTCGGGTGGCAGAAGACCTCGAACCCCAGCTCCCCCGTATACCCCGTCCGCGACACCACCACCGGTGCCCCCGACGGCCCGCCCAGCCGGCCCACGGTAAAGCGGAACCAGCCCAGCTCCTCGATCGTCGGCTGGTGCGGCGCGGTCCAGATCATGCGCTTCATGATCTCGCGGCTGTTCGGCCCCTGGACCGCCAGGTTGTGCAGCTGGTCGGTCGAGGACCGCACCATCACCTGAAGCCCCAGCTTTTCCGCCTGCTCGCGGATCCAGTGCCCGCCGTACTCATCCCCGCCGATCCAGCGGAAGTTGTCGCGGCCCAGGCGGAACACCGTGCCGTCGTCGATCATCCCGCCGTGTTCATAGCACATCGCAGAATAGACGACCTGACCTTGCGACAGCTTCTTCATGTCGCGGGTCAACACCCACTGCATCAGCGCCTCGGCATCCGGCCCCGTGACCTCCCACTTCCGCAAGGGCGACAGGTCCAGCACCACTGCCGCCTGACGGCAGGCCCAGTATTCCTCCAGCGCGCCGTTCGACGAATAGGTTTGCGGCAACCAGTAGCCTTTGTACTCCACCACGTTCCGGGTCTTTTCCGCGATACGCGAGTGGAAGGCGGTTTCCTTGGTCATCTTCGGCTCCGAAGCGGGCGTGGGGCGATAGGCGATGGAACGGGAGAACTTCTCGGCCCCCGAATAGGTGCGGACGTGGATGTCGCTCAGATACCAGCCATTGGCAGGCGACGTATCGTCAGGGCAGGCCGAGTTCACGCAGACGATGTCGGTCAGCGCGCGGAACAGCACATAGTCTCCGGGACGCGACCAGGGTTCGTCGCTGATCAGCACCCCATGCGCGTCGATGTTGGTGTTGAAGAACAGGTTCACCGCCATCCAGCCGGGCCGTGCGTCAACGCCACGCCCCGACAGAGCCTTGTTGAAGTTGTCTGAGCAGTTCAAATGCCCCGGATAGCCGATGTCGTCATAGTACTTCGACGCACAGGCCATCGCGAAAGCGTCGTGCCGCCCCACCGTGTCCTGCACCACCTCGACCAGCGGCACCCAGTCCTGGTCGTAGTATTTCGAATGCAGCCCCGGCATCGAATAGGCGTGCCCCATCAGGGTACGCGAGGTCGTCACGTCCAGCGCGTGCTGGATCCCCTTGTCCAGCTTTCTCGCGTCAAAGCACTGGAAGTCGGTGCACTGCCGCCCGTCCACATCGATGACCTGGATGTAATCCCCCGCCTTGACGAAGTAGCTCTCCGCCGTCGCTGACTTCACCCGAAGGTCTAGCACCGGGTCCGTTAGCGGATCGGGCAGATCATAATGCCCCACCATCCGCGGCTTGGCCCGCTGCACCAGAAGCGTGACCTGCGTCGCCGTGTCCTGCGCCTCCGGTGCCATCGGCAAACCGGGAGCACAAACCACCAGCCACCCCTCGTCCAGCGCCACCAGTTCGGCCCGCGTTCCCGCCGGCGTCTCGCCCGAGAAAACCCGCACCGCTCCTGCCGCAGCCAGATCGATCTTCCGCGCCGCCAACCCCTTCCGCAGCCGCGAAAGGCTTTCCTCGCCCGAGGCGAGCATCGCCTTCAGCCCCTCAGCACCTGAATTCGTCGCCTGCCCAAGGATCGCCGCATCGATGCGCCCGTCCTTGGCCGCCGCCACCAGCTCCACCGGCTGCCCGCCCTCGTCGTTCACTAGCACCAGCCGGTCGCCCGTCATCAGCTGCAGAAGCACCGCCCCGCCGCCCGGCACCACATGCCGTTCCTGCCCGTGGTGGCGCGAAAACCCCTGCGGAGTCAGAATCCTCGACGGTCGTGGTGGACCGGGGAAAACCGAAGGATAGATCGAGTCCAGCATGCCATCTCCCCGCAGCGATTCGGTCACTCAGCGCCGGATCAGTTTAATGAGGATAAAACTTGTTCATCCAGAAGAATAGCGTCAGGGTAAGACTGACACAAGCAGGGCATGACGGAAAGGCCGCGGAATGCTGGCATTAAGCTTCGGACTCGGGGCCGCTTTGCTCTGGGCGGTCCACGACCTTCTGGCGCGAAAGCTCAGCCAGGGGACGGCCCTCTTGCCGCTCATCATGGTTGTACTTTCGGCCGGAACGGTCGGGCTGGTTCCCGTGGCGCTGATCTTGGGCGGCTGGGCCCAGATGACCACGTCGGCCTGGGGGGTCGCCGCCCTCTCCGGTCTCGCCTTCGCGGTGGCCATCGGTGGGCTATACCGCGCCTTCAGCCTTGCCCCCGTGCGCGTCGTCTCGCCGGTGGTTGGGGCATATCCGCTTCTCACCCTGGTTTTCGCCGTCGCCCAGGGCCGCAGTGTTCCGCCCGGCGACTGGCTGGCCGTCCTTGCGATCGTCATCGGCATCGCAATCGTCGCCGTCGCCGCCCGTGACGACGCGCCCGAGGGCTATGCGGCCTCGCCCGCCGTCGCCATCGCCTGGGCCGCCCTGTCCGCCCTTGGCTTCGCCGCGACCTTCGCCCTTGGCCAGGCCGCGACGCGGATGGGGGCCGATCTGCCGGTGATGCTGGCCGGGAGGGTGGTCGCGCTTCTGGCAATCCTCGCCCTGATGCTGCGCCAGACCGGTCCGCGCCTGCCAGCCCGGGGCCAGATGGGCGTTCTTGTCGTCATGGGCCTCATCGACGCGGTTGCCCTTGGCCTCGTCACCGCGTCGGGGGGGCTGTCCCACGCCGAATACGCCTCGGTCGCCTCGTCCCTGTTCGGAGTGCTGACCGTCCTTCTTGCCGCCTGGTTCCTCAAGGAGCACGTCCGGCCGGTGCAGTGGCTTGGCATCGCCGCAGTTTTCGGCGGCATCGCCGTTTTGGGTATTCTCGGGACCTGAAAGGCCTGCGGAAGACTACTCCGCCGCTTCCACCCGCACCGGTGCCCGGCGCATCGTCTGGGTCAGCCGCCGTTCGTCGCGGGGGGAGACGCCGAAGAACTCGGTATAGTGCCGGATCATCGGGCTGGAGGTCATGTAGCCGACCGAGGCGGCGATCTCGCGCAGGGAGTCGTTGGAATAGAGCACCCGCTGCCGCGCTTTCATAAGCCGCAGGTGGTGGTAATAGCGCAGCGGGCTTTGGCCGGTCTCGCGCTTGAACATGCGTTCGAAATGGCGGCCCGACAGGCCCACGGCAGCGGCGACGTCAGGGATGCGGAGCGGGTCCTCGACGTGGGTCTCGAACAGCCGGATCGCCTCACGGATCGTGGCGGGAAGGCTGTCGGTCGTGCCGCCCGCGCGGGCGACGGGGACCTTCTGGCTGGCGTCGGCGTCGCGCACGAAGGGATGCTGGAACCAGCAGGCGACCTCGGTCATGCAGTCGCGGCCAAGGCGTTCCTCGATCAGCCGCAGCATGAGGTCAAAGACCGCGCCTGCACCGCTGGCCGTGATCCGGCGGCCTTCGCGCAGGATCGTCACCTCGCGGGCTTCGATTTCGGGGAAGTCGGCCTTGAACGCCGCCTCATAGCACCAGTGGACCGAACAGGGTTTCCCCTCCATCAGCCCGGCGCGCGCCAGCGGGAAGATGCCCCCCGAGAAGGCGCCAAGCGTCACCCCCGTTCGGTCCAGCCAGCGGAGTTTCGCCGGGCTGCGGCGTGGGTCGGCGAATTCGGCGGTGGGGGGCGAGATGAGGTAGAGATGGTCGACAGTGTCCAGATCCTGCAGCGTCACGTCGGGGTCAAAGCCGATCTCGGCGCTCGAGCGGACGGGGGCCGGGCTTTCCGCCACCAGTTTCCACACGAACTCCTGCCGCCCGGTGATCTCGTTCGCCGCGCGCAGGGGTTCGATGGCCGAGGTGAGGCAGGCCATCGGAAAGCCGGGGAACATCAGGAACCCCAGGCGCAGGGGGCCCGTACGGTCAGTCATCGGGCCACCAGCCCGGGGACGTGGGTGCGCCGTCGTCGTACTTCGACAGCCACTCGACCATCGCGGGACGATTGCGGATGAAGCCCTTGTAGGTGGCGAGTTCCGGCGGCAGGTCGCGGACGACGCGGTGCAGGCGGCGAGCCCATTTCGGGACCGTCACGATCTGCTCGAAGCTGCACAGGTAGCAGCGGATGTCGAAGGCGATCGCGTTCGACCGGGGCAGGCGGTAGAGGCTCTGCAGTTCCACCCTAAGGTGCTGCTTCTGGCCCAGGTTCTCGGGAGTGATCGACGCCTTCATCGGCCCCCACTTTGGGTAAGTCTCCGGCGCGGTATCCAGCAGAGGGTTCACCGTCATCGTCCAGTTGAACCGCCGCACCGGCGACCCGTGTTGCAGCTTCAGCAGGAACTTCAGCGCCCGGTCGAAGACTCCCTTCTCATGCGCCAAGGGGACCGGGGCATGCCATTCCATGAAGTTCATGCCGACGTCGAAGTCCACCGACCAGTCCGCCTGGCTGGTGGCGATCCCGGCGTCCATCCACAAGGTCCCGTCGCGATCGTCCTGCAGCGTCCAGTCGCCCTGGGTCTGCCGCATGATGTATTCGAACGGCGGGTAGGGCAGCGTCGACTCGTCCAGGAATGTGAACGACTGTTCGATACCCAGCGGACGGTTCACCCAATGCCAGCGGTTGCCGTCCTTGGTCAGCGAAAACCACTGCGGATAGTCCCGCGCCTTGGTCTCCATGATCAGTTCCAGCGTGTCCCACCCGGCCAGCGTCATGTGCGGCAGCGACTGGCACCGTAGCGGGTCCTCGGCCAGTACCTTGGCACGGTCGATCATCTCGGCGACGTAATGCTCATCGACGTCGAAGGTATGTTCGAAGGCCGTGCCCTTCCGGCCCGGCGTGTGCGGTTCCATGTTGACCGAATACATGTAGTCGTCACGGTCGAATGGGAACGGGAACCGGCGCGGATTGCTGTTGGTGTAGGTGAAGGTCTCGCGGAACGTCTCGTCCCGGAAGAATCCGCCGAAATCATCGGGCGCGAACTTGAAATCGAGGCTCATCGTCGTCTCCTATCGGTCGATGACGAGGGTCTTGCCCTCGAAGCGGCTGACGCAGGGCATGATCTTCTGGTTGGACGCCTGCTCTTCATGCGACAGCCAGTGGTCTCGGTGCAGGATCGTGCCGTCACATTTGTGAACATTCGTTTCGCATTGCCCGCAGGCCCCGCCACGGCAGAGGTAGGGCGCGTCCACTCCGGCGGCTTCCATCGCCTCCAGAAGGCTTTGCGTCGTGCCCACCGTGATCGTCTTGCCGCTGGCCGCCAGTTCCACCTGGAACGGCAGGCCGGTCCCCGGCGCAAGGAACTCCTCATGGTGCAAGGCCTGCTTCGGCCAGCCCATCCCCTCGGCCGTCGACAGCACCCAGTTGATCATCCCTTTCGGCCCACAGACATAGAGATGCGTGCCAATCGGCTGATTTTCCAGGACCTTTCCAAGATCGATCATCTGCTTCTGATCGTCGAAGTAGCAATGCACCCGGTCCGGATGCGCCGCCGTCAGCCGGTCCATGTAGGCGCCCAGAGGCTTTGACCGGGCCGAATAGTGCAGCTCGAACTTGCCGCCGAAATGCGTGATCTGCGCGATCTGTGCGAGGAACGGCGTGATCCCGATCCCGCCTGCGATCATCAGGTGCTTCTTCGCCCGGTTGTCCAACGGGAACAGGTTGACGGGGTAGGAAAGCGTCATTTCCATCCCCGGCTTCACATGCCGGTGCATGTAAAGCGACCCGCCCCGGCCCACGTCATCGCGCCGGACAGAGATTTCGTAGCCCGACCGATCCTCGGGGTCGGACATAAGTGAATAAGGGTTCAGCCTGCGCGTGCCGTGATCGTCCATCTCGACCACCGTATGCGCCCCGCCCGAAAAGGCGGGCAGCGGCGAGCCGTCGCGCGAGATAAAGCGGAAGCGCTTGATCAGCTCATTGACCTCGACGACCTCGGCCACCCGGACCTGGAGTTTCGCCCCCCCGCTCATTTGAACCTCACAACGCTTTCCGGCACCAAACCGGGGTCCTCGGCGTCGATGTTCACGCCCTGAAAGGCCGCCATGCGCCGGGAATAATGATCGCGAACAAAGAGGTTAAGCCCGCAATGGCTGCACTTGAACGGGTCGGTCGCCACGTTCTCTGTGATCCCCTTGCAATGCACGCATTGCACCCGCCGCAGGGTCGATCCGCGCTGTTCCTTCTGGATCGAGGCGAAGGGAAAGCCCGTCGCCATGATCTCCCGCTCGGCCTGGCCGATCAGGCTTTCGGTCCCCGCAAGGTAAAACTGAGTCCCCATATGTGTGTCCGCCAGAACCCGTACCAGACGCGGCAACAGCGCCGGAATGGTCGGTGCGCGGAAGAACTGCGCCGCGCCCAAGGCCTCCAGCTTCGCCGTCCCGTCGGTTCCCGTCGGCCCCGGGCAGTACATCACATGCGCGCCGGCAAGAATTTCCGAACGGTCGTTCGCCTTCCCAAGCATTTCCGTCACGGCATCCGCGCCCGCGTCATCGGCGACGATGACATGCAGCTTGCCCGGACGCGGCTCCAGCGCTGCATAGACCGGGCGCGACTTGATCGAGGGGGCGTCAATGGGGGTCAGTTCAACCTTCACGGGGGCATTTCCCTTGAGTAGAAAGGGGCCCACCCGAAGGCAGGCCCCAAGAGTTCAGTCCTTGGCCGTGCGGCGCTTCTTTTCAACGTCGTAGAACGGCAGCGGTGCCGACACCGCCTTCAGCGGGCCATGCGTCCCGCAGCGCACTTCAAGCTCGGTGCCGTTGTTGGCGCAATCGACCGACAGGCGGGCGATCGCCACCACCCAGTCGTTCAGCGGCGAATACATCGGCTGCGTCACCACACCGACCTTCTTGCCGTCCTTGAAGATCGGCGCGTTGCCCGGAACCTTGGTCTTGTCCGCGAACTTCAGGCCCGAGATCTTGAACCGTTCCTTGCCCTGCAGGCGGTAATGCTCCTCGGCCCCCCGGAAGCCGGTCTTCCCCTTGGTCACGGTCCAGTCAAGACCAAGCTCCCACAGGGTATCCCCCGGCCCTTCGTTCTCGAACGGATACATTTCCGAGTTGTCGAAGGGGAAGAACAGCAAGTAGCTCTCGGCCCGCAGCATATCCAGAGTGGTGAAGCGGCAGGGGATGATCCCCATGCTGGCGCCTTCCTCCAGGATCCGATCCCAGATTTCGCCCGCGTCCTGACCCCGACAGAAGATTTCATAGCCGCGCTCGCCGGTGTAGCCCGTCCGCGACAGGGTGATCGGCTTCCCGAACAGCATCGCCGGCATGTGGCCCATGTAGGGCAGTGCGCGGACGCCGGGAATGTGCTTTTCCAGATAGTCCACTGCCAGCGGCCCCTGCAGCGACAGGTCGTGGAGGTTGTCGTCGAAGCGGATCGACACGTCGCGGCCCGTCGCGGCCATCGTCAGCTGCTCATGCCCCTGACCGGACCCATGCACCACGGTGTAGCTGTTCGGCCCCATCCGGTAGATGATGCAGTCGTCGATGAACTTGCCCGCATCGTTCAGCATGCAGGCATAGAGCGACTTGCCGGGGGCGATCTTCTCGGGGTCGCGCGTCGTCGCCCGGTCGATCACATGCGACGCAGCGTGGCCGGTGATGTGGACCTTCTTCAGGCCCGACACATCCATCAGCCCCGCTTTGGTGCGGATCGCCATGTATTCGGCATTCGGGTCGCCCTTGGAGTAGGACCAGGCCGTGCCCATCCCGCTCCAGTCTTCAAGGTTGGACCCCAAGGCCCGATGCCGGTCCATCAGTGCCGAGAAACGCCAGGAATTCGTCATCTGTTACCCTCCCCTGTGGTCGTAATTTTCGCCGAGTGTCAGGTGATTCCCGCCAGAAAGCAATAATGAAGTGCAACAATCTTTCTTGTCAGAAAACATCCGCCCAAGAAAAAGGCCGCCCCGAGGGACGGCCTTTCCGGTCTTGTATGCGCCTCACTCGGTCGGCGCGCTGCTGAACCATGTCACGGGCTGCATCAGGTAGTCGCCAAAGGCCATTCGTTCTGTATCGGGCATGACGAAGTACCAGTTGCTGATCAGCACAACCAGGGCCCCCGCGATCAGAGCAAGGTAGGGCAGCATGCCAGCCTTCCGCTTGCCAAGTTCGCCATAAGCGAGGCCCAGATCGTCATAGGCCTCTTTCGGGAACTTGCCGCCGTCCTGCAGGTAGTGACGGTACCAGAACACCGGCACGATCAGCGCGGCGAAGACCAGCCCCGACAGAAGTGCGCCCGAATAGCCCCAGACCTTTGCGCCCGCGCCCAGGAACAGGGCGTTGACGAAGGCGAGGATGGTGTTCACCCCGATCAGCCAGGACGGGGCCTTCCAGGGCCGCTCCATATGGGCGCTGTCGATGCGGTGGATCCAGCCGGCGTTCAGGTTCAGGAAGTTGAACAGGATGTAGCCGACGTTCGAGATCGCGAGGACGTAGAAGTATCCCGCGATGTCCGAGGCCAGCGCCAGCAGGACCACGTTGAAGGTGAAGTCCGTCCACATCGCATTGCGCGGCGCGCCATGGCTGTTCACTTCGCCCAGGTACTTCGGCAGCCAGCCGTCGCGCGACCCCTGGTACAGCGTGCGCGACGAGCCTGCCATCGCCGTCATGATCGCCAGGAACAGCGCCATGATCATCAGGATCACAAAGATCTGGGTGATCACCGGCCCGCCGCCGATCATGTTGCCCAGGGCCTCGCCGACGCCAGTCCCGTCAACGATGCCCGTCGCCAGCATCCCTTCCTGGCCCAGGACGCCCTGGAACGAGAACGGGATGAGGAAGAAGAACACGATGCACAGCAGGCCCGAGTAGAAGATCGCCCGGAAAGTATCAGTCTTGGGGTCCTTCAACTCGCGGGTATAGCAGACCGCCGTCTCGAAGCCGTAGGTCGACCAGGCCGCGATGTAGAGACCGCCCAGGAACAGCGTCCAGCCACCAATGTTCCATTCGCCATCCACGCCCGAATAGGCCGCCGTCGGCGGCACCAGGTTGGTGACGTTCATCCAGTTGATCGACCCGGTCAGGATCGGCACCAGGCCGACCAGGAACAGCGGCACCAGAACGATGATCGCCAGGTACTTCTGCGCACTCGCCGTCGAGGCGATTCCGCGTTCCTGGATCATCAGGATGACCAGCATCAGGATCACGCCAATCACGAAGGTCGAGTTGAAGTGCAGGTTACCCAGCCCCGGGACGGTGATCTGGAAGGCTTCCCAGGTCCGGAACCACGGCGTCAAGGCATTGACCCCGTCCGTTGCCGCCACGGCCTTGATCGCATCCTCGACGCCCACGCCCGCGTTGGCCGCCATGTAGTCGATCACCGACTGAGTCTCGGCCGTATAGCTCGCGATGTTCGCCGTCACCCAGTCGATCACGGGCTGGCTCTCGGCCAGCGGGATCGGGAACAGGGCGTTCAGGATGTAGCCCGCCGCGATGGCGCAGCCGAGGGACAGCACCGGCGACCAGGCGAACCAGTTGCACCAGACCGACAAGGGCGCGATCAACTTGGAATAGCGCAGCCAGGCCGTTGCCCCGTAGACGCTTGTCCCGCCCGACTTGTTGCCGAACATCCCCGCCATTTCAGCATAGGTGAAGCTTTGCAGAAAGCCCATGATCATCGAGATGATCCAGACCACGAAGGCCAGCTTGCCCGTGGTCCCCGCAATTCCGCCAATCGAGAAAAGCACCAGGGGCGGCACACCAGCCGCAACCCAGAAGGCGCCCTTCCAGCTCAGCGCACGGACCATCTGGCCCGATCCCGTTTCAGTCGTCATTCCCTCTCTCCTGTTGGATGGCGCTCGCGGATATGGGCAAGTCTTGGCGCTTGCCCTTCGTACCACGGCACCCTGTGGTCAGTTCGGACGTCCCCCTGACGCCCGTCAGTCTTGGTCTGGTCTCCCTTCTGCCTCCGGCCAAGGTCGAATGTGGCGAAGAAAACCACGACGTTTCGCTTGTGGCGAGAAGAATTTCATTTCTGCGAAAGTATTTTTCCCGGGGTTTCAGCGCCGGGACCGACTGCCCGAGAAACGGGCAGTCGTCACGATCCCAGCACGGGACCGTGCCGTTCCATATGCTCAATTGCGCAGATAGCTTTCCATCGAATCCTCCAGCGCGTCCTTCCACGGCGTGTGGTGGACCGGAGCCATCGTTCCGGTGATGACCGATTTGTAGGCGTTGTCGCGGAAGGTCATGATCCCCTTCTTCTTGTGCTCTTTCCACTCGAAGAAAGCCTCGCAGGCATCGTCCACGTCG
>JAIXSA010000129.1 GCA_027484915.1 Paracoccaceae bacterium | reverse complement strand
GTAGTAGGTCACGTCCGCCGCACCCTTGTCGGTGCGCCACCAGCGTTCCCAGGCCGCGTCGTCATGGCCGTTCTCGTCGGCCCATTCGGCGGTCCCGGCAATGTATTCGATGGGGGCGTCGAACCAGACGTAGAAGACCTTTCCTTCCATCCCAGGCCAGGGCTGATCGCCTTTCCTGACCGGGATGCCCCAATAAAGGTCGCGGGTGATGCCGCGGTCCTGCAGCCCGTCGCCGTCGTTCAGCCATTTCTTGGCGATGGAGGTGGTGAGGATCGGCCAGTCTTTCTTGCTGTCGATCCAGGCCTCCAGTTTGTCCTTCAGCGCACGCTGCTTGAGATAGAGGTGTTTCGTCTCACGCACTTCAAGGTTGGTCGAGCCGGAGATCGACGAGCGCGGGTTGATGAGGTCGGTCGGGTCCAGCTGCTTGGTGCAGTTCTCGCACTGGTCGCCGCGCGCTGCCGAGTAGCCGCAGTTCGGGCAGGTGCCGGTGATGTAGCGGTCGGGAAGGAAGCGATTGTCGTCGATGGAGAAGACCTGCTTTTCCGACACTTCCGCGATCAGGCCGTTTTCGGCGAGCTTGCCCGCGAAATGCTGGGTCAGGTGGTGGTTGCGCTGGCTGGAGGAGCGGCCGAAATGGTCGAAGGACAAGCGGAAGCCGCGCGCGATCTCGGCTTGGACAGCGTGCATTTCCGCGCAGTAGGCCTCGACCGGCTTTCCGGCCTTGGCGGCGGCCAGTTCGGCTGGGGTCCCGTGTTCGTCAGTGGCGCAGATAAACATCACCTCGTGCCCCATCGCGCGGTTGAAGCGGGCAAAAAGGTCGGCGGGCAACTGGGAGCCGACGAGGTTCCCCAAATGCTTGATCCCGTTGATGTAGGGAATGGCCGAGGTGATGAGGATGCGTGCCATGTCTGCGCCTTACCTTGAGTCCGGCGATTGCTTAGCCCAAGCGCGGGAAAAGGGCCAGCGGGCTACGCTTTGCCTTTCAGCATCCGGGTAAGGGTGCTGTCCCCCTCCATCTCGCGCTTGAAGGCGGCGAGCATGTGGATGGTGACGAGGCCGATCAGGATTTTGGTCAGGATGTCGTGCAGGCGGAACCACCAAGCCTCGCCGTGCTCGGACGCCTCGACAAGGGGCGGGACCGTCCAGCGGTCGGCAATCATCACGTCGATGCCGGTGGCCGAACTGCCGGCCCAGCCGGTCAGCGGGATGGCGATGACCAGGGCATAGATTGCCCAATGGGTGATACGGGCAGCCCAGAAGGCGGCGTTGCGGGGACCCAACGGCACCGGCGGGGGGCTGATGATGTGCCAGGCGATGCGGATCAGAATCAGGGTCAGGACGCCGAAACCGATGGTCTTGTGCAGGCCGTAGAGCCAGAG
Organism: Paracoccaceae bacterium; assembly: GCA_027484915.1. Taxonomy (GTDB): domain Bacteria; phylum Pseudomonadota; class Alphaproteobacteria; order Rhodobacterales; family Rhodobacteraceae; genus Tabrizicola. The sequence goes on along the minus strand of JAIXSA010000129.1, from coordinate 14,877 downwards.
GTTGGCCAGCCCCGGCTCCATGTCGGCGATGCGCAGGCCCAGAGACAGCTGGCCGATGATCAGCAGCATCATGGTCCAGTGGATGACCCGTGTAATCAGGCCGAATTCGGCGGGGCCGTTCCGCAGCATGTCAGCCTTGGGCGTCGATGCGGGCGGTGATCAGGATGCGGACCTCGTCACCCACCATGTCGGCCCAGCCCGTCGCGCCAAAGTCCGAGCGGTTGACGCGGCCGGACAGCTTGACGGTCAGGTGGTCAAGATCATCGGGGGCACTTCCTTGCGGACGGAAGAGCTGGGCCTTCAGGGTGACGCTTTTGGTGACGCCGCGGATGGTGAGATCCCCCGTGACCTCGGCCACCTCGCCCGCGCCCTTGACCGACGTGGAGGTGAAGGTCATCCGCGGGTGGTCTTTTGCGTCAAGCACCTTGGGCCCTTTCAGCGCCTGGGCGGCAAAGGGAAAGTTGGCGGCGGCGCCGGTTACGTCCAGCGCGACATCGACCGTGCAGTTCGTGACATTTGCGAAGTCGAGCTCGAGATCCGCCTTTTCCAGCGGGAAAGAGCCGGTGATGAGGTCGGGGCCGAAGTCGGTCTCGAAGGCGACGGTCGAATTGGCCGCGTCGATCCGGTAGGCGACGGTGCCGGCCTGGGGGGCGGAGGCAAGCCCGAAGGCGAGCAGAGTGGCGATGGCGAGGCGTCGCATGGGGGTCCTCCGAAGTGCTGACGGGATGCTAGCACCCTAAGTACGGAGGACAAAGTCACGCCGTCGTGCTATTGGGCGCAGTAGCCGCCATCGACCAGGTGGTAGGAGCCGGTGATGAAGCTGGCCCGGTCCGAGAGAAGATATTGCGTCAGGTCGGCGACCTCTTCGGCGCGGCCCAGGCGGCCGATGGGATGGGCGCCGATCAGCGCCTCTTTCGCGCCGGGTGGCAGGTTGCCCAGAAGCGGCGTGTCGATGAAGGCCGGGCCGATGGCGTTCACCCGGATGCCCTTGGCGGAATATTCCAGCGCAGCCGCGCGGGTCAGGCCAAGGATCGCGTGCTTGGCGGCGGTGTAGGCGGCGGCGTTGGCAAAGCCCACCGAGCCGAGGATGGAGGCGATGTTGACGATGGACCCGCTGCCCGCGTCCAGCATGGCGGGGATGGCGTAGCGCATCCCGTAGAAGACGGCGTTCAGGTTGACGTCCATCACCCGGTGCCAGCCTTCGATGGTGTATTCGCCGGTCGGCAGCATCGGCCCGCCGATCCCCGCATTGTTCACCAGAAGATGCAGACCGCCGCCCCAGGCGACGGCTTCCGCCACCAGGTGTTCGACGGTGGGCGCGTCGGCCACGTCGCCGCCGGTGGCACGGGCCTCGCCGCCGTTCTGGGCGATGGTCTCGGCCACGCGCGCGGCGGCGTCGCGGTTCAGGTCCTGGACGAGGACCTTGGCGCCGCTGGCAGCAAGGCCCGTGGCTATGGCCTCGCCGATGCCGGAGCCTGCGCCGGTGACGACGGCGGTCTTGCCGGGGAAGGTGATCTGCATGGTGGGTCTCCGTGCTGTGGTCGGGTCAAGCAAGGCCCGATCCGGACGAAGGATTCCATGATCGAGGTCAAGTCACAGGTCGGGAAGCGGCGCAGGCTCCAGTTCCTCTCCCTTGGGACGGGTGCGCAGCGACCAGCTGGCGGGAGGCAGAAGCCGCGCGCGGAGGCGGGTGAGGGTGAAGCTGTCCTCATCGGCCCACAGAAGCGACCGGCTGGGGGCGGGCGTCATGTGCCAGCGGCTTTCCACACCCTGCGCGCCGCCGAGACCCGGCAAAAGGAGAAGGCCGAGGGGTGGGGTGGCGTTGTCACGCCGCGCGGCCTCGGCCCCTGTCTCTGCCGACAGGTGCAACCGGCGGGTTGGGGTCAGGGCGGGGGGGGCCAGAAGCTCGGCGATGACAAGAGGCGCCGCGCCGGAGCGGAGCGCTTCCTCGGCTGCCCAGAGAAGGCCGTCGTCGCGCGCGGCCTGGACCAGGATCAGGCGGGCGGGATCAGCAAGGGGTTGCAGGCCGGCGGCGTTCAGCCGTTCGGGGGCCCAGCCGGGGCGGATCCAGACAACGGGACCTTGTGATTTTCCCATGATCCGGGCGGCGAGCATCTGGCGGGAGGGGCCGCACAGCTCATGCACCCGGCCGCGTTGCAGGGTAAGGTCCCCGGCAAGGGACTGCAGCGCATCGGGGCGGCGGCTTTGGATCGGCAGACTCATGTCGAAAAGCTAGCGTGTTCACTCAATGTTCTCAAGCGCGGGTCTTTGCCCTGTAACGGAACCGGCCTAGCTTTGCGCCGAACCAGAAGGAGTTTCCGATGAAGACGCTGACCCTTGGCAAGACCGGCCTGAAGGTTTCCGAGCTGTGCCTTGGCACGATGACCTGGGGGACGCAGAACACGGAAAGCGACGGCCACGCCCAGATGGACATGGCGCTGGAGCATGGGGTTACGTTCTGGGACACGGCCGAGATGTATCCCGTGAACCCGGTCCGGGCAGAGACGGCGGGCCGGACCGAAGAGATCATCGGAACCTGGTTTGCCTCACGCGGGGGGCGCGAGCGGATCGTGTTGGCGACCAAGGTGGCGGGCAAGGGGCCGATCCTGCGGCCGGGCGAGGTGACGACGGGAGCCACGATGCGGGCGGCCTGCGAGGCGTCGCTGCGTCGGCTGAAGACGGATTACATCGACCTCTATCAGCTCCACTGGCCGAACCGGTCACATTACCATTTCCGCCAGATGTGGCGCTATCAGCCGCCGAAGATCGACAAGGCGGCCGAGACGGCGAACATGACCGACATCCTGACCACGGCGCAGGCGCTGGTGAAGGAAGGAAAGATCCGGGCCATCGGTTTGTCGAACGAAACCGTCTGGGGGGCGGCGCGCTGGTTGCATCTGGCCGACACGCTGGGCTTGCCGCGAATGGCGACGGTGCAGAACGAATACAGCCTTCTGTGCCGCCAGTTCGACACCGACTGGGCTGAGCTTTCGGTGATCGAGGACATGCCGCTTCTGGCCTTCTCGCCCCTCGCCACGGGCCTGCTGTCGGGCAAATATGCGGGCGACGTGATCCCCGAAGGCTCGCGCCGAAGCCTGAATGCGGACCTGTCGGGCCGGGTGACGCCACAGGTCTTCCCGGCGGTGGCGGCCTACATGGGCGTGGCGGCGCGGCACGGGCTGGACCCCTGCCAGATGGCGATTGCCTTCACGTTGACGCGGCCCTTCCCGACGATCCCGATCATCGGTGCCACGACCTTGGACCAGCTGCGCACCAACATCGGGGCGGCAGGGGTCACTTTGTCGTCAGAGGTGCTGGAGGACATAGCGGAAACCCACCGGGCTTATCCGGCTCCGTACTGACGGGACTTGCGGCGCGGGGCGGATCAAGGCAGGTGTTGGCGCGAACCGGAGAGCCCGATGCCCCGTATGCCGCGCCGTCTGTCGCTTGTTGCCGTGCTTGTCTGTGCCACGGGTCTGCTGGCCGCCTGCCAAACCGGCGGTCCCGCTGGGGCGGGCAAGTCGCCGGCCGATGTGACCCCCAACGCGGTGGCCGGTAACCCGATCGAGGTGACCCCGCTGGATGCGCGGCCCGGCGAGACCTCTGCCCCGGTCGTGGCGCCCCTTGCTGAAACGTCAGGGTCCGCAACCGCAGCTCCGCAGGCCGCCGATGCTGCCACACCAGAGCCGGAGCCGACTGAAACGGCGGCAGAACCCGCGCCGCAGCCCGATCTGGCCCAGACGCCGGTTACGCCCAAATCGGAACAGCAATTGGCCTGCGAAAAGAAGAAGGGCCGCTGGTCGCGGGTGGGCAAGGGCAACGGGCGTGCCTGCGTCTTCCAGACCAAGGATGCCGGCAAGCGGTGCGAGCGGGAAAGCCAGTGTGACAGCGTCTGCCTGGCGCGGTCGGGCACCTGTGCGCCGTTCAAGCCCATGTATGGCTGCAACGAGATCCTGCAGGACAACGGAATGCGGGTGACCCTGTGCATCGAATAGCTCTGGCGCTGGCCCTGCTGCTGCCGGGTTGCGCGGCGAAGGCCCCGGCTCCGGCAGCGTTCCGGGCAGCGGGTGATCCGATCTGGTCGGCGGCGGCCTTCCAGCCCGCAGAGGTGGCGGGAACCTGGCGGCAGGTGGCGGATTTCGGAGGCCCACGGTCGTGCAACGAGGGCGCGGTCGAGATAACGCCGGTCGCCGGGGGCCTGCAGTTGCGCGGCAAGTTGTGCCTGGCTGGACGGGCCGAGAGTGTCACAGGGCTGGCGCCCTTCGTCGGGCCGGGGCGGCTGCGGGTCCGCGGCGAAGACTGGTGGGTGATCTGGGTCGATGTGGGCTACCGGACGCTGGCCATCGGCACGCCCTCGGGGCGGTTCGGGATCATCCTGGACCGGGGCGCGATCCCGGCGGACCGGCTGAACGCCGCGCGGGAGATCTTCGATTTCAACGGCTACCGGACCGAAGCGCTGACCGCACTCTGATCCACCGCTCATTGATGGCTTTGTCACTCCGCCCCGGTACTGCGACCTGAACACTAACGCGCACGAGAAGCGGTCAGCGGACGCGGTCGAGCAGTGTCTGCAGATGGCCAACCATGTCGCGCGCCCCGACCTCTGCCTCGCGAACCAGAAGGTCGAAGTGCTGGGTGATGGTTTCCACCCGGGCAGAGTCGCGGAATGCGAGGTAGTGACGGCCAAGGTAGATGACGGCGAGAAGCGGGCCGAAGACGGTGACCGGCGCCGAGAACAGCTTGCGCGCATCGAAAAGACAAAGACGCAGCGACGGGTAGAGCTGTTCGCAAAGCGTCATGAGATGACGCAGCTGGGCGCGCCGCGTCTCGGCAGAGAGGCCCTCGTAGTAGCCGGATGCGGTGGCGAAGGCGGTCAATTCGTGCGTCGGGAGTGCGATTTCATAGTCTGACCCCGCCCCGCGCATCCAGCGCAGCCGGTCTTCGAAGGCGCCGATGGCCTGTTCGGCGGTACGGCCCAGTTGTGGCTCGTACTCCCATTCCACCACGGCGCGGGTCTTCAGCATGTCGGGCAGCGTCGCGGGGACATGGCGGATCTTGTAGCCCGCGGCTTCCTGGTGCCAGCCGAAGATGCGTTCGTCGATCAGGGCGCGGGGAGCTTCGGTCAGCGACAGCGACGCCGCCAGAAGATCGGCGATGGGTTCCGGGCGACCCGATAGGCCCAGAAGCCAGTCGGCACTGATCCCCAAGGCGCGGGCGGAGTCGGCGGCAAGCTGGGCATTGGGCATCCGGGTGCCGTCCTGCAGCAACGCCGAAATGGTCGACCGGTCCACGCCCGTCTGCCGGGCAAGCTCTGCCTGCGTCATCTTCCGTGCGGCCATCGCCTCGGCCAGGCGGGCGCGGAATTGGGGGGCACGGTCGCGTTTGTCGATTTTATCCATCATTCGCAGTCTATCCAAAACGATAGTGGCGTAAAGTTTACAATATCCCGAATTCCAGCCGTCGTCGGGATTTGATACCGTCACACAAACGTTACTGATCGCCGGGAACAATCTTGCAGACCGAGTCCAGGGCCGTCGAATGGCCCACCCTGATCGTCTTTGCGGCAACCTATAGCCTCTGGGCCCTGGCAACCACTTATCTCTGGGCGTTCTATCCCCCCCTTGCGATCCTGGCTGCCGCGCTGGCGATCGGGCAGTATTCCTCGCTGACGCATGAGGTGCTGCACGGCCATCCCTTCCGGTCGCAAACCTTGTCGGAAGCGCTGGTGTTCCCGGGGCTTACCATCTTCGTTCCCTACCTGCGCTTCAAGGATCTGCATCTGCAGCACCATTTCGACCCCGCGCTGACCGATCCTTATGACGACCCGGAGTCGAACTACCTGGACCCGGCGGTCTGGGCGCGGCTGTCGGCCCCGGTAAAGGCGCTTCTGCGGCTCAACAACACACTCTTCGGGCGGATGCTGGTCGGTCCGGCTATCTCGACCTGGGCGCTGGCCAAGGGTGACCTGGCTGCGATGGGCAAGGGTGATCGGCGCGTCTGGCTGGCATGGGGGTTGCATTTGCCGGGTGTGGCTATGGTCTGGGCCTGGCTTGCATGGGTCGGTTCTATGCCGGGCTGGGCCTATCTGCTGGCGGCCTACCTGGGCTGGAGCCTGCTGAAGATCCGCACCTACCTGGAACACCGCGCGCACGAGGCGGCGCGGGCGCGGACAGTGGTAATCGAAAGCCGGGGGCCGCTGAGCCTGTTGTTTCTGAACAACAATTTCCACGTGGTGCATCACATGCATCCGGGTGTGGCTTGGTACAAGCTGCCCGCCCTATACTTCGGCAACCGCGACCATTACCTGCGCCGGAACGAAAGCTACCGCTATGCAAGCTATGCCGAGGTCTTCCGGCAGTTCCTGTTCCGCGCCAAGGACCCGGTGCCGCATCCGGTCTTTCCGGTCGACAAGGGCGGCGTGCTAGACCAGCCGGCGGAATTGCGGGGTGGTGCCGGAGTTGTCGAAGAACGGCACCCCGGGCTGATCGTGGCCCGCCACTAGGGCAGCGACCTCGGCCAGAACCACCTCGGTGATGAAGGGCAGATCCAGCGCCCGCGCTTCGGGCAATGGCAGCCAGCGCAAATGCTGAAGTTCGCCCGAGGCCAGGCTGAAATCCTCGCGGTTGTCGTCCAGGCTGTCGGCATGCGCCAGCAGGAACCGCGCGTCGAAGCGGCGGGTGCGGCCAGGAGGCGTGATCGCGCGGAAGATGAAGCGGAGCGACGGGTGCTCCATCCCCGCAAGGTTCAGACCGGTCTCCTCGGTCAACTCGCGCAGGGCGGTGGCGACCAGGGTTTCGGGTGCTGGAGCGTCAGAGGGAACCAAAAGCGTCAGGCGTCGGGCGCAATCGGGTGTCAGGAAGCCCTGCGGTGCGGCAGATTCGTCCTCCGGGTCGACGCGGCCGCCGGGGAAGACGAATTTCGACGGCATGAAGACCGCGCCCTCGCCGCGCTGGCCCATCAGGACTTGCGGTCCGTCCGGACTTTCGCGCCAGAGGACGACTGTGGCTGCAGGGCGGATCGGCTCGTCAGTCATGCGGCTGCGCGCCGAATCCATGCATCCGGTTGGCCCATTGCAGGGCAACCATCGCCCCCTTCAATCGCGGCAGAAGATAAAGCGACAGGGCGACGGTGCCGATGGTGAAGCCTACGGCCATGACCAGGGGTTCGGGCCGGAACTTGGTGAAGGTGAACAGCAGGATCGGCGCCAGAAGATGCCCCACGATCAGGATCGTAAGGTAGGCCGGCCCGTCGTCAGCGCGGTGGTGGTGCAGCTCTTCGCCGCAGACCGGGCAGCTGTCGCGCACCTTGAGATAGCCGCGCAGCATCGGCCCGGCACCGCAGTTCGGGCAGCGCCGCCGCCAGCCGCGCAGCACGGCGGGCTTCCAGGGACGCTCGTCTAGATCGGTTGCGGGGGCGGTGTCGGTCATGGTCATCGGAGGTTCCTGCGCCGGGGGGCGCCTTGGCAAGGGCTCTACATAACGGCTGGAGGGGCTGTTTCACAGGGAAAAGACCGGCCTGTGTCGGGATGTCGCAAAGATCCGCGACGGAAACCCGCACGCCGTCCGTGTGAGAGGCAGAAGGGTCGGGACTGCGGCCCTCGTGAAATGGAGAGAAAGATGTCTGCACCGAAAAAGACCGCAATCGTCGCGCTGGCCGTCTTGGGCGCCCTTATGGGCACCGTTGCGCTTGCCGAAATGGGTGGCATGGGCATGGGCGGCGGCATGGGAATGGGCGGCGAGGGCCGCGGCGCGATGTTGAGCCAGATGTTCGACACGATCGACGCAGACAAGGATGGCAAGGTCACCCTGGCCGAGCTTGAGGCCCATCGAAAGGCCGAATTCGCCGCCGCCGACACGAATAGCGATGGCGCGCTGAGCCCCGAGGAACTTGCGGCCCATCAGCTGGCCCAGATGCAGGAGCGGATGGCCGAACGGACCCAGGCGATGATCGAGAACATGGACAACGACGGCAACGGCAGCCTGTCCGAGGACGAGATGGGCGAAGGGCCGGGGATGCGCAACTTCGCACGGCTGGACACCGACAACGACGGCGCGATTTCGAAGGCCGAGGCCGAGGAGGCGATGCAGCACCGTCACAAGCGCGGCCACGGCGGCGGCATGGGCGGCAACTGAGGCTTTGCGGCCCAGCCGCCCAGCCGCTAAGCATCGGACATGACGATGGCCTTCGACGCGCATGGAGATGTTCCGGACGAGGCGCTGATGGTGCTCTATGCAAATGGAGACCGTCACGCCGCGCTGGTTCTGACCCGGCGCGTCACGCCGCGCGTCGTGGCTTACGCCGCGCGGCTTCTGGGCGGCGACCGGGCCGAGGCCGAGGACGTGGCACAAGAGACGATGCTGCGTCTGTGGAAGGTCGCGCCCCAATGGCGGCAGGGCGAGACGAAGGTGACGACCTGGGCCTACCGGGTCGCCACCAACCTGTGCATCGACCGGCAGCGGTCGCGCGGGCGCAAGCGGCAGGTGGCGCTGGACGACGCGCCCGAGGTGGCCGACGGCACGCCGGGGGCCGAGGGACGCCTGCAGGAGGCGGGCCGGATGGCCGCGCTGGAGGTTGCGCTGGCCGAACTTCCGGACCGGCAGCGGCAGGCGGTGGTGCTGCGCCACCTGGAAGGGATGACGAACCCCGAAATTGCAGCGATCATGGAGATCGGGGTCGAAGCGGTGGAAAGCCTGACCGCCCGCGGGAAGCGGGCGCTGGCGGCGATCCTTTCGGGCCGCAAGGAGGAACTGGGATACGAGGATGACACGGATGCAGGATGATCTGGACGACCTCTTGGCGCAAGCCGCTCGGCGGCCCGCCGTGCCCTCTGAGGCTCTGATGGAGCGTGTGCTGGCCGATGCGCTGGCGCTGCAGCCCGCCGCCCCTGTGATGCGGAGCGTGCCAGCCGGACAAGGGTTCTTCACACGGCTCGCCGGTGTTTTCGGCGGCGGGCCTGCCCTGGCGGGGTTGGGCGCGGCGGCGGTCTTTGGGGTGGCGCTGGGCTATCTCAGCCCCTCGACGCTGAACTACCTGACGGGGACCTCGACCGACACGGCCGAGTTCTTTCCCGAGGCCGATTTTCTGACCACGGAAGGCTGAGATGACCGAACCCACGCCGCAGACTCCGGTTGCTGTCCCGACCTCGCGCGGGGTGAAGATCGCGCTGGCGATTTCGGTCGCGCTGAACCTTGCCGTCGCAGGGCTGGCGGTGGGGGCCTGGCTGGGCGGCGGCCACCGCGACATGCCGCGCGACATGTCCTTCGGGCCGTTCAGCGAAGCGTTGGATGACAGCGACCGCCGCGAGATCCGCCGCGCGCTCCTCGACCGGATGGGAGATTTCCGCGCCGCCCGCACCGAGGCCCGGGCCGAGTTCGGGACTCTGCTTGAAACCTTGCGCGCCGAACCGTTCGATGCCGAAGCGATGAAGGCAGCCCTTGCCGCGATCGAGGCCCGCAATGCCGAACGGCTGCAACTGGGGCGCAGCCTGATCGAGACCCGGCTGAGCGAGATGTCGCCCGAGGAACGTCAGCGCTTTGCCGACCGGCTGGAAAAGGGCCTGCGCGGGGGCGGCCGCGATTAGGCGGCGGACAGTCGGTAGGTGACCTGGTTTCTACCCGCGCCCTTCGATTCCAGGAGCGCGAGGTCGGCCTGTTCGACAAGGCCTTCGACGGTATAGCTCTCATCTCCCGCAGTCCCGGCGACTGCGACGCCGATGGACACGGTTACCCGCAACTGGTCGCCCGATTGCAGTTGGATCGGCTGGTCGTCCATGGCCTGGCAAAGCCGCTCGGCGACGCTCCGGGCCACGGCGATGCAGCTTTGCGGCAGGATGGCCAGGAATTCCTCGCCCCCGATGCGGGCCAGCACGTCCGTCTCGCGCAGGTTGGCGGTCAGGCGGCGGGCGACTTCGACCAGGACCTGATCACCGGCGGAGTGCCCGTATTCGTCGTTCACCTGCTTGAAGCGGTCGAGGTCCATGAGCATCACGGCGAACTGCGACCCCTCATCGCGTGCGCGGGCAGCGATGGCGGCCAGTTGCGGGGCCGCGCAGCGGCGGTTGTAAAGTCCGGTCAGCGGATCGCGCATCGCCAGCCTTAGCCCGTCCTGCATCCGCGCGCGGCGACGGTCCGACTGGCGCTTGCGGCGCAGCAGGCCCCGGGTGCGCAGCGCAAGCTCGTCTGCCGTGATCCCTGCCCCGACCGCATCGTCTGCGCCAAGGTCGAAGGCCATCGCAGCCTCGTCCCCTTCGCCGGCGGGACCCACCACGCAGACGGCGGCATGGCGGGTGGCCTGGTGGCTTTTCAGTTCCGACAAGAGGCGCAGCGTACCAGAGGGGTTGCGGCCGTCGTCGTGAAGAATGAACACCTCGGGCAGGGTGTGGCCGGTCGCAAGGTCAGCCAGCGCGTCGCGCCGTGACAGCATGACCAGCCGGTCGCGCACCTTGCCCGCAAGGCGCCCCCAAAGCGGGTTGCCGGGGTCCGAGCCCACGACGGCGATGGTTCCCTGCGGATCGAAGGCGACCGGTGCCTCTGCCAGCCCGGCGATGGCAAGCCCCTCGGTCAAGGCGAATTCGCTTTCCGCCTTCAGCCTGAGGAGATTGCGTAGGCGGGAAAGCAGGACACGTTCGTTTGCGGGCCGTTCCATCACGTCATCGGCCCCGGCAGAGAAGGCGGCAAGCCGTTCCTCGGCCGTGCCCGAGTCGGTCAGCGCGATGACGGGAATATCTCGGGTCACAGGGTCGCGCCGCATCCGCTGCAGCACCTCAAGCCCGGAAATGTCGGGCAGGCCTATGTCGAGCAGCACGAGGTCGGGGCGTTCTTCACGGGCCACGGCAAGGCAGGTTGCGCCGTCGGCAGCGAGGATCGGATCGTAGAAGGCCGCCGCAAGCCGGGCCTGCTGAAGGATCCGGTTCGCAGCCACGTCGTCAACGATGAGAATCCGTGCGCTCATCCAAGATGCCGTCTTTTCATTCCACCTGTCGTGGACAACTCTTCCGCCGTGAAGGTTAAGAAATCCTTTCTGTATGCAGGCACGTGATCGAATTTCATCTGCCGACACCAGAAGGCTATGAAAGTGAAAACAATGCAACCAGAAGTTGCACAAACCATAGCCATCCAGGCCCTCGGATGGATCGCGGCCGATGACGAGATCTTTCCGGCCTTCCTGGCTGCGTCAGGGGCCGGGATCGCCGAATTGCGCAATCGGGCGGCAGATCCGGAATTTCTGGCGGCCGTCCTGGACTTCCTGATGCAGGATGACCGCTGGGTGGTTGCATTCTGCGATGCCGAGGGCCATCCCTACACTGCTCCCCAGGCGGCCCGCGCGGCCTTGCCGGGGGGTGCGGTGATGAACTGGACCTGAGGGGGCGGAATGATCGACGGGCTGATCTTCGACAAGGATGGAACGCTGTTCGACTTCCGCGTCAGCTGGGGCCGCTGGGCCGCGACCTTCCTGCGGCGGATCGCCAGGGACGAGGGCCATGCGCAGCGGCTGGGTCAGGCGATTGGCTATGATCTTGACAGTGGTGTATTCGCCCCGGACAGCCCGGTGATCGCGGCGACCGCCGCCGACATTGCTGCAGCGCTGTTGCCCGAGTTGCCGGGCCTTACGCATGCAGAGCTGACCGACCGCATCGACGCAAGTGCCGGCATGGCGCCGATGTCCGAAGCGGTCCCCTTGCGGACGCTGCTGGAGGCACTTCGTGACCGGGGGCTGCGGCTGGGACTGGCGACAAACGACTCCGAAGCTCCGGCGCGCCAGCATCTTGAGAGCCACGGGATCACCGATTGCTTCGACTTCATCGCCGGGTACGATTCCGGTCACGGGGCGAAACCGGGGCCGGGGATGTGCCTTGCCTTCGTGCGCGAGACGGGGCTGCAGCCGGGCCGAGTGGCGATGGTCGGCGACAGCCGGCACGACCTCGAGGCCGGGCGAGCGGCTGGAATGCGCACCGTCGCGGTGCTGACCGGTATTGCAAAACGCGAAGAGCTGGCCCCCCACGCCGACGTGGTGCTGGCCGACATCGGCGCCATTCCGGACTGGCTTTCCGGCCTCAAAGCCTGATTTCCGCCGGTCAGGCACAAAAAACGACGCATATCCGTCGCAAATGCGGTGACCAGACCGGCGCTGCTTCCGTCATCCTTCGCCCAAGCGAATGGAGAATGACGATGGCGGATGAACCAGCTCGGAGAAAGCGCGCCGGGGGGCGGGCGGGGATGAAGGTCCGCGCGGGCACGGCGGTGATCGACCAGATGCCGTGGCGGATTCCGGTGAACCCGGATGCGCCGATCGAGCCCTTGGACGCCGACGGGGTACAGCGCGTCCACAAGACGGCGATGCGCATCCTGCGTGACATCGGGATCGAGTTCCTGAACCCCGAGGCGGTGGAGCATCTGAAGAAAGCCGGATGCATCGTGAACGGAACCAACGTCCGGATGGACGAGGATTTCGTGATGGAAATGGTGGCTCGGGCCCCTGAAACCTTCACGATCACCCCGCGCAACCCCGAGCGCGAACTGATTATGGGCGGCAAGCACATGCTGTTCGTGAACGTAAGTTCTCCGCCGAATGCCTGGGATATGGAGCGGGGGAAACGCTCGGGCGACTTCGAGACGTTCAAGGAATTCATGAAGCTGACGCAGTATTTCAACTGCATCCACATCGCGGGCGGCTATCCGGTCGAGCCGGTGGACATCCATGCCTCCGTCCGGCACCTCGACTGCCTGTATGAAAAGCTGACCCTGACCGACAAGGTCGTCCACGCCTATTCTCTGGGTGCAGAGCGGGTCGAGGACGTGATGGAGATGGTCCGCATCGCGGGAGGGCTGACCGAGGAGGAATTCCAAGCGAAGCCGCGGATGTACACCAACATCAACTCGGTCTCTCCCCTGAAGCACGACTACCCGATGCTGGACGGTGCGATGAGGATGGCGAAGCGGGGCCAGCCGGTGGTGGTGACGCCCTTCACGCTGGCGGGGGCTATGGCGCCGGTCACGATGTCGGGGGCAGTCGCGCTGTCGATTGCCGAGGCTTTGGCGGCGGTCGCCCTCCTACAATACATCGCGCCGGGGTGTCCGGTGGCGATCGGGACCTTCACGTCGAACGTCGACATGAAGTCGGGTGCGCCTGCGTTCGGGACGCCGGAATACATGCGGGCGACGCAGATGACGGGGCAGTTGGTGCGCTTCTATGGCGTGCCGATGCGGGCGTCGGGCGTTTGTGCCGCCAACGTGCCGGACGGGCAGGCGATGTGGGAGACGTCGAACAGCCTCTGGTCGGCGGTGCAGAGCCGGACCAACATGGTCTACCACGCGGCGGGGTGGCTGGAGGGCGGGCTGATCGCCTCGCCCGAAAAGTTCATCATGGACTGCGAGGTCCTGCAGATGATCCAGCGGTACTTCGAGGAGGTCACCTTCGCGACGCGGGACGAGGACCTCGCCTTCGACGCGATCAAGGAGGTCGGAGCCGGGGGGCATTACTTCGGGATCCAGCACACCCAGGACCGCTACCAGCACGCCTTCTATGCGCCCATCGTGTCGGATTGGCGGAACTATGAGGCTTGGCAGGCGGACGGGTCGGTCTGGACGGTGGAGCGGGCGCACCGGATCTACAAGCAGATCCTGGCCGAGTTCGAGGCGCCGGAGATGCCGGGGGACCACCTGGAGGAGCTGCAGCGGTTCGTGGCCAAGCGGAAGCAGGAGGGCGGGGCGCCGACCGACTTCTGAGGTGCGCCGCGCGCGGCGGCTTTTGTGGGCCCTTTGGAAACAAGGGGTTGGGCGTGAGCGTTCAGGGATTGTTAACCTGTGCCGGCGCGGCGCGGGACGGTGGAAGTCCCTGGTTCGTGCCGGAGTGCCCGGACCCGGGGCTTCGGCCAGTCAAATTGAGCGGCTGACGCCGCGCGCCTTTTGTCTCGCCTCTGCGCGTGAAGAACGCACAGAGGCTCGGGATGCCTCCGGCGGGGATATTTGGGCAAATGTGAAAGGGTGGCGCGGCGCGGGTTCAGGTCGTTGAACCGAGCCTGCGTGTGGTCCGATGGAGGGCTTCGGGCACATTGGGAGAAGGTGTCCTTCTTGCAGCGTTCTGGGTCAGGAAAGACGTCAGGAGCAGCGCGAGCGCGATGAGCGCTGGCAGATAGCCCCCGTCGCCAGCGTTAAGGTGGGCCGAGAGTGCCAGCAGCAGGTGGTAGAACATGCCCGCATAGGCGAGGTCGCCGAGCCTGACGGAGAGACGGGCGAGAATGGCCAGAGGTGCGGCGATCTTTGCGACGGCCAAGAGCGGTACGAGATAGGCCGGGTAGCCGAAGGCCAGAAGCCCCGCTTCGACCGTGGCGCGGTTCGTCAGGTAGAAGGCGGCGGCGGCCAGATAGATGAAGCAGAGCGGCAGGGTTGCGGCCCAGTAGACGAGCTTGGCTTTGGTCATGGTCCTGATCCCTTTATCGGACTGCGGTCGGACAGGGCGGAGCGCTGTCGGGCGGCGGTCCGGGTTGACGCTGGACACCCTACGCCGGTCGTACCCTTAACCATCTGAGGCGGGGAGACACAAAGCGCCGGTCATCAGTCGAATGGCGAGGTTGTGGCGTTGGCGGACCAGTGCCCGGAGGCTTGTGGCGGGAGCGTTTTCGCTTGTGGATGACCTGGCAGATTGGGTGATCAGACGAAGGTGAGGCCTTCGATCTGGCCATAGACCGTGTCGATGCCGTCGGTGAAGCCCTGTTCTATGGCGGTGGCACGGGACTGTGCGTCGCGGTAGCGCATCACCACGGTCATCCGGGTGCCGGTGCGGTCAGGTGCGAGGGTGGTGGTGACGGTCGGGCCTTGGGTCATGTCCCCGTTGAAGTGTTCGACATGGACCATGTGATGCGGGGCCTCGGCTTCCAGG
>JAIXSA010000020.1 GCA_027484915.1 Paracoccaceae bacterium | reverse complement strand
GGGCGGATTTGAAAACCGACCCGTCGAGGTTGCGTTTGTAGGCGTCGAGGTCGGCAAGCGGGCGGGTGGCGACGCCGGTTTCCATCGCGGCCTTGGCCACGGCAGAGGCGACAACGCCGATCAGGCGGGGGTCGAAGTGTTTGGGGATCAGGTAGTCGGGGCCGAAGGACAGGGTCTCGCCCCGGTAGGCGGCGGCGGCCTCGGCGCTGGTGGTGGCGCGGGCAAGTGCGGCGATGCCTTCGATGCAGGCGATCTCCATGGCGTCGTTGATCTCGGTCGCGCCGACGTCGAGGGCGCCCCGGAAGATGAACGGGAAACAGAGGACGTTGTTGACCTGATTGGGGAAGTCCGACCGGCCCGTGGCAATGATCGCGCCGGGGGCGACCTTGCGGGCGTCGTCGGGCAGGATCTCGGGCGTGGGGTTGGCCAGCGCGAAGATGATCGGGTTCGGGGCCATCGTCTGGACCATCGCCGGGGTCAGGACGCCGGGGCCGGAGAGGCCGAGAAAGAGGTCTGCCCCCTGGATGACATCGGCCAGCGTGGCGCGGGTTTCGCCTTGAGCGAAGGCGGCCTTCTGCTGCGTCATCTGCTCGGCCCGGCCGTGGTAGACGAGGCCTTCGAGGTCGCACAGCCAGATGTTCTTCCGCTGGACGCCCAGCTTCACCAGCATTTCCAAGCAGGCGATGCCCGCTGCCCCGCCACCAGTGGAGACGACCTTGATATCCTGGAATCGCTTGCCGGCCACGATCATTGCGTTGGTGGCGGCAGCCCCCACGACGATGGCGGTGCCGTGCTGGTCGTCGTGGAAGACGGGGATGTTCATCCGTTCGCGGCAGAGCTTTTCGACGATGAAGCAGTCGGGGGCCTTGATGTCCTCAAGGTTCACCGCGCCGAAGGAGGGTTCCAAGGCACAGACGATCTCGGCCAGCTTGACCGGATCGGGTTCGTTCACCTCGATGTCGAAGCAGTCGATGTTGGCGAACTTTTTGAAGAGGACAGCCTTGCCCTCCATCACGGGTTTGGAGGCAAGCGCGCCGATGTTGCCAAGGCCAAGGACGGCGGTGCCGTTCGAGATCACCGCGACGAGGTTGCCCTTGGAGGTGTAGCGGCTGGCGGTCGAGGGGTCGGCCTTGATCTCCAGGCAGGCCTCGGCCACGCCGGGGGAATAGGCGCGGGCCAGGTCGCGGCCATTGGCGAGGGGTTTCGTCGCGCGGATTTCAAGTTTCCCGGGCTTCGGGAATTCATGATAGTCCAGCGCCGCCTGCCGTGCCGCCTGTTTCGCCTCGTCCTGCCGGTCGTCCATATGTCCCCTCCTGAAGATGGTTTAACGTTGAACCATCTTGTCTGAAGCCGGTTTTATTGGTGATCGCCCGGCGCTTCGGTGCCACCATGCCTGCATTTGCGGGTTATGGAAATCATGGAAAACCCGCAAGCGCTTTTCGGCTTTGCAAGCGAGTGGTGGCGCTATCATGCACGAGAGTATACACTTGCGTGGCCAAATGGCTGGATTTCGGCAATTACTCTGGACTTGAGCCAATAACAGTATACTTTTTCTGACATGCCGCGCACCAGCCATCGAACACGCATCCACGAGACCTTGCGCCTGCGCCTCCTGCGCGGCGAGGTGGGGCCGGATGTGCGGCTGGTGGATCATGCGATTGCAGAGGAGATGGGCGTCAGTCGGATGCCGGTGCGCGAAGCGCTGATGCAACTTGTCTCAGAAGGCTATTTGGAGAGCACCAGCCGGGGGTTCACGCTGCCCAATCTGTCGCCAGAACGGATCGGCGAAGTCTTCCTGCTGCGGCGCCTTCTTGAACCGCACGCAGTTGCCTGCGTAGCGCGGGACCGATCTCCGGCAGACCTGGACGCCATGCGGGACGGTCTGGCGGTGGCCGAGACCGCAGGCGAGGATGTGGCGGCCTTCCATCGCGGGTCCGAGGCGTTCCGGAATGCCTGGCTGGGGGCTGTCCGCAATTCCGAGCTTCGCCACGCCATTCAGCGCTATTCCGGGCAAGTACAGTCGGTCCGCTTTGCAACCCTTCCTGACCCTGCTGCCCGCCGAACGATTGTCTCGGGGCTGCGCGCCCTGCTGGACGCCTTCGCGGCGCAGGACGGACCACGGGCCTCTGACCTGATCCTGCGCTTCATCTACGACGCCGAAACCGCCTATCATCGCATCGAGGAGAGATCATGACCCAGGACATCCGCGCCGAGATCCGGCTGCCGACACAAGAGCTGCGGGACGATCTGCCGTTCTATACGAAGACGCTGGGCTTCCGGCTGGACATGATCTTTCCCGCCGACAACCCATCGGTCGCGGTGCTCTCGGGGCATGGCGTTCGGCTGAGGATCGAGAAGGGGGCATCGGAGGCCCCGGGCACGCTGCGCATCCTGACGGATGATCCGGGGTTTGCGGGTGGGGCGAAGTCCTTGGTGGCGCCGAACGGGACGAAGGTGGAGGTGGACGAGCTGAACCCTCCAGTGGTGACGCCCGCGACCGAACATGCCTTCGTGGTGCGGCGGCTGGCGGACCAGGCTCCCTGGGTGATCGGGCGGGCGGGGATGGAATATCGCGACCTGGTGCCGACGCGGCTGGGTGGAGCGATGATCGCCAGCCATATCCGAGTGCCGGACGGGCCGGTGCCGGATATGGTGCATTATCACAAGGTCGGCTTCCAGCTGATCTTCTGCGTCGCAGGCTGGGTGGATGTTCTGTATGAAGATCAAGGCGGTATCCGACGCATCCATGCCGGGGACTGCTTCATCCAGCCGCCGGGCATCCGCCACAAGGTGCTGCATTCCGAGGGCGTACAGGTGGTGGAGATCGGGGTGCCCGCCGAGCATGTGACCGAGATCGACCACGAAATGACGCTGCCGACGCCGCACTACCGGCCGGAGCGGGAGTGGGAGGGGCAGCGGTTCGTCCACGACATCGGCAGGGAGGGCGTGTTCAAGCCGTTCCGCATTCAGGGGTTCGAGGCGCGGGATACGTCGATCATGGCCGCGACGAAGGGGGTGGCCTCGGTCATGGTGGCGCGGCCGGTGGGCGAGGCGCCGTGGACGGTGCATGAGGGGGATATCCTGTTTACCTTCGTCATGGCGGGCGGGATGACGCTTGAGGGCGAGGGGAAGGACCCGTTCCGCCTGTCCCCGGGCGATGCCTTCGTGATCCCGCCCGGCATGGCGACGCGGTATGCAGAGGCGACAAGCGATCTGGAACTACTAGAGGTGACACTGCCGGGCAATCCGGCGACGCGGGTTGTGACCCGATAGCCTCCTCGTTCGACTTCGTCTCCTCGTCGGGGTTGCCCAGCGAGGAGTGACGAAGTCATCGACGAGCGGTGCTTGCGAAAAGCGCGTCGCGGCTTCACACTCTGACCAAATGGTCAAAGAGGGGGGTTGCGATGACGCTTCTGCAGGCGGCGACGGCGGTCAGGGAACGGGCCTACGCGCCCTATTCGCGGTTCAAGGTCGGGGCGGCTTTGCGGTCCACGTCCGGCGCGGTGCATGTCGGCTGCAATGTCGAGAACGTGGCCTATCCCGAAGGCACCTGTGCCGAGGCCGGGGCCATCGCGGCGATGATCGCGGCGGGGGACACAAGGATCGCCGAGGTCTGCGTGATCGCCGACAGCCCCGACCCGGTGCCGCCCTGCGGCGGCTGCCGCCAGAAGATCGCCGAGTTCGCGGGGCAGGACGTGAAGGTCACGCTGTGCACCACCGACGGGAAGTCGAAGGTGATGACGGTGGCCGACCTCCTGCCCGGGGTCTTTACCGCCGCGCATATGGAACGGACATGACCGACGCCCGTCAGGTCATCGCCAAGGTGCGGGACGGGGGGCAGCCCTCGGACGAGGAGCTGCGCTGGTTCGCGGCGGGGCTGGCCTCGGGCGCGGTGACGGATGCGCAGGCGGGGGCCTTCGCCATGGCGGTGCTGTTGAAGGGCCTGTCCGAGGAGGGCCGTGTGGCCCTGACGCGGGGGATGCGGGACAGCGGCAAGGTGCTGGCCTGGGACCTGCCGGGTCCGGTCGTGGACAAGCATTCGACGGGCGGGATCGGGGATTGCACGTCGCTGCTGCTCGCCCCCGCGCTGGCCTGTTGCGGGGCCTATGTCCCGATGATCTCGGGGCGCGGGCTGGGGCATACAGGGGGGACGCTGGACAAACTGGAGGCGATCCCGGGGTTCCGGACGGGGCTGACAGAGGCCGCCTTGCGCAAGCAGATGGCCGAGGTGAAGTGCGCCATCGTGGCGGCGTCCGCCGACCTCGCCCCGGCGGACCGGAGGCTTTATGCGATCCGCGATGTCTCGGCAACGGTGGAGTCGATCGACCTGATCACGGCGTCGATCCTGTCGAAGAAGCTGGCGGCGGGGCTGGAGGCCTTGGTGCTGGACGTGAAGTGCGGGTCGGGTGCCTTCATGAAGACGGCGGAGCAGGCGGAGGCGCTGGCGCGGTCGCTGGTCAAGACGGCGCAGGGGGCGGGATGCATGACCTCGGCCCTGATCACCGACATGTCGCAGCCGCTGGCGACGGCGGCGGGAAATGCGCTGGAGGTGATCGAGGTGATGGAGACACTGACCGGCACCTCGGTCAACGCGGCCCTGTGGGATGTGACGGTAGCGCTGGGGGGCGAGGTGCTGGCGCTGGCGGGCCTCGCCTCGGACGCGAAGGACGGCGAAGGGCGGATTGCGCAGGCGCTGGAGTCCGGTCAGGCAGCGGAGTGTTTCGGGCGCATGGTCGTGGCGCAGGGCGGACCGGCGGATTTCGTGGAGCGTTGGCCGGACCGGCTGCCCTCGGCCCCCGTGATGATGGAAGTGCCGGCGCTGCAGGACGGGTTCGTGGCGCGGATCGATGGTGAGGCGCTCGGGCTGGCCGTGGTGCATCTGGGTGGCGGGCGGTTGCGCGAGGGCGACCGGGTGAACCCCTCGGTCGGACTGTCGGACCTTGCGGGGATCGGCGAGGAGACGGGAGAGGGCGTGCCGCTGGCCATGGTCCATGCGGTGACCGAGGACGCGGCGCGGGCGGCGGTGGCGGCGGTGCAGGCGGCCTACGGGATCGTGCCGGACCTGCCGGAGGAGCCCGCCCTGGTACAGAAGAGGATCGGCTGATGGCGCGCGCTTTCCTGATCGTGATGGACTCGGTCGGGTGCGGTGGCGCGCCCGATGCGGCGGCTTTTGGCGACGCGGGCTCGAACACGCTGGGCCATATCGCCGCGGCCTGTGCCGAGGGGCGGGTTGAGGTCGGGCGGTCAGGCCCGCTGAAGATGCCGAACCTCGATCGGCTAGGGCTTGGAGCGGCGATCCGGCTGGCCTCGGGTGCGGCGACGCCGGGGCTGGAGGCACTGCCTGAGGGGTTGTGGGGCGCGGCGACCGAAGTGTCGCGGGGCAAGGATACCCCGTCCGGGCATTGGGAACTGGCGGGGGTGCCGGTGCCGTGGGACTGGACCTATTTCCCGGACACCGTGCCCGCCTTTCCGGACGACATCGTGGCCGAAGTCTGCCGTTTGGCGGGGACGGAGGGGATCCTCGGGAACTGTCACGCCTCGGGCGTGCCGATCATCGCGGAGCATTGCGAGGAGCATCTGCGGACCGGCTGGCCGATTTGCTACACCTCTGCTGACTCGGTGTTTCAGATTGCCTGCCATGAGGAGGCGTTCGGGCTGGAGCGGCTGTTGAAGCTGTGCAAGGACCTCGCGCCGATGCTGCATGCCCGGAAGGTGGGGCGGGTGATCGCGCGGCCGTTCACGGGGACTCCGGGGAACTTCAAGCGGACCTCGAACCGCAAGGATTTTGCCATCGAACCGCCGTCGCCGACCCTTCTGGACTGGGTCGCTGGGGCCGGGCGGGCGACGCATGGGATCGGCAAGATCGGCGACATCTTTTCGTTGCGCGGGATCGGCAAGCTGTGGAAGGGGAAGTCGGATGCTGACCTTTTCGCACATCTGGTCAGGCTGGGGGCCGAGGCGGAGGAGGGTTCCTTCACCTTCGCGAACTTCGTGGAGTTCGACACTTTGTTCGGCCACCCGCGCGACGTGGCGGGCTATGCCCGGGCGCTGGAGTGGTTTGATGCGGGGCTGCCCAGGTTCTTTGCGCAGTTGCGGCCGGGGGACCTGGCGATCTTCACGGCGGATCATGGGAATGACCCGACCTTCCGGGGGACCGAGCATACCAGAGAGCGGGTGCCGGTCGTGGGCTGGGGTGTCGGTCTGCGGGACATCGGGTTGCGCGGGTTCGTCGATGTGGGTGCGTCGGTCGCAGCGCATCTGGGTGTTGGGAGCCAGGGGCCGGGGCGGAGTTTCCTGTGACCTCTGTCGGACCGGGGGCCAGCCCCCGGACCCCCGGGATATTTGTGGACAAAGAATGAGGCTTGGATGAGCGGGTTGCCGAAGGTCGAATTGCATCTGCATCTGGAGGGGGCGGCTCCGCCGGCCTTCATCGCGGGGCTGGCGAAGGAGAAGCATCTGGACATATCCGGGGTCTTCGATGAGCGGGGAAATTACCGCTACAAGGACTTCTGGGACTTTCTGAAGGTCTACGAGGCGGCGACCTCGGCCCTGCAGTCGCCGCGCGATTATCAGCGGCTGGTGCTGGCGGTGCTGGAGGAATCGGCGAAGTCGGGGGTGGTTTATTCCGAGACCTTCCTGTCGCCTGACTTTTGTGGCGGGCGGGACGTCGTGGCCTGGAAGGAATACCTGCACGCGATGCAGGAGGCGGCGGATCAGGCAGAGCGGGACCTTGGGATCACCCTGCGCGGGATCATCACCTGCATTCGGCATTTCGGTCCGGACAAGGCGCGCGAGACGGCGCGTTGCGCGGCCGAGACGGCGGGGGACTGGATCGTCGGGTTCGGGATCGCGGGGGACGAGAAGATCGGCGCGCCCAAGGATTTCCGCTGGTCCTTCGACTGCGCGCGGGAGGCCGGCTTGCGGCTGACGGCGCATGCGGGGGAATGGGGCGGACCCGACAGCGTGCGGGATGCCGTGCGCGATCTGGAGGTGGAGCGGATCGGGCATGGTGTGCGGGCCATCGAGGATCTCAGCCTGGTCGACGAGCTGGCCGAGAAGGGGATCGTGCTTGAGGTCTGTCCGGGGTCGAATGTGACGCTGGGAATCTATCCGACCTTCCGCGACCATCCGATTGCGGAGCTGGATCGGCGGGGCTGCAAGGTCACCATCTCGACCGACGACCCACCGTTCTTTCACACCACGATGGCGCGGGAGTATGAGGAGTTGCATCGCGCCTTCGACTGGGACGAGGGGCAATTCCGGAAGATCGCGCGCCAGTCGCTTGACGCGGCCTTCTGCGATGCGGATACCAAGGCGAGGATCGCGAAGAAGCTGGAGGCTTGAAATGCTGGATCACCTGACCGTCGTGTCGCACCCCCTGGTCCAGCACAAGCTGACCCTGATGCGGGAAAAGGACACCTCGACCGCGTCGTTCCGGAAGCTTCTGCGCGAGATCAGCCTGCTTCTGGCCTATGAGGTAACGCGCGAACTGCCGATGACGACGAAGCGGATCGAGACGCCGCTGGAGGAGATGGACGCCCCGGCCATCGAGGGGAAAAAGCTGGCGCTGGTCAGCATCCTGCGGGCGGGGAACGGGCTTCTGGACGGCATTCTGGAGCTGATCCCGGCGGCGCGGGTGGGGTTCGTGGGCCTTTACCGCGACCCCGAGACGCTGCAGCCGGTGCAGTACTATTGCAAGCTGCCGGACCACATGGAGGACCGGATTGCCATCGTCGTCGACCCGATGCTGGCCACCGGCAATTCCTCGGCGGCTGCGGTGTCGCTGCTGAAGAAAGCGGGGGCGAAGCAGATCCGGTTCCTGTGCCTGCTTGCAGCGCCCGAAGGGATCGCCCGGATGAAGGAGGCGCATCCGGATGTGCCGATCGTCACGGCGGCAGTGGACAGCCACCTGAACGACCACGGCTACATCGTGCCGGGCCTGGGCGACGCGGGCGACCGGATGTTCGGAACGAAATGATCCGGGCGCTGCTGCCCCTGCTGTTCCTGGCGGGGACAGCGTCCGAGGCCGAGCCACTGCGGCCGGCAGAGCTTCCCCCGCCAGAGTATGCCGGGCTGCAGTACGTCGACAGCAAGGGTTGCATGTTTGCGCGTGCCGGAGACGGGTCCGAAGTGCTGTGGATCCCCCGCGTGTCGCGCGACGGGGTGGCAGACTGCGACAACCCGCCCTCAGGGCAGCGGGTACCAGTGGACGAGGGGGCATTGGTCCAACCGGCGTCGGCAGAAACGACCAGTCCCAGAGACAAGGCAACGGGCGGCTATCTCGTCGCGGTCGGCAGTTTCGCCAATCCGCAGTACGCCGACCGGGCCGAGGCGCGTTTGGGAGAATTCGACTACCGCGTGGTCCGGGGCAGGGTCGAGGGCGGCAATGGTTCGCTGTTCACCGTCTTCGCAGGTCCCTTCCCCGACGCGGTGGCCGCGATGGCAGCACGCCAGCGGCTGCGCGAGTCCGGCTTTGCGGATGCGATGCTGATCGGCCCCTGAGAAATTTAGCCGCTGCAGATGCCCTGCAGCGCGATCCAGCTTTCGTCCGGGATCAAGGGGGTCGGCGCAAGGCCCTTGTAGGGCTCGTTCGCGGCAAGGCCGGCATTCGCCTCGGGCGTGACGGCAAGGGCATAGGGCGTGGCCGGGATTTGCGCAGCCTCGAAAGCGGACAGCACGCTTGAGTCAGCCAGGACAACCGGGGCAGTGCGCAGGAGCGCCTCGCCATATCCGGCCAGTGCGGTGTCGGGGAGTTCAGTCGTAGTCAGCAGCTGCAGTGTGGCCTTCAGCCCGGCATAGTCGAGCAGGGGAATGATCGGGTCGCGGGCGCGGCTGCGAAGTCGTTCGACGAGCGCGGCGCCAGCGACTGCCTCGGGGCCGTTTGACTGTTCGATCAGTCGGCGCGGCAGGATGATCATGTCGCCGGGCAGGTGGAGCGGTTGCTCGACACCTTCGGGCAGGACGTAGAGGATCGGCGTGTCGAGGGGGCCGAAGACGCGTTCCGACAGCGCGGCAAGTGCCTGAAGGCCAAGCTGGTTGTTGCAGGCAGCACCCGTGACGCGCGTCAGGTCGTCCAGTGCGCGCTGACCG
>JAIXSA010000128.1 GCA_027484915.1 Paracoccaceae bacterium | reverse complement strand
GATGTCGCCGGGTTTGATCAGGCCGGAAATCGGGCTGTCGCCGGATTTGACATAGGCGCCGAGGGATTTTTCCTCGATCGTGGACAGCCCGCCTGCCGCATTGCCGGCGGCAAAGCTGCCGTAGCCGAGGGTGGCATAGTAGCGTTCGGCCTTCTGCACGCTTTCCCGCAAGGCCTGCCCCAGCTCAGGGGTGATCGCGCGACTTGCCATGATGTCTTCGCAGCCGATCAGCTCGCCCGTTTCCTCGAAGATGCAGGCCGCCCCCTCGGCAACCAGCAGATCAAACGCCCGCCCCGCCGCCGGGTTGCCCGAGATACCCGAGGTCCCGTCCGACCCGCCACAGACCGTGCCGATGACCAGATCGCCGACCGCCATAGGCACGCGGGGGACATGCGCCACTTCCGCCAGCGCGCCTTGCACCCAGTCCTGCCCTGCCTTCACAGTGGCGCGGGTTCCGCCCGCCTTCTGGATCACCAGCGTCTTGACCGGCCTGCCCGATGCCTCCACCGCCGCCGAGGCGCGGACCTTGTCAAAGCTTTCGCAGCCCAGCGAGACGAAAAGCACCGCGCCGCCGTTCGGGTGGGTGCAAAGCCGTTCCATCATCCGCGCGGCGTATTCGTTCGGGAAGCAGCCGGGGAAGCCGATCAGCTGCACGTCGCGGCCCCGGAAGCCCGCCACGATCTCAGAGGCGACGAAATGCGCGCATTCCACCAGATAGGCCACCACAACCGTGTTGCGGATGCCCTTGCGCCCGTCTGCACGAAGCCAGCCTTCCATCACCCTGACCTCCCGTCCGCGTCCTGCAGAACTACGCTTGCTGTGTAGCCGGACCGGATGTTGTGCACATGGACATGCGCCCCGGGCGCGATGTCGACCGTCGCGATGCCGATGGGCATGCCATATTTGCGGATCGTCTCCCCCACCGCGATAGCTGCTCGGGCAATCTTGTGGGCCATCGGGATCGAGTGCGTCAGGCGGACCATGCCCCCTTCCAGCGCGACCTCGGTCCCCTCCGCTGCGGTGGCGCGGGCGACAAGCACGTTGTCGTCAGGGTGGAGGAGAAGGAACGGCCCGGTCATGGCCGCCGCTCCACCATGTAGATGTGGTCCGCGACCAGCACCGTGTCGCCGTGCTGATTGGAGACGGTCAGCCGTTCGGTGACGCGGCCGAAACCGGGCCGCTTTTCCATCGGTTCGGTGGCGATGATCTCCACCCGCGAGCGGATCGTGTCGCCGATGAATACCGGCTTCACGAAGCGCAGCCGGTCGTAGCCGTAGGAAAAGGCGACGGGGTTGATGATCGTCGCGGTCAGGCCGACCCCGAGGGTGAAGACCATAGTGCCATGCGCGATGCGCTGGCCGAAGGGAAGGGTCTTGCAGAACTCGGCGTCGAGGTGATGCGGAAAGAAGTCGCCCGAATGGCCGGCATGGACAACGAAATCCGTCTCGGTGATCGTGCGGCCGACGGTCTGGCGACCCTCGCCGATGACGAAGTCCTCGAAGTATTTGACCTGTTCAAGCATCGGGGGCCCCCTTGATCGGATGCGCGGGCAAGGCGCTGCTTTCATAGGCCGCCTCGACCAGCGCCATGGTGTGCCAGGCATCCTCGGCGCTGCCTTGCAGGGTTGTATCCTCACCCACGGCAAAGCGCATGACTTGCGTGAACCGGCCCAGGAAAGCCTCGATGAACCAGTTGCCTTGCAAGGGTACGTGCTCCCATCCGGCACCGGTGTTCAGCCACAGCTCGTCTGGCTCGCCCTTCGGGTAGTCGAGGTTCACCCCAAGCTTGATGTAGGCCGCGCCCTTGGTGCCGCAGATGCGGAACTCGCAGGCCTGGAATTTCCGCCCAAAGCTGTGGTTGTGGTTGATCGACAGCGCGCAGCGGACATTGGGGCCGTAGTCCAGGATCAGGGCCGAACGGGTGTTCGAAACGGTCGAGGACGGGTGGCCGATCGTCTTGGCATGAACGCCCAGCGGGTTGCCAAGGATTTCGCGGATCGCGTCGAGATAGTGGATGGAATGAAGAAGGATCTCCACCCGCGGCAGCTTGGCCAAGAAGGCAAAAAGGTGCCACGGCGTATCGACCGCCAGCAGCCCGTCGACATCGACAACCTCGCCCAGCATGCCGCGCGCGATGGCGTCCTTCAAAGCCATGAGCGCAGGTGCGAACCGAATCTGGAAGTTCACCGCAGCCTTCAGCCGCCGTGCCCGTACGACGCGCAGGATCGCATCGGCCCCCGCAAGGTCCGATCCCATCGGCTTCTGGATGATCACTGTCGCCTCTTCAGGCAGGGCCGAGAGGATGCCGGTGATCACTTCGGGCGGCGTGGCGAGGTCATAGACCGCACCGGTTCCCAGCGCCGTCGCTTCGGCCACAGAGGCAAACGCGCGTGTGCCATGCTGTGCGGCCAGTGCCGCCGCCTTCGCAAGATCGGGGTCATAAATGCCCGCAACGGTGAAGCCCAGGCGGGAATAAGCGGGCAGATGCGCGTCCTTCACGATCGAACCTGCGCCGAAGATCACGACGGGCAGGCTGGTCTTCGGCAGCGGGACTGCCTGCGACAGGTCAGTCGACATGGAAGATTTCCGTCATGTCGGCCCACCATTCCCCTTCCTTGCGGGTGTCCAGGGGGCGCTGCAGCGGCATGTTGATCGCCCACCAGCGCTGGGTTTCCGGGTCGGCGGCCATCTTCGCCATGTCGGCGGCGAAGTCTGTCCCGTGGTACTCGAAGTACGAGAACATCAGGTTCTCGGGCTCTTTCAGGTAGATCGAGTAGTTGCGGATGTTGCAGTCTGCGATCTTGGCCAGGACACCCGGCCAGACGGCGGCGTGCAGCTTGCGGTATTCGGCCTTGCCCTCTTCCGACAGACCGATGGCGGACCCATAGCGTTTCATGCTGTCACCTCGAAATGGCTACCTTCAGCAGTGCGCGCCTCCAGCGCGGCCTCATCCCAGTCGATCCCGATCCCCGGCGCGGTCGGGGCCAGCGCAAAGCCGCCCTCACGGCCCATCGGGGCGGCGATGTCGTCCAGCTGCGGGATGTATTCCAGCCAAGGCGCGTTCGGGACGGCGCAGACCAGGCTGACATGGATTTCCATAAGGAAATGCGGGCAGATCGCCAGGTTGTGCGCCTCGGCCATGTGGGCGACCTTGAGCCACGGGGTGATCCCCCCGACCCGCGCCACATCGGCCTGCACGATCCCGCAGGCCCCGGCCGCGATGTAATCGGCGAACTGGCCGGGGGAATACAGGCTTTCGCCAACGGCAATCGGCACGCGGGATTGCCGCGCCAGCCGGGCGTGGCCGGCGATATCGTCGGAGGGCAGAGGCTCCTCGAACCAGCCGATGTTGAGGCTTTCCAAGAGCGGCAACCGCCGCGCGGCCTCTGCTCCGGTCATCGACTGGTTGGCGTCGGTCATGATCTCATAGTCCGGACCAAGCGCCGCGCGGACGGCCTGAAGCCGCGCCGCGTCGCCTGCGACGGTGGGCTTGCCGATCTTGATCTTCGACCCGAGGAACCCAGCCGCGCGCATGGCCAGCGCGTCGTCCACCAGAGCGGCGGGTTCGATGTGCAACCAGCCGCCTTCGGTGGAATACATCGGCACGCGCGCCTTCGCGCCCCCGGCCAGGACGTGCAAGGGCAGCCCTGACCGCTTGCCGCGCAGGTCCCACAGCGCGGTGTCGATGGCGGCGAGGGCCAGCGACATGATCGGCCCCACCGCCGTGGCATGGCTGGTGAAGAGAAGATCGCGCCAGACGGCTTCGATCATCTCGGCCTCGCGCCCCATCAGCGCGGGGAGAAGGGTGTGGCGGAGGAGGGCGAGGATAGAGGGACCCCCGTCGCCGATGGTGTAGCTGTAGCCCCTCCCCGTGGCGCCTTCGGCATCGGTCAGTGTGACGAAGATCGTCTCCTGGCTTTTGAAGCTTTGGATAGCGTCGGTGCGTTTGACCTTGGGGACAAGGTCGACAAGGAAAGCCTCAGCCCGTTCGATGCGTGGCATATCAGACCCTCAGACTTGCGCCGGTTTCGGCGTCGAAGAGGTGGCACTTGTCCAGCGCGATGCCAAAGCGCAGGACCTCCCCTGTCCGCACCGGGCGCGGGTTCAGCATCTTGGCCTGCACCTCCGTCCCCGAAAGCGTGCCGAACAAAAGCGTCTCGGTGCCCAGCGGCTCGGTCAGGGTTACCGGCATCTCGACATGGGTCATATGCGCCGTGGGAGGCATCGCGTGACCCTCGGGCATGATGTTGTCGGCCCGCACGCCGAAGTGGACCGCCTGCCCTTCCCGCGCCGACAGGCCGGGCGGCAGGGGAATAGGCGTGCCGTCCGACAGCCGCAGCGCGCCGCCCGTCACGGTGGCGGGAAGAAGGTTCATCGGGGGAGAGCCGATGAAGGTCGCCACAAAGGCGTTCACAGGGCGTTCGAACACGTCCAAAGGCGTGCCGATCTGCACGATATGCCCGTCGCGCATGATGACGATGCGGTCGGCCAGGGTCATCGCCTCGATCTGGTCATGGGTGACGTAGATGATCGTGGTGCCGACCTTCTGGTGCAGGCGCTTGATCTCCACCCGCATCTGGGTGCGAAGTTTGGCGTCGAGGTTCGACAGGGGCTCGTCGAACAGGAACACGTCCGGGTGCCGCACGATGGCGCGGCCCATGGCCACGCGCTGGCGCTGGCCGCCGGACAACTGACCCGGCTTGCGGTCCAGAAGCGGGGTCAGCGACAGGATCTCGGCCGCTTCGGCCACGGCCTTTTCGATATCGGCCCTTGACCGCTTGGCGATGTGAAGGGAGAAGCCAAGGTTCTCCCGCACCGACATATGCGGGTAAAGCGCGTAGTTCTGGAACACCATGCTGATGTTGCGGTCGCGCGGCGGTAGGTCGTTCACCACCCGCTCGCCAATCTGAACGGTGCCGCCCGAGATTGCCTCCAGCCCCGCGATCATGCGCAGCGTGGTCGACTTGCCGCAGCCCGAGGGGCCGACCAGCACCACGAATTCGCCATGCGCGATGTCGAGGTTGATCGCATGGACCACCGGCACCGCGCCATAGTTCTTCACGACGTTCCGCAGGACCACGTCTGCCATGTCTTATCCTTTCACGCCGCCGAAGGTCAGGCCGGCGATGAGGTGTTTCTGCACGAGGAAGGTCAGCACCAGCGCGGGGATGATCATCAGCACCGCAAGCGCGCACATGCCGCCCCAGTTGAGGGTGAATTGCGAGGTGAAGTCCATGAGACCCACCGGCATGGTTTTCGAATTCAGCGACCGGGTCAGCTGGCTGGCCAGCGCGTATTCGTTCCACGAGGTGAGGAAGGCAAAGATGCCCGCGCTGGCGATGCCCGCCCGCGCCACGGGAAATTCCACCTTCCAGAAGGCCTGCCAGCGGGTGCAGCCGTCGATCTCGGCGGCCTCGGCCAGTTCCTTGGGGACCTGGCGGAAGAACCCGTCGATCAGCCAGATGGTGAAGGGCACGTTCAGCGCGACATAGACGAGGATCATGCCGAAATGCGTGTCGATGATGCCCAACCGACCGTAAAGGATGAAGAGCGGCAGCGACAGCGCCACCCCCGGCACGGCGCGGGTGACCATCAGCCCCACGAAGATCGCCGACTTGCCGGGGATGCGGTAGCGCGCAAAGGCATAGCCCCCGGCCATCCCGACCAGCAGCGCGATGACGGTGGAGGTCAGCGAGATGACCAGCGAATTCCAGAAGTAGGTGAGGACCGGCACGCCCCCTTCACCGATCCCGCCGAACATCGCGCGGTAGTTGTCGAGGTTCAGCTCGCTTGGGATCCAGACCGGCGGCTTGGCCATGATCTCGACCGTGGGGCGGAAACTGTTCAGCACGACCCAGAGGCCGGGAATGCAGATCAGCGACATCGCCAGGAAAAGGCCGATAAAGTGCCCGGCCTTCAGCAGGCGTCGGCGGATGCGGTGGTTCAGACCCTGGTCCATGGCGTCAGTCCCCCATGCCCAGGCTGGTCCGCGCCGTCGTCAGCTTGCGGAAGAAGTAGACGGTGAAGACGATGGACAGAAGGATCGCGATGTAGCCCATCGCATTGGCGTACCCCATCCGCGCATCGACGTATCCGGTGCGGCCGATCAGCGTCCACAGAAGCTCTGTCCGGCGGGCGGGGCCGCCTGCGGTCATCACCTGCACAATGTCATAGGCCCGCGCCACATCCAGCGACCGGATCGCCATCGCGATGTAGATGAAGGGCATCAGGAACGGCAGCGTCACATAGCGGAAGGTCTGCCACGGCGTGCAGCCATCGACCCGCGCGGCCTCGACCGGGTCCTGCGGGATGGCGAACAGACCGGCGAGGATCAGGATCGCGAAGACGGAGGTGGAGGTCCAGACCTCGGCGGTGACGATGGCGATGAAGGCAAGATTGCCGTCCACCAGCCAGGGGATCGCGACGTCCGTCAGCCCCAGGGACTGAAGGGCGTTGTTCAGAAGACCCACATTGTCGTTGAAAATGAACTTGAACTGGAAGCCCACCAGGATGGGCGAAAACATCATCGGAAACATCATCATCGTGCGCAACAGGCGCTGCCCGCGCGTGACCTTGGCGACCATCAGCGCCAGACCAAGGCCCAGCAGCATCTCCAGGTTCAGTGCCACGGTCAGGAGCAGCACTGTCCGCCCGAAGGCTGCCCAGAAGTTCGCGTCCCCCATTGCCTTCTGATAGTTGAAGGTGCCGATCCACTTCGTGATCGTCTCGGGCCGGGTCAACTGGAAGGCGGTGAAGCTGGAATAGAGGCTCAAAACCAGCGGAATGGCGACCACCGCAAGCAGGATCACGAAGGCTGGCATGAGAAGGACCAGCCACGGGGGAAGGCGCATCCGGTACATCAGGGTCTTTCCGCAAGGTGGGGAAGCGGCGCCGGGGAGACAGCGCCGCTTCCTTTGCGTCAGAGGGGGATCAGTAGACCCCGTTCTCGCGCATCAGGCTGTCGACGGCGTCAGACGCGTTCTGCAGCGCCTCGTCCACCGTCTTGTCGCCCAGGATCGCCGCCTGAAGCTCGGGGTAGATCAGGTTCGAGGCTTCGATCCAGTAAGGCGTCTTCGGCACCGGGAAGGCGGTCTTCGCGGTTTCCTGGAAAGCAGCCAGCACTTCAGACTTGTAGGGGTCCGAAGCGGCAGCGGCGATCACCTTGTCCCAGACCGCCGTGCGGGTCGGCAGCGGGCCAGCGGCGGATTCCAGCGTCTGGCTGTCCTCGTTCGTCAGGAAGTCGACCAGCGAGGCGGCGGCCTCCTTGTTGGCGCAGGCCTCGGTGACCGAGAAGCCGTGGAAGCCCGACCAGCCGGTCCGCACGCCCGCGGCCCCTTTCGGCGCGGGTGCCACGCCCACGTTTCCGCTGGCTTTGGACGCTGCCGGATCGTTGAAGAAGCCCGACCAGCCCGGCCAGTCCAGGTTCAGCGCGATGGTGCCCGAGGCAAAGCCGTTGCCAAGGTCATCCCACAGATAGTTCGTGGTCCCCGGCGGCACCGCGCCCGCCTTGTACAGATCGACAAACCACTGCAGCGCCATCTTGCCTTCGGGCGAGTTGAAGGCAGGCGAGAAGTCGTCGTTGAAAAGCTTGCCGCCGTCGGCGATCACCATCTCGTAGAAGCGTCCGGTGATGCCTTCTTCCTTTCCGGCATACTGCGTGCCGTAGAAGTTGGGCGGATCGGCGAAGAACATCGCCTGGTCGCGAACCTGGTCCCATGTCTCCGGCACGGCGAGGTCATAGCCGTACTTGGCCTTGAACGCCTCGGCCTTGGCTGGGTCGGTGTACAGCGACTTCTGGTAGTACAGCGCCGAGACGTCGAACTGCGCGCGCGGCAGCATGACGAGCTTGCCGTCCAACGTCGCCGCCGCGATGTTCGCGCCGACAAAGCCCGCGATGGTCTCGGCCGGAACCAGAGGCGTCAGATCCGTGTAGAGCTGCGGATACTGCGGTGCGAAGGACGAATGGTTCGACCCCACGCACCAGGTGATGGACCCCGAGGCGATGTCGGCCTTGAATTCCTTGTCCAGCTCGAAGTGGTTCTTCTGGCTGACGATGTTCACCTTGGCGCCGGTCTTGGCCTCCCACTCGGGGATGCGGGCGTAAAGCGCCTCGTACTGCTGGCCACCTATTAGCTTGGCATCGATGGTGATCCCGGCAAACTCGCCGTCGGCGAGCGCTGCCGAGGCAAGGCCGAGCCCCGCCAAAAGTGCCAGCGCGCTGCTGGCGGCGAATGTCTTCATGGCATTTCCTCCCTGGCTGTTGCCGTGCCGTCTGTGACCGCACCTCGCACCGCTATTTGTTTCATATCCGGAACGATATTTCATGTATAAATCTAGTTGAAAGACTGCGTCAAGCGGCGTTTATATGTGAAAGTGCGTCTCGTACGCGAAATTCGGGAGAGTGGAATGATCTTCGACACGCACCTTCACCTCATCGACCGGTCGCGGCTGAGCTACCCCTGGCTCGCAAGTCTGCCGCCGCTTGACCGGGACTGGGACTTCGACGCCTACCTCGCGACAGCCGCGCGCGTGGGGATCACGGATGTCCTGCACATGGAGGTCGATGTTGCCGAGGCCGACATCGACCGGGAAACGGCCTGGGTCGCCGAGATGATGGCCCGCCCCGGCAGTCCGCTGCGCGGGGCGATCAGCGCGGCCCGCCCGGAATCCGAGGGGTTCGAAGCCTGGCTTGACCGGGTGGACCAAAAGGTCGTCAGGGGTGTGCGGCGCGTGTTGCACGTGGTCCCCGACGCCGTGTCCGAGGATGCCCGTTTCCGCCGCAACCTCCGCAAGCTGGGCAAGGCGGGGCTGCCCTTCGACATCTGCATGCTGCAGCGTCAGTTGCCGCTGGCCGTCCAGCTGGTCGATGCCTGCCCCGACACGACGTTCATCCTGGACCACTGCGGCGTTCCGGCAATTGCCTCGGGTGCGTTCCACGACTGGGCCGCTTCGATCCGCCGCCTGGCTGAACGCCCGAACCTCAACGCAAAGCTGTCCGGCATCAGCGCCTACGGCCCAGCCGACTGGACCCTCCAGACGCTGCGACCCTATGTATCCCACCTGATCGAATGCTTTGGGCCGGGGCGCATCGTCTGGGGCTCGGACAGCCCAGTCTGCACGCTGCAGTCATCATTGTCGGAATGGGTCGCTACGACCTTGGCCCTGCTGCAGGACCAGTCGCAATCGGATCGCGCGTTGATTCTTCATCAGAATGCCCGGCGGATCTGGTTCGATGCCGACAAACGGGCAGCGTCTGCATAACCCTGAACGGCGGGCACGGC
This sequence comes from Paracoccaceae bacterium, assembly GCA_027484915.1. GTDB lineage: Bacteria > Pseudomonadota > Alphaproteobacteria > Rhodobacterales > Rhodobacteraceae > Tabrizicola. The sequence goes on along the minus strand of JAIXSA010000128.1, from coordinate 5,466 downwards.
CTGCACGACTCGGGGGCGAAACTTCCTGTGCACGTTCCCAGCTGCAAATCCCGGTTGGCAGAACCGTGATGCGGAAATGCATAGTGCGCGATGCTGGAAGGAAAGTTCCATACCGGCCCTAGGCTGCAAGATCGTCGTCTGTGAAGGTTCCGTCGAAACTGCCAGACTGTGAGGCAGTTTGAATGGCAGGGGCAGCAGGGATCGAACCCGCGACCTACGGTTTTGGAGACCGTCGCTCTACCAGCTGAGCTATACCCCTACGCGGAGGTCGAGTTACGGCAGCCGACGCAGGAGGTCAAGGGATTCTCTCACCGTCACGGCTTGTCTTGGCTACGTCGGGCACCAGCTTTTCAGCAGGGACAGCGGAGACGCCATGCCGAAGATGCGCAAGAAATCGGACCTGCCACAGAAGGTCTGCGCCTGCTGCGGGCTGCCGTTCAGCTGGCGCAAGAAGTGGGAACGGGATTGGGATTCGGTGCGCTTCTGCTCGGACCGCTGTCGGAAGACCGGGGCGCGGACGGGGTTGGGGACAGCAGCCCGGTGATGGCGCCCTTTCGCGCCTCCTCGACGAGAAGACGAAGTCGTACGAAGTGGTTCTGGAAAGCCCCGACCCGGTTGCCTAGTCTGCAGGCAGGAGGCGCGCCTTGCAGTCGGTATCGGACATCGTGGCAGAGTTCGCGTCGCGGCCCTGGCTGGCAGTGACCGAGGCCGATCTCGGCCCGGCGGCGCAGGTTCCGACGATGCTGACGCCCGAAGAGCGCCAGCTGTATCACTGGCTTGGCCGCCGGGTGCAGGGGGACGGCGCGACCGTGGACCTGGGGGCCTATGCCGGGGGGTCGGCGGCGCGGCTTCTGTCGGGTCTGGCGCTGTCGGGACGCCGCTTCCACGTCCACAGCTATGACCGCTTTCGATCCTCGCGCACGTTCTGGGCGAAATACATGCCGGACGAGCCCCTGCCCGAGGCGGATGACGCCGACCTCTTGCCCGTGGCGCGCAGGCACCTTGCGCCCTGGGCGGATCATCTGACCCTGCATGTCGGCGACATCGGCCAGATGCGCTGGACCGGCGAAGCAATCGAGATCCTGTCCGTGGATGCCGCGAAGGGCGCGGCCCTGGCCGACCATATCGCCGAACAGTTCTTCCCGGCCCTGGTGCCGGGGCGCTCGATCCTGGTGCATCAGGACTATCTGATGTCGGTGCAACCCTGGCTATCGGCCCAGATGGTCGCCTTGCGCGACCAGTTCCTGCCGCTGGCCTTCGTCCCAAAGGTGGGACTTGTCTTCCTCTGCATGGCCGAGGTGACCAAGACCGCTGTGGACGCGGCGCGGGTGGGCAGCCTGACCGACGGACGGCTGATGGGCCGGGTGCGCGAGGCCGCCGCCTGGCATCGTGACATGGTGCCGAAGCAAATGTTCAAGGCCATGCTTGAACAGATCAAGGCCCATCCCGGCGTGCGGCTTGGCTGGCAGATGCGGCGCGGTTGACGCGACTGTACGGCGGAGAGGGCTGTCCTTGGTGCAAAGGGCAGGTCAATCGCTGCTCATCGCCAACATTTACAGTGTCGACCGGTTGCACGCCAGCAGGAGGGTAAGGGACAGGCCGATGGGGGGGCAAGGTCGCCGGGAAGGAGAAAAGCTTCGACGGGCAGATGGCCCCGCAAAAGCGACGGCGGGCACCCTTGGGTAAGGTGCCCGCCGCCGTCTGACATGCCAGGTCAGATGTTGCCGGCACTCATCTCGCGGGCGATGTGGTCGGCCTGACGGATGGCCAGCGCAACGATGGTCAGCGTCGGGTTCTCCGCCGCGCCCGTGGTGAACTGCGACCCGTCCGAGATGAAGAGGTTCGCGATGTCATGGGTCTGACCCCACTTGTTGCAGACGCCCTTCGTCGGGTCCTCGCTCATCCGGTTGGTGCCCAGGTTGTGGGTCGAGGGGTAGGGCGGCGTCGGGAATGCGCGGGTCGCGCCCACCGCCTCGTACATCGCCATGCCCTGCTTGTAAGCGTGGTCGCGCATCGCGATGTCGTTCGGGTGGTCCGAATAGTGGACGTTCGGGATCGGCAGGCCCCACTGGTCCTTCTGCTCGGGGTGCAGCGTCACGCGGTTGTCGGCCTGCGGGATATCCTCGCCCACGATCCACATGCCGGCCATGTTCTCATAGTGGTCCAGCGCGGTGGTGAACCCCCGGCCCCAGCCACCCGGGTTCAGGAACGCCGCCATGAAGGGAAGGCCCAGGGACAGCGTCTCCAGTTCATACCCGCCGACGAAACCGCGCGACGGGTCGTGCCGCGCCTCGTCCTGGACGATCCCCGCCATTGTCGTGCCGCGCCACATGCGGACCGGCTTGTCGAAGATCGCATAGACCGACCCGGTGACGTGACGCATGTAGTTGCGGCCCACCTGGTCGGACGAGTTCGCCAGCCCGTTCGGGAACATTTCCGACGCCGAGTTCAACAGAAGCCGCGGGCTTTCGATGGTGTTCCCCGCGACGCAGACGATGCGGGCCTTCTGGGTGTGCTTGTTGCCGTCCTTGTCGAAGTATTCGACTGCGGTGACCTTGCCCGTCTCGTCGTGCAGGATCTTGGCGACGTGGCTGCGGTCGCGGACCTCCAGGTTCCCCGTCGCTTCGCCTTCCGGGATGTCGGTATAGGCGGCGGACCACTTGGCACCCCATTTGCAGCCCTGGAAGCAGAAGCCGGTCTGCTGGCAAGAGATGCGGTTGCCGGTTTCATCCGACGACTGGATCGCCATCCGGCCGGTGTGAACCTCTTTGTAGCCCAGCGACTTCGCGCCCTTCTCGAACACAAGGTAGTTGTTGTTCCCCGGCAGGCCAGGACGGTTGCCGGTGCGGGTCACGCCCAGCTTTTCCTCGGCCTTTTCGTACCAGGGTGCCATTTCCGCCCCGTCGATTGGCCAGTCCAGCAGGTTCGCCCCTTCGACCTCGCCGTAGGTGGACAAGGCTTTCCATTCGTGATCCTGGAACCGGATCGAGGCGCCCGCCCAGTGCGTCGTCGTGCCGCCGACGGCCTTCACGATCCAGGCGGGAAGACCGCTGAAATCCTTGGCCACGCGCCAGTCGCCGCTGGTGGTGCGGGCGTCCAGCCAGGCCAGCTGGCCGAACGACTCCCATTCGTCGTTGATGTAATCCTCGGGCAGGTAGCGCCCGCCTGCCTCCAGCGCCACGACCTTGACGCCCTTCTGCGCCAGCTCGTTCGCCAGAACACCGCCACCCGCTCCGGTGCCGATGATGACGACCACAGAATCGTCGTTCAGATCAAACTTCGCAACCATGTGTCCGCCCTCCCCTCAGAGCCAGTCGATGTCGTTGAAACCGCGCTCGATGTAGCCACCCTGAGAGAAGCTTTCCCCTTGGTAGCCAAAGATCGGCCAGATCTCTTTCTGGTTATAGAGACCAGTCACCAGGCCGGACCGGACGGTCTGGAAGAAGGTGCCGGTTTCGATGGCCTGCAGCACCTTGACCCGGTCCTCTTCCCACCCGATCGAGGCATAGGCCGCGTGGCCCTGCGCCTTGGCGGCGGCGTCCAGCTCGGCGATTCCGGCGGCGACGAACTCCTTGCGGTCCTCGGCGTCATAGCCCTTGACGGCAACGGCGTAGAATTTGTCCGCCACCTGGTCGTGCGGGTAGATGTCGCGCGCCATCTGCAAAAGCGTCGCCATCTGTTCCGGCGTGATCGCGGTCACCTCGACCGCCCAAGCGGCGTCTGGCGCGGCGATGAAGCCGGTGCCCACCACTGCCAGCGCTCCGGCAGAAAGTGAGCGGGTCAGAAGCTGACGCCGGGTCAGCCCCCGCAGGTCGTGTTTCGTCATGGTTTCCTCCCTTGATGTCTGACCGGTCCGGCCGCTTCCCCCCTCCTCAGAGGAAGCGGCCGCCCCGCTGGATGACCTCGATCTGGTAGCCATCGGGGTCTGCGATGAAGAAGAACTTGGCGACAGAGACGTCGCCATTGCGGAAGTCGACGACCTTGCGCGGGGCAAGTCCCGCGGCGGTCAGCCGGGCGTGCTCGGCCTCGACATCCGGGACGCTGACGGCGATGTGGCCATAGCCGTCGCCCAGATTGTAGGCGTCGGTCCGGCCCTTGTTGACCGTAAGCTCCAGTTCGAAGCTCTGCTCGGGGTTCGACAGGTAGATCAGCGTGAAGCCGTCGAAATCCAGCCGGTCCGCGACCTTCAGCCCAAAGGCCACGTCATAAAACGCGACCGAGCGCGCCTCATCCAGCACGCGCACCATCGAATGAATCAGCTTGGCCATCAGGTCCCCCGGTATTGCCGTCATCTGGTAAGATTAACGGACCAATTTCGGGGTCAGGTAGTACGTGAATACTACACGCCGATTTTCTACTCGGCTGCGTAGCGCCCGTGCTGGGGCTGCGGTACCTGCTCAAGCTCGCCAAGGTGGATGGTGCAGGCACAGCGCAGAAGCGAGGTGAAGTTCGTGGCTTCACCGTGCTGTTCAAGTACTTCCGAGTGAAGCTTGGACAGGAAGGCCGGGGTTGAGGACCCGTCCTTCGCCGCCATCTGGTCAACGATGCCCCAGAAAGCACGTTCCAGCCGGATACTGGTCGACTGCCCGTTCAGCCGCAGGCGACGGGTGACATATTCATAGCGGGCCGGGTCCTGCCCGGCGAACATCTGACACATACCTGTCCTCCCCCGACTGGTCAGAAGGGCAATGTGAGGCCGCGAGGGCGAATCGTCAAATCATGCTTGGAGGAAAGGCGTCATCCGCCGATCCGCGTCCCGCCTGCGCCAAAGCACCACCATTTCGGGCGCGACCCGCTGTAGCTGTGCCTTGTCGGGGAAAGGACAGCCAGATTGGGTCGGTCGAAGCTGCCCGAAACCAGGCCCACGGTAGGACCGTCGTCCACCGCGCCGAGGGTCGATCCGCAGCGGGGGCAGAAGGCGCGCGACGAGATGTCCGAAGACCGCCAAAGGGCCGGCGCACCGCCGGGGCCGGTCCAGGCAATGTCGGCCTTGGCGTAGGACACCCAGACCAGCGTCGGCGCACCGGAATGGCGCTGGCACATGTGGCAGGAACAGGTATGCGGGTTGCCCGGCAGCCCCTTGGCCGCAAAGCGGATATGGCCGCACAGGCAGCCGCCGGTCAGTAGCATGGTCCCTCCCGCGTTCTTCCAGCGCGAGATAGGACTGCACGATCCATAGGAAAAGGGTCGCCCCGCAGGACGACCCTTTCGCAGTGCTTCGGCGTAAGGTGGGCGGTATCGCCCACCCTACGATTGTCATCAGGCGATGATCTTCGAGACGACGCCTGCGCCGCCCGAGTGTCAAAATCATCAAGCGATGATTTTGGACACGACCCCCGCCCCAACCGTGCGGCCGCCTTCACGGATGGCGAAGCGCAGCTTCTCTTCCATCGCGATCGGGGCGATCAGCTCGACGACGAACTTCAGGTTGTCGCCCGGCATCACCATCTCGGTGCCTTCCGGCAG
>JAIXSA010000028.1 GCA_027484915.1 Paracoccaceae bacterium | reverse complement strand
CCCCGCTACGACCACGCGCCCAGGCTGGAGGCCGCATGACCGAAGTTTTCCTCTGCGCCCACCGCCGCACACCCATCGGCCGCTACGCCGGGGCGCTTGCCCAGGTACGCCCCGACGACCTAGCCACCCGCGTGATCGACGGCCTTTTCGACCTCCACGACCTGCCCGTCGACGAGGTGATCTTCGGCTGCGCAAATCAGGCTGGAGAAGACAACCGCAACGTCGCCCGGATGGCCACTCTCCTCTCCCGCCTCGGCCCCACTGTCCCCGCACTGACTGTGAACCGCCTCTGCGCCTCGGGCCTTGACGCGGTCATCACCGCCGCCCGTACCATCCGCGACGGGGCAGCAGACATCATCATAGCCGGCGGCGTCGAAAGCATGTCCCGCGCGCCATTCGTCATGCCGAAGGCGGAAACCGCCTTCGGCCGAGCGCCCGAAATCTTCGACACCACCATCGGCTGGCGCTTCGTCCATCCGCGCATGGCGCGACTCTGGGGCACCGACGCCATGCCCGAAACGGCCGAGAACCTCGCCGCCGAGCGCCAGATAACCCGCGAGGATCAGGACCGCTTCGCGTTACTCAGCCAGTCCCGCTATGATGCCGCCTGGCACGAGAAAGACATCCTGCCCGTCACCATCCCGGGCCGCAAGGGCGACACCGTCGTCTCCGCCGACGAACATCCGCGCCCGACGTCACTCGAAAAGCTTGCAGCCCTCCCCACGCCCTTCCGCACCCCAGGTACCGTGACCGCCGGGAACGCCTCAGGCGTCAACGACGGGGCCGCTGCCGTCCTCCTCGCCTCTGCCGCCGCCGTCCGCAAGTATCACCTCACCCCGCTCGCCCGCATCGGACAGGCCGCCTCGGGCGGGGTCGAACCCCGCATCATGGGCACCGGCCCGGTCGAAGCCGCCGCCCGGCTTGCCACCCGCACCGGCCGCGCCCCGCAAGACTACGAGGTCATCGAACTCAATGAAGCCTTCGCTGCCCAGGTCCTCGCCTGCACCCGCGTCTGGGGCATGGCCGACGACGACGCCCGCCTGAACGCTTATGGCGGCGCCATCGCGATGGGCCACCCCTTGGGCATGTCCGGCGCGCGCCTCGCCGGAACCGCCGCCCGCCGCCTTTCGGAGAGCGGTGCCAGATCGGCCCTCGTCACCCTCTGCGTTGGTGTCGGCCAAGGCGTCGCCCTCGAACTCCTCCCCGCATGACCTTGCGCCCCGGCGACCCGCGGGACTAGCCTAGCGAAAAAGGAGGGCCCAGCATGACCCAAACCCTCACCGCCCGCGGCATCCGGATCACCTTTACCCCGCGAGGCGGGGTTCTGCGGGGCATGGAAATCACCGACGAAGGTGCAACCGTCGCCCCCCTCCACCATGCCCCCTGGTCGCCCAACGAAGTCCCGCCGGATGCGCCCCCGCACCAGGCTTGGTTGGCGGGAGACTACTTCTGCGCTCCCTTCGGCGCGACCGGTCCGGACGGCCTCCACGGCCTGCCCGCCAATGGTGACTGGGCCATCGTCCCCTCCACCCCCGGCACCCTCCGCGCCGTCCTGCAAGGTTCCGTCCAAGGCGCGACCGTCCTCAAGGAGCTTTCTCTCCACAACGATCACCCCTTCGTCTACCAGCGCCATCTCTTCATCGGCGGCACTGGCACCCTTCCGGTCGCCAACCATGCCATGGTCTCCGTCCCGAACGGCGCCAAGCTCTCCTTCTCGCGCAAGCGCTGGTGGGAGACGCTGGCCGAACCGCTGGAGACAACGCGCGGCCGCTCGCTCCTCGCCTACCCCCGCCGCGCCGAGGATGCCGCGGGTTTCCCCGGCGCCGACGGCTCCACCGTCAACCTGCACCGATATCCGTGGGGCGAGGCACACGAAGACTTCGTCGCCGGGATCGAGGACCCTGCCTCCCGCCTTGGGTGGACCGCCGTCGTGCGCCCCGCAGAGGGTGACCTGTTCCTCTCGCTCCGCAACCCCGCGCAACTGCCGATGACCATGCTCTGGCACTCGAACGGAGGCCGCGACTACACCCCCTGGAACAGCCGCCACAAGGGCTGCCTCGGGGTAGAGGAGGGCGCGGCCCTGCCGATGCTTGGCCTGTCGTCAAGGGAAACCCCCGACCCGCTGACCGCCGCAGGCCAGCCCGGCCAGGTGACGCTGGAAACGGAAGGTACGGTCGACATCCGCCACGTGATCGGCGCGATCCGCTGGCCCTCCGGCCAATCCGTCGCCGGGGTCATGTTGGAAGGGGACATCCTTACAGTGACCGGCGACTGGGGGGCCGAGCGCAAGCTGCCCCTGCGCGGCACGTGGCTGGGCGGTCCGATTCCCGAGGCCCCGAAGCCAAAGCCCAAACTCGACTGGGACCTTTGACTATTTCTCAAACCCGGGGCGCTGCGCCCAGGCCCAGGCATCGCCGATCATCTGCCGTAGGGTAGACCTCTGCGGCTCCCATCCCAACTCCTCGATCGCATGGGTCGAGGACGAGACCAGCGCCGCCGCATCCCCCGCCCGCCGCCCGCCAATCACGATGGGCACCTCGCGGTTGGTAACCAGCCGACTCGCTTCGATCACTTCGCGGACCGAGAAGCCGTTTCCGGTACCCAGACAGAAGACACCGTTGCCCTGACCGTCCAGAAGCCGCTTCAACCCCAGCACATGGGCATCCGCGAGGTCGCTGACGTGCACATAGTCCCGCACGCAGGTCCCGTCCCGCGTCGGATAGTCTGTTCCAAACACTGTCAGCGCCGGGCGCTTGCCGGCAACCGCATCCAGCATCAGCGGAATCAGATGCGTCTCCGGCACATGCTGCTCACCCGTCTCGCCGTCGGGGTCGGCACCCGCAACATTGAAATATCTAAAAATCACGTGCGAGATCCCGGCTGAAACGCCGAAATCGCGTAGCATTTGTTCAATTGCGAGCTTCGACCCGCCATAGGCGTTTATCGGCCGCTGTGGCGTCTCCTCGGTCAGGAGAACACCATCTTGATCGCCATAGGTGGCGCAGGTCGACGAGAAGACAAAGTTCTTGACCCCAGCCGTCGCGCAAGCCTCTAGCAGGTTCAGCGCGCCTCCCACGTTCACCCGCCAGTAAAGGCCCGGGTCTTTCATCGACTCACCGACTAGCGAAAGCGCCGCGAAATGCATCACTGCTTCCGGCTGGTACTCCGCCAGTGCAGCGTCGATGCCTGCCCGGTCCATCAGGTCGCCCTGAACCAGCGGCCCCCATTTCACCGCGGCCTTCCAGCCTGTCGAGAAATTGTCGAAAACCACCGGCTCGAACCCTGCCCGCGCCAGCGCCTTGCACGCATGCGAGCCGATATACCCTGCGCCGCCCGTTACCAGCACCCTGATCGCCATCGAACCCGCCGCGTCTCACATGAAGAGCATGTCGTCCAACAGCAGGTTTGCGTTGAAAATTCCGTGAATGTCCAGAGTATTCCCGTTGCCGAAATCGAAGTGTAGGCCCGTCTCGGTGATCGTCGCGCCGGATAACAGGCTGGAAACGGCAGGGGGTGCGCCAGCCCAAAGTGCGCGGTCCAGAATGATCTTGTCCTCAAGGTCGCGGAAGTCCGAAATCACGTCCGCTCCCATCGCGAACACGAAAGTGTCGGCACCAGCCATGCCGGAAAGCCAGTCGTCTCCGGCACCACCGTCCAGCCGGTCACTTCCCAGCCCGCCGTCCAGCGTGTCGGCCCCGGCCCCACCGAGCAGAAGGTCGGTGCCGTCCTCGCCCAAAAGCCGGTCGTCGCCCGCCCCACCCTCCAGCCGGTCGGCGTCGCGCCCGCCCTCCAGCCGGTCGTCGCCCTCGCCCCCCAGACGCGTGTCCAGCCCATCACCGCCCTGCAGCGTGTCGCGCCCCGTCCGCCCGTCCAGAACGTCGTTGCCCGCCATCCCCTGCAGCAGGTTGTCCTGCACGTCGCCCAGAAGCGTGTCGTT
>JAIXSA010000043.1 GCA_027484915.1 Paracoccaceae bacterium | reverse complement strand
GCTTTGAACCCAGCGTCATGGTTCCTGCGTTTCTTCATATCCTGATCTCCTCGTCCTTGGAGACCAGCAGACGTCAGATCATAGCTTCCGTCACTGTCCGATTTTCGGGGAGTAGCTCACTGTCGTCCCGAAATGCGCGGACGAGAGCTCTCGGCCTAAAGCGTCCCTTGGCATCGAACGACTTCTCCGCCCTTCTCTGCCGCTATAAGCAGCCAGTTAAAGGTCTTCGCCAGTCCTTCGGGACAGTCCTGCCTTGACGAGAAGCCCGGTCCCGAATACCTAGCTGAGGCAGCGCGGGCGTTGTGTAATGGTAAGACCTCTGCCTTCCAAGCAGAAGACGCGGGTTCGATTCCCGCCGCCCGCTCCAAGAATCACTTTCCGACAGTATGCCGACAAACCGCTCACTCCGTGAGGAGTAAACCTTTGAAAATTCTTGCTTAATCAGTATTTGCGCACTAGCCTTCCAAGCAAGGAACCGCGGTGCCGGCGAGCCCCGTTTTTCCGCTGCGTGTACTCTGACAGACGGGCTCCCCGAGCTGATGCTCATTCCCTCTGTCTCGTGCCATTCGAAATACCTGCGGAAAGACACGATCGAGCGCAGCGGACAATGTGTCCAGATCGGGCAGGCCGCCCGCCCCCGGAGCGTAGTTTGGGCTGGAGGAGACGCGCTTGACTGCGTTCGAACTGTAGAGCCAAGCCAATTGGTCAACCTGTCCGTGGAGGCCGGGATTGCCATCGACCAAGGCCGTCAGCGCCGTTGCGTCCAACTAAAGGGCCGCAAGTGCCGCCGCTTCGGTGCCACTCTTTGTGGCTTTGCACCCATGTTGACGCCTTCCCGAAGCCGCTGCTCCATCTCCCGGAGCTCTACCTGCGTGGCGCCGAGGGTGATGGGCACGGGTTCATGGGTTCGCCAAATCCTTCCATCGCGGCCAAGTCATTAATCGCCTCGATGACCGTGCGTGTGCCATGCCCGGGCGATATTTCGACGATCCTGCAGAGCGATTGCCCCTGATTCCAACGCGAATGCTCGTATTCCGGCCGCCGATTTGTCGACAACGTCATGATTCTGCTCCATGAACCGCCGAGGGTGGATGATGAGGTTTCGGAGATCCTCTGGCCGTAGATGCAGCGATATACCTCGAACGCGAAGGTGGAGTCCGCTGCAGCGATCGCACGGTCCGCGTGCTGGGAGAAGTCTGGATTGCGCAGAATGCTGTCGAGTAGAGGGCGTGATGCCAAGCTCCGGCCTGGCTTGCCCGGCGCTAGCCCAGATCGCCGATCCGCAGGCCATCCTTGTCAAAGCAATGTAGCCGGTCCGGTTCGGACGTCAGGAAGATCTCGTCACCACCATTGATTTCGGGATTACCTGGCAACTTGGCCAGAAGGGCGCCACCGCGAGACAGACGCAAATGGGCGATCGTCACTTCGCCAAGTCGCTCACAATGCTCTACCATGCCCCGCAACTGCGCCTGATCTTCGGACACCAGCCGCAGATCTTCGGGGCGGATCCCAATCTCGAAGGCCTCGGGCATCTCCTGGGTCAGGTCATCGGGTGACACGAAGTTCATCGCGGGCGAGCCGATGAAGCTTGCCACGAACCGGTTAGCCGGGCGGTGATAGAGGTCCAGTGGACTGCCCACCTGTTCGATGCGGCCCTGGTTCATCACCACGATCCGGTCGGCAAGCGTCATAGCTTCGATCTGGTCATGTGTGACATAGATCATCGTCGTAGCAGGCATGGCCTTCTTCAGCCGGGCGATTTCAACTCGGGTGGCGCTGCGCAGGGCTGCGTCTAGGTTGGACAGAGGTTCGTCGAACAAGAACAGTCTGGGGTCGCGCACCAGTGCCCGACCGATGGCTACGCGTTGCCGCTGGCCGCCCGAAAGCTGGCCCGGACGCCGGTCCAGATAGGGTGTGAGCTGCAGCATCTCGGCGGCCTCGTCCACTTTGGCCGCGATCTTGGGCGCGGGCATTCCGGCGATCTTCAGCCCGTAGGAAAGGTTTCCCCGCACAGTCATGTGGGGATAGAGCGCATAGTTTTGGAACACCATCGCAACGCCGCGCCGGGCTGGGTGGACCTCGTTCATCCGCTGGCCGTCGACCAACAATTCGCCTGAGGTGATGCTTTCCAGCCCCGCGATCATCCGCAGAAGCGTAGACTTGCCGCAGCCGGAGGGGCCGACGAAGACGACGAACTCGCCCGTGGGCACGTCCAGGTTGATGTCCTGCAGTACCGGCTGGGCGCCGTAATATTTGCAGATGCCTGTCAGTGTCAGATGCGCCATGGCCCGGCCTTTGCCTCCTACAGACCCTGCACGCGTTCGCGCCATTTCGCGATCAGCGCGGCACTGTTGTCACCCGATGCCGAGTTGGCGCTTTGCCAGACATCGACGATGACCCCCTCTTTCGCCAACTCTGCCACCGCCTCGGCCAGAAGAGAGTTGAGCACCCAGACCCCGATAATCGTCGAGGTCGGGCCCATGGGGGCAGGATGCCCTGGCACGGTCAGCCCGGCGTCCCCCGGCACCCCGCCATTGTCCAGGACGATATCCGACAGTTCGAACAACCGCTTGCCCGAGGCATGGCGGGACGTCACGCCCTGCGTGTGGCGCAGCGAGGTGAGCCCGATCACGGTCGCGCCCGCAGCTTTCGCCTCCAGTGCCAATTCGACCGGATAGGCATTCCGGCCCGAGTTCGAGGCTATGATGATGACATCCCCCGCCGACAGCCCCGATGCCTTCAGCACGGCACTCGCCCGACCGGACTCGCGTTCCAGATTGGTTGACCGCTCGGCCCCCCGGTGCAGCATGAGATCCTCGTCAAGCACCGCCTGGGCTGCCGCGATCCCGCCCGCGCGGTAGAAGACCTCCAGCGCCAGAAGATGCGAATGGCCAGACCCGACCACATAGACCAGTCGCCCTGCCCGCAACGCAGCAACGATTGCCGCGCGGGCAGCATCCCAGGACCCACCTTCGCTAGATATGAGCCGGTCCATGATGCCGACGATCTGGTCGCGATAGGTTTGGCGCAGCGCTGTCATCCCTCTAGTTCTCCCACGTACTTGTACTTGTCGCCGCGATACCAACTGACTGCATCTTCGACGGCCTTGCCGTCTGGGCCATAACCGACCTGGGCAATGCGCAGCACTGGCGAGCTGGAAGAGATGCCAAGAAGCTGGGCGATGTCGGCCGGCGGTGACACGGCTTCCAGGGTCTGCAGCATCCGCTTTGGCCTTGTCCCGAACGCGTCCATACGGTCGTAGAGAGAGCCCTTGCCGTCGAAATCCGCACCAACTGCCCAGACCGGTACAGTGACGCTTTCATAGGAGAGGGCCTCGCCATCCGCACGGCGAAGGCGCACGAGGGTCAGCACGTCGCTGCCCAGTGGCATGCCTGTTCGCAGTGCGGTGTCCGCCCCGACAGGGCCAATGGTCAACGACAGGATATCGCTGGACGGCACCAGACCGCGCGCGCGCGCGTCCTCGGTAAAGCCCGAATGCCGCGACAGCGCCTTGGGGATCTGTCCCACGACCACAGTACCAGCGCCATGGCGGGTCTGAACCAGGCCCTCGTCCGCCAGGTCCTTGAGGCAACCGCGCAAGGTTGAGCGTGAGACGCCCAGAACCTCGGCCATGTCGCGCTCGGACGGCAGCGCGCGGTTCGGCGGCAATGACCCGTCGCGGATCGACAGGGCAAGGGCCGTCTTCAGCCGATGCGACAGCGGCCCATCCTGAGCTCTCAGCCGTTCGGTCACGACGCTCAACATGTTCGCTCTCCCGTTGATCGGACCAAGTTTCATACCAGTGGTATGTTTTTTCGCTTGCTTTCTTCAAGCAGATTTTCTTTTGTTGGGAAAAATCGCCACAAGAATGCGATGGTCCAATCCAATTACATACCAATTCGCCAACCAGGGGAGCACCGAATGAAACTCTTTACCGGACTGGCCATAACCGGCGCCATGGCGCTTCTGGCCGCAACGACGGCCTTGGCCGATGTCGAAATTCGCATAACCCATCCGATGTCGTCAGGTGCCGGCAAGGAGGCTTTCGACACGATCGTCGCAGCCTTTGAAGCGGCGAACCCTGGGGTGACCGTCAAGCAGATCGTCTTTGACGACGACATCTATTCGGACACCGGTCTGATCACCCAACTGCAAAGCAACGAGGTGCCGGACATCTACTTCCAATGGGCAGGCTATCCTGTTCAGCGCGATGTCGAGGCGGGCTATGCGTACGACCTGTCTGCCGCCATGTCCGATGGCTGGAAGGACACGTTCATCGAAAGCGCCTTTTCCCCGGGCTCGGGAACTGCCTTTGACGGCAAGATTTACATGGTGCCCATCTCGCTCGATGTGACCAATACGATCTGGTACAACAAGACCATCTTTGCCGAGAACGGCCTGGTGCCGCCCGCGACCTGGGACGATTTCCTGGCTCTGGTCAAGGTGCTTGCTGCGGCGGGCGAAACCCCGATCGTCACCGGCAACAACGAGCTTTGGCCCCTTGGCAACTGGGCTTCGCATATCGCGGCTCGTACAGTCCCTTCGGCCGAGTATGACGCAGCTTTCCGCCAGCAGAAGACTTTTGCCGAGGCTGGCTTTCTGAAGCCGCTGGAACTGATGCAGGGGTTGGCCGAGGCCGGCGCCTTCAACAAGGACATGCAGGGCCTGGGCGCCGATCCAGCCATGGCGGCGTTCTTCCAGGAAGCGGCGGCGATGCACCCGATCGGGTCATGGCTGGTCGGGTCCGAGGGCGATCTCGCGGTCGAAGGGTTTGATTACGGCCAGTTTGACACCCCGGTGATCGACCCCGCGATGAATGGCTCGAAAAGCGTGATCGGCACGATGACGGGCTTTGTCCAGCACGCCAAAGCCGCCCATCCAGCCGAGGCGACCGCATTCCTGAAGTTCCTGACCTCGCAGGACGAAGCGGTTCGCTGGGCGCAATCCGGAGCCATCAGTCCGGTCGAGGGAGTGGCTGAAAAGGCAAACTTGTCGCCACAAATGAAGGGTATGGCCGACATGCTCGCCGGTGCCGATGCAATGGTCTCTCCGCCCGACACCACCTATCCTGTGCCCGTGGCCGAGGCCTATTACCAGGCAGCGGCCTATGCGGCGAGCGGTGAGAAGTCAGCGGCAGATGCGCTGACCTGGCTGGATGAAACCGTGGGCGCCATGCCAAAGCCCTGACCTGATGGCCGATCGCAACAACCGACACCGACCGATCTCGACCGGGGCCTCGAACCTTCTGTTCGTAGCCCCGGCCATGCTGGTGTTCGGCCTCTTTGTCCTGTGGCCGCTGGCCAGTTCGGTCTACTATGCCTTCACCTCATGGAGCGGTTACGCCGCGCCCGACTGGGTTGGTCTGGACAATTTCCGCCGGGCGATCTTTGACGATCCGGTGCATCTTGCCTCTTACCTGCATGTCACGCTCTACATCCTTGGGACCCTGGTGCTGGAGGTCAGCTTCGGCCTTGTGATGGCCGTCATGCTGAACTCTGACCGGCCGGGATACTCGATCATGCGCGGCATGTTCTTTTCGCCGATGGTGCTGTCGATGACCGCCGCAGGTGTGCTTTGGGCCTTTGTGCTGGATTATCGCCTTGGGCTCTTGAACTCGGTTCTGCGCGGGGTTGGTCTTCAAGACTGGGCGCAGCCCTGGCTGTCGCAGTCCTCTACCGCACTCATCGCCATCATGTTCGTGTCGGGCTGGAAGTTTTCAGGCTTTTACATGGTGATATTCTTTGCCGCCCTGCGACGCATTCCACGCTCCATCTACGAGGCGGCGACGCTGGACGGGGCCACGCCGGTCAAGCAGTTCTTCACTATCACTCTGCCGCTTTTGCGCCAGCAGATGCTGACCTGCGTCCTTCTGGCCGTGACCGGCGGCTTTGCAGGGTTCGATCTGTTCTTCACCATGACCAACGGCGGGCCGTTCGACACCACGCAGGTGCCCGCGACCTGGATCATCCGGCAGGGCTTTGACAACAACCAGCTTGGCTATGCCACAGCGATGACCGTGATCCTGGCCGTAGTCGTCCTGATCGTGTCGATCATCTATCTGCGCCTGACCGAGCGCGGCGACCATGTCCGCCATTAGCCGCCGCAGCCCAGGGGAATGGCTGCAACTGGCGCTCGGCGGTGCCGTGGTCTGCGCCATGTTCTACCCCGCCGTCTGGATGGTGCTGTCGTCCTTCAAGACCAACCGCGAGATCTTCAAGCACCCGTTCGGCTTGCCCAACGACTGGAAGTGGTCAAACTTTGCCGAGGCCTGGGACAAGGGCGGCCTCGGCGGGCTTTATCTGAACTCGGTCATCGTCACGGCGACTGCGGTCACGCTGACCGTGTGCCTTGCCACCGCCGCCGCCTTTGCCTTTTCAAGGCTGGAGTTTCCCGGTCGCCGTTGGCTCTACCGCATCCTCCTGATCGGGCTGCTGCTGCCGCCTCCTGTGGTGGCAATACCGCTGTTCGCCATCCTGCGCGACCTGGGGCTGTTGAATACGCTGACCGCGCTGGTCCTTGCGGGCACGGCCTGGTCCCTGTCGCTGACAATCTTCATCATGACCGGCTACTTCAACTCCATCCGCCCCGACATGGAGGAGGCGGCGATGCTGGAAGGCGCCAATATCTGGCAGATCTTCCGCGACATCTCGGTGCCGATGGTCTGGCCTTCGATGCTGACGCTGGCCATCGTCAACACGATCAACATCTGGAACGAGTTGATGTTCGCGCTTCTGTTCATTGTGGATGACGAAAAGCGCACCCTGCCGGTGGGCCTGATCCGGTTTTTCGGGCGCTATTCCACGGATTACGCCATGGTCTTTGCGGCGCTGACCATCACCACGGTGCCGATCCTGGCGCTGTACTTCCTGCTGCAGCGGCATGTGATCGCCGGGCTTTCGGCGACGGCAATGGACTAGGGGGAAACATGTTGAAAGGTGTCATCGAAGGGTTCTACGGGCGCGATTGGGCGACGGCACAAAAGCATATGGTCATGGACTGGATGCGCGATGCCGGAATGAACGCCTATATCTATGGGCCTAAAGATGATGTGAACATCCGCGCGCGCTGGCGCAGTCCCTATTCCCCGGCACAGATGACGGACCTTGCCGCGCTGAAGGCTGCCGCCGAGGCGCGTGGCCTGCGGTTCCTGATGTCGCTCGCCCCCGCGCTTGACATCACCTATTCCAGCGCCGCCGACAGGGCCGCAATTGCCGCGCGCATCGACCAGATGCTGACGCTTGGCGTCGCCGATATCGTGCTTCTGTACGACGACATCCCGTCCGAGATGCCCGAAGCGGATCGCGACCGCTTCGTAAGCTTTGCGGCCGCTCAGGCCGATGTCGCCAATTCCGTGCTTGCCCAGGTCCGCCCCCGAGGCGGCTCGGTCCTATTCTGCCCCACCGAATACTGTGGCCGCATGGCCGGAGGCGACCCCAACGGCAGCGCCTATCTGCAGATGCTGGGCCGCGCGCTGGACCCAGGGATCGAGGTCATGTGGACCGGCCCGGAAATCGTCTCGCCGGTCATCGATGCTGCAGGCCTGCGGCAGGTGGCCCGGGTGTTGCGGCGGGCTCCGGTGATCTGGGACAACTTCCACGCCAATGACTATGACATCCGCCGCATCTATGCCGGGCCGCTCGGTGGGCGCGGGGCGGACATCCTGCCGCACGTCTCGGGCTGGTTCACCAATCCCAACAACGAAGCCGAAGCGAACTTCGTCGCAATCCGCACCACGGGCGCGTTTCTGAACAACCGCCCGATCGATCTTGACGACGTATTTGCTGCCTGGATGCCGCGCTTTCGCCTGGCATTTTCCGGCGACGAGACCGTTCCTGCAGACCTCGTCCGCCTCTTGTCGGATCTTTTCTGGCAGCCCTTTGCGCAAGGCCCGGAAAGCACGGAAATGCTGGCGCTGGCCCGTCGGTTGTTGCGTGCGCATCGTCCTGATCCGGCCGATCCGGTATGGCAAGCTGGGCTGGAGCGGCTGCGCGGCTTCGAGGCGCGCATTACCCGGCTTTTCACGCTGATGACCGAAGTCGAAAACCGTGAGCTCTTCCACACCTTCCATCGGCATCTGTGGGAAGCCCGCGAGGAGATTGGCCATCTGATCGTCTATTTGAACTGGCTGGACAGCGGCCCCGCAGCGCAGGACGCTTTCCCCGATGTCGGGCGCATCCACAACTTTTACCGCCTCGGTTTCGGGGTGGGCATTCAGGAACTGCTCAAGCGGGACGAGGACGGGCAGTATCACCATGACTGATATTGCCGAAGGGTTCCGCATTCGCCGGGCGTCGCCAGCCGACCACAGCGCTCTGCTGGAGATCTGCCTCAAGACCGGCGATTCCGGCAAGGACGGCACCCATTTGCAGGATGATCCAGACCTGCTCGGCCTTGTCTATGCCGTCCCCTACCAGGTCTTCGCCTCCGACTTTTCCTTTGTGCTTGAGGATGCAATCGGCGTCTGCGGATATGTGCTGGGCGCGCCCGACACGCAGGCCTTTGACGACTGGATGGACCGGGTCTGGTATCCGCCCCTCCGCGCAACCCAGCGCAACCCCGGCCCCGACGCAAGCCGTTGGCGGCAAAGCGACTGGGTGCGCGCCCGCATCTTCGCGCCGCGCCGTCAGCCGCCTGTCGATCTGACGCTCTACCCCGCCCATGCCCATATCGACCTGTTGCCCCGGGCGCAGGGCAAGGGCCTCGGACGAGCCATGATGCTGACATTGACCAACGCCTTTTCCACCGCCAGCGTGCCGGGCCTTTTCCTTGAAGTCGGGCTTGCCAACACCTCGGCTCAGGCGTTCTACGCCCGGGTCGGCTTTCATGTGCTGGACCAAAACCCGGATTGTCTGGTCATGGGCCGGACCCTGGGCAAAGGGGGCGGCCCTTGACCATCTTTCTGGGCGTGGATGGCGGCGGCAGCACCTGCCGAGCTCGGGCGATAGACGAGGCGGGCCGCCTGATCGGAGAGGGCATTTCGGGTCCTGCAAACATCTCAACCGACCTTGAAGGCGCCCTGTCGGCCATCGTTGCGGCATGCAACGCTGCTCTTGGCCCGCACGATCACGGGACAGTGCGGGCCGCATTGGGCTTGGCGGGCGCGAATGATCCTGTAGCGGCGCGGACCATGCAAAGCCGCTTGCCGTTCCGTGAAAGCCATGTGGTAACGGACGGCCAGATATCGGTGCTGGGCGCCCTGGGTCATCAGGACGGAATCGTTGCGGCGATCGGAACCGGATCTGTCTTCATCCTGCAAAAGGGTGGCAGACAGCGCGAAATTGGCGGAAAGGGCCTCATCCTCGGCGATGAAGCCAGCGGCGCGTGGATAGGACGCAAATTGCTGTCCCGGACCTTGCGGGCGCTTGACGGCTTCGCGCCAATGACCCCGCTTTGCCAAGAGATGCTCGACACGATGGGCGGTGACGCCGGGATCATCTCTTTCGCCGCCCGCGCCCGCCCAGCCGATTTCGCGACCCTGGCCGCACATATCATACAGTCGGCCGACCCCACCGCCGTCGCCATCCTGGCCGAAGCCGGCGACGAATGCGCCCGAGCCATCGACATCCTGCAAGGCGGATTGCAGCTGCCTGTGGTCCTGCTCGGCGGCCTCGCCGCGGTCTTTGCGCCAATCATGGCACGCCGCTGGACGGTCGCGCCTCCCCTAGGGAGCGCGCTAGACGGTGCGATCCTGCTGGCCCGCTCATACGCCGAATGATCCGGATTGGTTGCTTTTGGGACGACCTCACGTCCTGGTCGAAATCGGCCGTTCTGTTTTGGAGCAACAGCCGCTGTCTCCGCCCAAGGTTACCCCGGAAGTCAGTCGGCAGAGCCGTTCAAAGCGAACCTTGCATCTGCCAGTTATCGCGCCCATGCAGATGATCATGACTCATGTATCAGACAAGGAACCTTTGTCACCGGCCGCACTCGGGTGGTCGGCGTTTTTCGACGATCAACTTGATCGAATGGAAACAAGCCTCGCTCGTATGCGCATCGCGACCGTTCATCGCGCCAGAGCAACTGCTGAATCGCAGTTCGGTCCCGTGAATCTGAGTCTTCCAAAACGGTCCAGCACAGCGGACTACGCGGTGGGGGACTGGATTCTGGTGGACATGAGCACCCGGATCCCTGTGCGACGACTGGAGCGAAAGACCACGCTGCAAAGGCGGACCGAGGGCGGGCAGGCTCCGCAACTTATCGCCGCGAACGTCGACACGCTCTTCATCGTCTCGTCCTGCAACGATGACCTGAACGTTGCAAGGCTCGAGCGCTATCTGGCCCTTGCCAACGAGGCCGGGACAACGCCGGTGATCATCCTGACCAAGGCGGACCAGGTGGAAGACACCGGGCCCTGGCGGGATCAGGTGTCAGGCCTGCAGCGCGGCCTGGAGGTCGTCACTTTGGACGCAACGGCACCAGATGCGGCCCTGGCGCTGGCCCAATGGTGCGCGATCGGCCAAACGGTCGCTTTGGTAGGCTCGTCTGGTGTGGGGAAGTCATCACTCCTGAATACGCTTTCACAGAAGGCGACGGACGAGGCGCAATTGACCGGCAGCATCCGCGAATCCGACGCCAAAGGTCGCCATACCACCACATCCCGCTCGCTGCATCGCATTGCCGGAGGCGGCTGGGTGATCGACACGCCCGGCATCCGGACACTGCATGCCAGCGACCTTTCAGTCGGGCTGGATCAGGTGTTCGCCGAAATCGCCGAGCTTGCCCCTGACTGCCGTTTCAGGGACTGCACGCACAACCATGAGCCGGGATGCGCGGTCCGGGCGGCAGTTTCGGTCGGACGACTTGATCCGGATCGTCTTGAACGCTGGCGCAAACTCGCGGACGAGAATCGGGCCAACACCCCTGTGCAGTCCGGGCCCCGCGGGAACAAGCAGACGAAAACCAATGGCAAACGAAGCTGAACATACAAACGAGTCATCGGCCTGAACCTGCCCGTCGCATCAACGCGTACGTCTGTCTGCCCCCTTTTCTACGCACCCTCAAGGCCAGAGATTGTTGCCACGTGGAGCGGTCATGCAGTGCGTCATGGGCGATAGCGCGGTGCTGTCAGGGGCCAAAGGTTTCGCCCAGCGACGCCACTCCGTTGAGCTTGAGCAGTTTCTTGTTCGATGTGATGATGCCCAGGACCACGATGGTCACGATGTAGGGCAAGCTTGACAGAAGTTGTGACGGCACCGCCCATCCTTCGGTCTGCGCGACAAGGCTGGCCAGCGACAGCGCGCCAAACAACAGCGCTCCGAAGAAGATCCTTCCGGTAAGCCAAGTGCCAAACACGACCAGCGCCAAGGCGATCCATCCCCGTCCGGCGATCATTCCATCGGCCCAAAGCGGGGTATAGACCGTGGCCGCATAGGCCCCGGCAAAGCCCGCCATGGCTCCGCCGAACACGACCGCCCAGAGGCGCAGCGCAATGACCCGGTAGCCGATGGCGCGCGCGGCAGTCGGGTTCTCGCCTATGGCGCGCAAGACCAGGCCAAGACGCGAATAGCGGAACATCGCCCAGATCGCCGCAGTCGCAACAAGCGACAGCCACACAACAATGTCCTGCACGAACATGCCCCCCACCACCGGCAGGTCCGACAGGCCGGGAAAGGCCAGCTTTGGCAAGCCGGTAATGGTCAGGCTTTCGTAGGAATTGCCGACCAGCGACGACAGGCCCTGGCCAAGGATGCCGACCGCCAGCCCGACCGCAACCTGGTTGGCCCGCAGTCCCAGCGCCAGACCCGCAAAGATCAGGGCAAGCCCGACCCCTGCAAAGCCCGCTGCAACAAAGGCCGCGACATGGCCACCGCCCTCATAGACCACGATGAAGCCGATGGCCGCGCCCAGGGCCATCATCCCTTCAAGCCCAAGGTTCAGAACACCCGCCCGCTCGACCACCAATTCGCCCAAAGCGGCAAGAAGGAACGGAGTGGCCGCCGCCAGCATTCCGGCAAGGATGAACTCGATCCCGCTCATGCCGGTGCAACCTTCGTGCGGACAAGGCGGAAGCGGACGAAGGTTATGGCCGCCAGATAGCATACCAGGAGACTGCCCTGAAACACGCGGACGGCCGCAACGGGCAAGTCGGCTGACACCATTGCGTTGTCACCCCCGATATATAGCGCGGCCATCAGGAAGGCTGACGCGACGATGCCCAAGGGATGCAGCCCGCCCAGGTAGGCCACGATGATTGCGGCATAGCCGTATCCCGTCGAAATCGACCGTTGGAGCTGCCCGATCGGGCCTGCCACTTCGGCAGCCCCGGCAAGCCCGGCAGCAAAGCCGCCGATCAACAGCGAAAGCCAGATCGCGCGCGATTGCGAGAAGCCTGCATAGGTCGCGGCTTTGGGGGCAAGACCGCCGACCAGGAACTGATAGCCGCCGAAGCTGCGCTGCATGTAGATCCAGGCCAGAAGGGCCGCAAGAAAAGCCAGCAGGATCGAGGCATTGACCCGTGTTCCCGGCAGCAGGATCGGGATCATCGCGTCATACTGGAACATGACCGATTGCGGGAAATTGAACCCCATCGGGTCCTTCCACGGCCCAAGCAGCAGGTAATTCAGCAGCTGGACCGCGATCAGGCTCATCATCAGGGTGACGAGGATCTCGTTCGCGTTCAGCCTGACGCGCCAGAAGGCCGGGACGACGGCCCAAAGCGCGCCGCCAATGGCCCCCATCACCAGCATCGCGGGCCAGATCCAGCCTCCCGTCGCCTGCGGGAAATAGACCGGGATGGCCGAGGCGAAGATCGCGCCCAGGATGAACTGCCCTTCGGCCCCGATGTTGAAGACCTTGGCCCGGAAGCCGATTGCCAGCCCTTGGGCGATCAGGAGCAGTGGTCCGGTCTTCAGCAGGACTTCGGAAAAGCTGGACCACGACAAGAATGGTTCCAAAAGCAGGGCATAAAACACAGCCGCCGGGTCCTTGCCCATCGTCACGAACAAGAGCAGGTTCGACAGGATCGCCGCAAGCAGCGCCAGAAGCGGTGCCGCCACGGCCATGCGCCGCGAGGCACGGTCACGCCGGACAAGGTGGATCATGCGGCCACTCCGACAGCGCCGATCATCCAGCGGCCAATCTCTTCGGGCCGGGTGGAGCGCGGGTCAAGGCTGGGGGACAACGCCCCCTTGTGCAGCACCTGGATGCGGTCGCAGATTTCGAACAACTCTTCCAACTCCTCCGAGATGACCAGAACCGCGACGCCTTCGTTGCGCATCTTGACCAGCCTCTGCCGGATCGCGGTCGCAGCACCAACATCCACCCCCCAGGTCGGCTGGGCGACGAACAAAAGGCGCGGCTGCAGCGAGATCTCGCGGCCCATGATGAATTTCTGCAGGTTGCCGCCGGACAGCGAGCCGGCCTCAGCCTCGGGGCCAGAGGTGCGGACGTCGAAATCCGCGATGCAGGCGGCTGTGAAGGCCGCCTCGGCCTGGCGGTCGATGAGCCCGCGTTTCAGAAGGCCCAGCGGGTGGGCGGTCAGGAGGCTGTTGTCGGCAAGGCTCATCTCGGGCACGGCGCCGCGGCCCAGGCGTTCCTCGGGCACGAAGGCAAAGCCCAGGGCGCGGCGCGCGGCGGGGCCGATATTGCCGACCGGCTGGTCCATCATCCTGATTTCGTCGCGACGTGAGGCGGGCAGGAGAGTCTCGCCCGAAATCAGGCGCGACAGTTCGGACTGACCGTTGCCGGAAATGCCCGCTATCCCCAGAATCTCGCCCGCGTGAAGGCGGAGGGAGACCCCGGCAAGGGCGATCCCGAACGGATCGTCGGGTGTGTGGTCAAGGGCTGCCAGTTCCAGCCGCACTTCGCCTGCGGGCATGGGGGCCAGATGCAAGGGCGCGGGCATGTCGCGCCCGATCATCATGCGGGCAAGATCGTGGCTGTCATGCTGGCGCGGATCGACGTCCCCGGTGACGCGCCCGCCGCGCAGGATCGTGGCGCGGTCACAGAGGGCGCGGATTTCGTCCAACTTGTGCGAGATGAAGAGGATCGACACCCCTTTGGCCCGCAAGCGGCGCAGGGTTTCAAACAAGAGGCCCACGGCTTGCGGCGGCAAGACGCTGGTCGGTTCGTCCAGGATCAGCAGGCGGGGTTCCGTCAGCAGGCAGCGGATGATTTCAACCCGTTGGCGTTCGCCCACCGACAGGGCGTGGACATCGGCGAAGGGGTCGACCGTCAGTCCGAAGTCCTGTCCCAGCGCGCGGATGCGGGCGGCGAGGTCGGCCTTCGACCCCGGCACGATCAGCGAGATGTTTTCGACCACCGTCAGCGTTTCGAACAGCGAGAAATGCTGGAACACCATCCCGATCCCCAGACGCCGCGCCTCGGCGGGCGAGGTCAGGTGGACGGGGATGCCGTTCCACAGGACCTCGCCCTCGTCGGGGCGTTCGACGCCGTAGATCAGCTTCATCAAGGTCGATTTGCCCGCGCCGTTTTCACCCAGGATCGCGTGAATGGACCCTTCGGCCACGTCCAGATCGATGGCGGAATTCGCCACGGTCTGGCCGTAGGTCTTGGTCATCTTGCGAAGGGACAGAAGCGGCGCGGGCATCTGCGTCACTGCGGCAGCGGGGTGGCAACACCCTTCACGTGCCAGTCCATCGCGATGATTTCGGGGTCGGTCAGGGACACGCCCGCCGCGACGCCTTCGCTGCCGTCCGCCTTGGTGATCGGCCCGGTAAATGGGTTGAAGCTGCCGTCGGCGATCTTGGCCTCGGCCTCGGTGATCTTGGTCATCACTTCGGCGGGGATGTCCGCGCTCCAGTCCACCACCTCGACCACCTTGTCGGCCACGCCCAGGAAGGCATTCGCACCGACGAAGTTGCCGGCAAGGTGGGCGTCGACCGAGGCCTTGAAGAAGGGCGACCAATCGGTGGCCACGCAGCCCAGATACTTGGTCGGCGCGTATTTCTTCATCGAGGAGTTGAGGTTGAAGGCATGGACGCCCGCTTCCTCGCAGGCCGCGATGACCGACGGTGTGTCCTGCGCGTTCGAGAAGATCACGTCGCAGCCCTGCGCGATCAGGGCCTTGGCGGCCTCTTGCTCCTTGGCGGGGTCGAACCAGGTGTTGACCCAGACTACCGACACTTCGACATCCGGGTTCACGGCCTGCGCGCCCAGGGTGAAGGCGTTGACCGAGGTGATGAGTTCGGGAATGGCGAAGGCCGAGACCGAGCCGAGCTTGCCGGACTTGGAGACCGCCGCCGCCGCCATGCCCAGAAGATAGGTGCCCTGGAAATACTTCGCCGCGAAGGGCGAGAAGTTCGGGGCGACCATGAAGCCCGACGCATGCAGCACGGTGACCGAGGGGTCACGCTTTGCGATCTGCATGGCACCATTCTGATAGCCGAAGGATCCTGCGATCAGGACCTTGTTTCCGTCGGCCACAGCCTTGGTCATGATGCGGTCGGCGTCGGGGCCTTCCGCGATGTTTTCCAGGATCGTGAAGCTGACCGCATCGCCATAGGCCGCCTTGATCGGGTCAAGGCCCGCGGCCAGCGTGTGCGACCAGCCCACATCGCCCAGGGGCGAGGGCAGGACCAGGGCGATGCCCAGCGGATCGGCAGCGCTGGCCCCCCGCGCAGAGATGGCCGCAGCGATGGCGGCGAAGGCCGAGGTCTGAAGGAAGGTCCGTCTAGCGATCATTGGTGTCTCTCCTGTTGAGTGTTTTTCATGGGTCTATTGTGGCCAGCGCGGCTTCGGCCTCGGCAGCCATCTCTGCTTCGTCGAGGCCCGGGAACTCCCCCTTGGCCCATACGATGCGACCGTTGACCATGGTAAGGTCGGTCGGCATGCCGATCCCCACTTTTGCGATCAGGCTGGCCGGGTCGTGGCGGGTGCCGACGTAATCCATGCGGCGTGTGTCGATGGCGAACAAATCGGCGGCCATGCCTGGGGCGAGACGCCCGATATCCTTGCGGCCCAGCAGGGATGCGCCCCCCGTGGTGGCATAGCCCAGGAAATCGCGCGGTTCCGGCACCGGATGGGCGCGCGTTGATGCCACCAGGCATTGCAGCATGTAGGCCGAATGGATGCAGTGCATCAGGTTCGAGTTGTCGTTCGACGCCGCCCCGTCGCAGCCAAGGCCCAGCCGCACGCCCAGCGCCGCCATCGCGGGGATATCGGTCACCTCGGCCCCGACCAGATAGACCGGCTCTGGACAATGCGACACGCCGGTGCCCGAGGCCGCCATCTGGCGCAACTCGGTGCCCGTCAGCTCCCAGCAATGGGCGTAGAAGGTGTCGGGTCCGGCAAAACCCATCTTTTCCAGATAGTCCACTGTCCGCATGCCGTGGCGTGCGGCGATCACCGGGCTTTCGCCTTCGCCGACATGGGTGTGCAGGAACACGCGCTTGTCGCGGGCCAGGGCCACGGATTCCACAAAGGTCTCGCGGTAGCAGTTCACCGGTTGGCAGGGCGACACAACCACTTGGCGCATGCTGAAAGGGGCCGGATCGTGGTAGGTGTCGATCAGCCGCGCGCAGTCGGAGATGAATTCATCCGTCGTCTCCAGCATCTCGTCCGGAATGGTCGAGCCTTCGGACTTGGGCAGGGTGTTGCCCCCACGCCCGGCATGAAAGCGCAGGCCGATCTTCGCCGCCGCTTCGAACTGGCGGTCGACGATGCGTTTTCCGGCATGGCGCGGGAAGTTGTATTGGTGGTCGAAGGCCGTGGTGCAGCCGTGCTTGGCAAGCTCTGCCATCGCGGTGACCGAGGAGTGGTAGAAGCAATCCTCGGTCAGGCGCGAGAAGATCGGGTAGATCAGGTCCAGCCATTCGATGACCGACAGCTTGGTCCAGTCGAGGTCTGCACGGTTTCGGACGAAGGTCTGGAAGAAATGATGATGGGTGTTGACGAGGCCCGGATACAGGAACCAGCCCCGCGCATCGGTGACCTCTGCCCCCGGCGGGGGGACCAGCGCCTTGCCGATGGCGGTGATCTTCGGCCCTTCGACCAGCAGGTCCACGTCGCTCAGCACTGTCTGGGGGTCGCAGACGACGGCGGCGCAGCCTTTGAAGAGATGGGCTTTCATCCGTCGGCTCCCGTGGGTTCGGGCTTCAATTCGTGCAGCCGGTGAATGCCCGGCATTTCGATGAACCCCGGCAGGGCGCGCAAGCTGCGGGTCCAGAGGCGGATCGTCGGGTAGGGATCGGTCGAAATGCCGCCGTCCGGCGCCAGCATGGCATGCGGGAAACAGGCGATATCGGCCAGCGTGGGCCGGTTGCCAGCAAGGAAGGCCTCGCCGCGCAGCCGCGCCTCGACCAGCGCCGCCTCAAGCTCACGCAACGCGGCGACACCGGCCTTGCGGCAGGCGTCGATGTCGGCGGGCTTTTGCAGCATGTCATGGGTCCGCGCCTTGCCGATGCTGGCCGACAACCGATGCCCGAAGGCGAGCCACTGCGCCACGCGCCCGCGCATGACCGGCATGTCATCGCCCAGCCAGTCTGGCCCGTGGCTTGCGGCGACATAGGTCAGGATCGCCGCGGATTCGGTCAGGATCAGGTCGCCGTCTTCCAGCACCGGGATAGTGCCCGCCGGATTGATCCGCAGGAAGGCGGCGCTGCGGTGTTCCCCGCCCGGATGAAAGTCGACCGCGCGCAGGTCAAGCCGTGCCCCGACAAGCGCGGCCAGAAGCCGGACCTTGTAGCAATCGGGGCTGAGGACGTAATCGTAAAGGATCATGCCGCCACCAATTGCGCGCCGAAGGTGTAGCCCCGCCGCTTCAGCCAGCGCCGATAGGCGACCGAGGTCAGGTCGGCGCGCGTCGGAATCTCCATCCCGGGGTCCAGCGGCAACAGGCTTGGCTGCTGGTTTTCCAGGATCGAGCGGTCCTGCAGGAAGATCGTCTGCTGGAAATGGATCAGGTCGGTCAGGGGCGTCACATCGTCGAACAGCGCCATCCAGGGCCAGACTTCGCACAAGGTCTCGGTCAGGGGCTGCACGAAAAGGGTGATGACATCCCATTCGCCGGGGCGCGGCGGGCAGGTCTTATACAGGATCGAAACGGTGGGCGCAGGCACGCGGTACATGTATTCGGTGGTGATCCCGCCTTCGGCCGACTTGGCGGCTTGCGGCTGGTAGAAGCGGACCTTGGTGGCCCAGACCTCATCCACCTCGTCGCGGATGGCGACGTCATAGCGCCCTGCCTCGGTATGCGGGTCGGCCCCCGGGATGTCGGTGTGGACAAAGGGAAAATGCGCGATGTCGAGGAAGTTTTCGACGGCGCGCAGGGGGGAGCAGCTGACGCGCACGAGGCCCACATGGACCAGACGCCGTCCGGGCTGGTCGGCTTCGGGAATGTCGAACAGCGG
>JAIXSA010000161.1 GCA_027484915.1 Paracoccaceae bacterium | reverse complement strand
TCCTGCTCCAACGGTGCGACCTTCCGGCTGGACATGGGGTTGGAGGAGATGGACCGCGAGGACACGATCCTGGTCTGCGGCGGTCTCGACATCCAGCGCACGACGACCAAGGTGGTGGTCAACTGGCTTCGCCGCGAGGCACGGCGCGGGGTAACCATCGGCGGCATCTGCACCGGGGGCCATGCGCTGGCCAAGGCGGGCCTGCTGGATGGCAAGAAGGCGACGATCCACTGGGAAAACCAGGACGGCTTCTCCGAGGAATTCGAGGATGTTAAGCTTACGAAGTCGGTCTACGTGATGGACGGCAACCGCTGGACGACGGCGGGCGGGATTTCCTCGCTTGACCTGATGCTGAAGATCATCGCCGCCGATCATGGCGAGGATCTGGCCAACACCGTGGCCGACCAGTTGATCTATTCGACGATCCGCACCGACCAGGACACCCAGCGCCTGTCGATCCCGACACGCATCGGGGTGCGGCATCCGAAGCTATCCCAAGTCATCCAGATGATGGAGGGCAACATCGAAGACCCGATGTCGCCCGCCGACCTGGCCGAAGAGGTGGGGATGTCCACCCGCCAGCTTGAGCGTCTGTTCCGCCGCTACCTCAACCGCAGCCCCAAGCGCTATTATATGGAACTGCGGCTGCAAAAGGCGCGGAACCTGCTCATGCAGACCGACATGAGCGTGATCAACGTCGCGCTGGCCTGCGGCTTCGCCTCGCCCTCGCATTTCTCCAAGTGCTACCGCAGCCACTACTCGACCACGCCCTACCGCGAGCGTGGGACGCAGGGTATGCCGGGGGCCGTGCCGGTAAGGTTGTCGATCTAGGACGCAAACAAAGGTTAAGCCCGCGTAAACGCCTGCCTGCAAACCCTTGATATCATTTTCCTAGAAAAGCTGCCCGCGCGTGGGCAGCTACTCGGCTGGCGCCATACGGTAGACCGCCCCGTCATACACGGACAGGAACCAGATCGACCCATCCGGCGCCTCGACCACGTCCCGGACCCGCCCGGTTTCTGCGGCCGCGATCCTTTCCTCCTGGAAACCCGTCTCGGCGGCCAGGTCGGGATCAAGCCGCCCGATGAAGTCGCTGTTGAGCGAACCAAAGAGGATGTCCCCTGTCCATTCCGGGACCAGTCTGCCCGAATAGACCACCAGCCCGGACGGAGCGATGGACGGGTCCCAGTAGTGCAAGGGCTGCTCCATCCCCTGCAGTTCGGAGCCCTGCCCGATCGGGTCGTCATTGTAGTTGCGCCCGTAGGAGATCACCGGCCAGCCGTAGTTGCGGCCCGCCTCGGGTGCATTCAGTTCGTCGCCGCCCTGCGCTCCGTGTTCGACCGTCAAGAGCCGCCCGGACAGGTCCAGCGCCGCACCCTGGATGTTGCGGTGTCCGATGGACAGCGTCCCCGGTCGCCAGCCGTCGTGCGACACAGCAGGGCTGCCATCGCGGTTCAGCAAGAGCACCTTGCCCGCCGAGAGCGTCGGGTCCTGGGCCTCGGTTCCGTCGGGGCCCGTTCCCCGGTCGCCGGTGGTCAGCGCTATGGTGCCGTCCGGCATCTCGACCAGCCGCGACCCGAAATGCCGCCCTCCAGAATAGCCTTCGCCCGCGTAGACCATGCGGAAGCCTTCAAGCCGCATGCCGTCGTCCGACAAACGCCCCACACCCGCCGCAGTGGCCGCGCCCCCTTCGACCGCGGCCGAGTAGCTGAGCCAGACTTCGCGGCTGGACGCGAAGTCCCGTGGCACCATCACATCAAGTAGACCACCCTGGCCCGAGGCCAGCACATCCGGGCCCCCAGCCAGCTCTTTTGATGCGCCGTCGCGGACCAAAAGCAGACGTCCGCCGCGTTCGGTGACAAGAAAGGTGCCATCCGGCAGGAAATCGACCCCCCAGGGCTCATCCAGGCCCCCGATCACCGGTTCGATCATCAGGGTCCCTGCAGAGGTCGCTACCTCGCCAGCCCACAGCGGATTGGACAACAGGGTCAAGGCGAACGCCAGGTGCGGTCTTCTCTTCATTTTCATTACCCGGTCTACTATACACATTGCGCGGCGGCAGTCTGGGTTGCGTTCCTGCTGACATAGGACGACCGACAGTTGTGTCGACTCACGGGCGATAACAGTGTCGTCACAATGTCGACAAAATGGGCCTTTTCTTTTCACGCGGCCCGCACTACCGTCTGCGCAGGATTTCGATCCAACTAGGGAGATACAATCAATGAAGAAGCTTCTGCTGGCCGCTTCGGCCTGCGCGCTGATGGCTGGTGCCGCCGCTGCCGAGGACGTCAAGATCGGCATCCTGATCGGCTTCACCGGTCCCATCGAATCTCTGACCTCGCACATGGCAAACGCGGCCGAAGCCGCGATGGCCGAGGTGAACAATTCGGGCAAGGCAAAGAACACCTACACTTCGGTGCGCGGTGACTCGACTTGCACCGACGCGGCGGCTGCCACCGCTGCGGCCGAGCGCATGATCACCGCCGAAGGCGTCAAGGGCATCATCGGTGGCGACTGCTCGGGTGTCACCCGCGCCGTGCTGACCAACGTCGCAATGCCGAACGGCATCGTGATGGTCTCGCCCTCGGCCACCTCGCCGGCACTGACCGCCGACCCGGACAATGGCCTGTTCTTCCGCACCGCCCCGTCGGATGCGCGTGAAGGCGAAGTCATGGCCGACATCCTGACCGAGAAGGGCATCAAGTCGATCGCTCTGACCTACTCGAACTCGGACTACGGCAAGGGCCTGGCGGAATCGATCGCGGCGGCCTTCACTGCCAAGGGCGGCACCGTGACGATCAACGCGGCGCACGACGACGGCAAGGCAGACTACTCGGCTGAAGTCGCGGCACTTGCAGCGGCAGGCGGCGATCTTCTGGTCGTGGCAGGCTATCTGGACCAGGGCGGCAAAGGCATCATCCAAGCATCGCTCGACACCGGCGCATTCACCACCTTCGGTCTTCCGGGCGGCATGGTGGGCGACAGCCTGCCCGCAGCCATCGGCCCGGATCTGGACGGCTCGTACGGTCAGGTCGCACAGTCGGACAGCCCCGGTGCTGCCGTTCTGCAAGAGATGGGCAAGGCCAACGATCCCGCCTTTGACGCAACCTCGCCTTACACGCCGGAGAGCTATGACGCTGCCGCGCTGATCATTCTGGCGATGGAAGCTTCGGGCTCGACCGACCCGGCCGTCTACAAGGAGAAGATCCTTGAGATCGCCAATGGTCCGGCCGACGGTTCGGGCACCAAGATCCTTCCCGGTGAACTGGGCAAGGCTCTGGAACTGATCGCTGCTGGCACCGCCATCGACTACGACGGCGCTTCGGGCGTGACGCTGATCGGACCCGGCGAATCCGCTGGCCGCTACAAGCAGTTCGAAGTGAAGGGCGGCAAGTACGAAACCGTCCAGTTCCGTTGATCTGAACGGAAGCAGGCAAAAGGCACGGCCCGGGAACCCCCCGGGCCGTTGCCCAAAAGAAGGCCCCCGCCACGCGCGAGACGGGTCGGGGATAGGGGAAGCACATGATCCGGGTCGATAAGCTGCACAAGCATTTCGGCGGCTTTCACGCCGTTGACGGCGCGTCGCTGGAGATCAAGACCGGCACCATAACCGGCCTGATCGGTCCGAACGGCGCGGGCAAGACCACCCTCTTCAACGTCATCGCGGGCCGCTATGCCCCGACCTCGGGCCAGGTCTTCATGGATGGCGAGGACATCACCGGTCTTCCGCCGCACAAGCTGTTCGACAAGGGCCTGTTGCGTACCTTTCAGATCGCGCATGAATTCAGCTCGATGACCGTGCGCGAGAACCTGATGATGGTTCCGCCACGCCAGACCGGCGAAAAGCTGTGGAACGCGCTGTTTTCGCGCGGGGCCGTTGCGGAAGAAGAAGAGCGTATCCGGCAAAAGGCCGACGAGGTGCTGGAATTCCTCACGATCACCCATATCGCCGACCAGAAGGCCGGGATGATCTCGGGCGGGCAGAAGAAGTTGGTGGAACTGGGTCGCACCATGATGGTCGACGCCAAGATCGTCTTCCTGGACGAGGTCGGCGCAGGCGTGAACCGGACACTTCTCAACACCATCGGCGATGCCATCGTGCGGCTGAACAAGGAACGCGGCTACACCTTCTGCGTGATCGAGCACGACATGGATTTCGTCGGTCGCCTGTGCGATCCGGTGATCTGCATGGCCGAGGGCAAGGTTCTCGCGGAAGGCACGGTCGAAGAGGTCAAGAACGACGAGCGCGTAATCGAGGCCTATCTCGGCCGTGGCCTGAAGAACAAGCTGAAGGAAGGTGCAGCTTGACCCTTCGAGCCTTGATCCTTTTGGCGGCTTTGCTGTTTCCGGCGCAGGCATTTGCACAAGCCGCAGTCGGGAAGGCCATCGTTGGCGGCAAGACGGTGACCCTCTTCGATGACGGCACCTGGGAATTTGCCGACGGGGCGACCGCCGCGAAACCTGTGACATGCGATACCGTGACACCCACCGTGCAGTTCTGTTCATCTGCGCTGGGATGGACGACCAGTCCGCCGGCAAGCCCGGAAATCAATGCCGCCTACCGCATCGACGCGCGCCACTATGCCCAGTTCCTGATCGAGGATCTGGGCAGCGACGATGGACTTACGGCTGAATTCATGCGTCAGGTCGTGCTGGACAATGCCAAGATGGCGACAGGAAACACACCGGAAGTGATCGACGTTCAGCCAGTCGGTCTTGGTGCGCTGACCGGCGACACCGTGATCTATCGGGCCAAGATCAACGGGCTGGACGTGGTCTTTGCCAATTCGGTCTTCGTCGAACCCAAACGGGTGATGCAGATCATGACCTATGCCATCGCCAGCGAATACACCGCCCAGCATGCGGGCTATCAGGCCGAGTTCCTGACCAACACGAAGCTGGCAGAATGATTGTCCTCAGGTCGTCCCCCACCCTTCCGGCCCTGCAACTGGACCAAACAAAATGACTGCACCGTTCCTGATCGGCGAGAACATGACTGGCGGCTATGGCGCGGTCGACATCCTGCATGACTGCACATTGGCGGTCGAGCCGGGCGAGATCGCCGTCATCGTCGGCCCGAACGGTGCGGGGAAATCTACCGCCATGAAGGCGGTCTTCGGGATGCTGAAGCTGCGCCAGGGCAGCGTGAAGCTGATGGGCGAGGATATCACCGGCCTTACGCCGCAGGCACGCGTCCGCAAGGGCATGGGCTTCGTGCCCCAGACCCACAACATCTTCACCGGAATGACCGTGGAAGAGAACCTGGAGATGGGCGCCTTCATCCGGCAGGACGACACGATCCGCGACACGATGGGCCAGATCTACGACCTGTTCCCGATCCTGAAGCAGAAGCGCTACCAGAAGGCCGGGGAGCTTTCCGGCGGCCAACGCCAGCAAGTCGCCGTCGGCCGTGCGCTGATGACCCAGCCCAAGGTTCAGATGCTGGACGAACCCACCGCCGGGGTCAGCCCCATCGTGATGGATGAGCTTTTTGACCGCATCATCGAGATCGCCCGCACTGGAATCTCGATCCTGATGGTGGAACAGAACGCGCGGCAGGCACTGGAGATCGCCGACAAGGGCTATGTCCTGGTGCAGGGCCGCAACCGCTATACGGACACCGGCCAGGCGCTGCTTGCCGATCCCGATGTCCGCAAATCCTTCCTGGGAGGCTGACGATGATCCGTACCGCCCTTGCCCTGCTTGTGCTGACACCCCTGCCTGCCTTCGCCGGCTTCGAATGCAAGGTCGACCGCCAGTGTGGTGGCGGCACCTGCGAAGCCTATGCCGGTGGGCCCTTCGTGATCGAACAAACCGGCGACAACTGGTCCATCAGCGCCGATGGCCAGTCGTGGCAGGCCTTCGACGCGGGCCATATCGACAATACGGGCGAACTGGTCCTGGTCATGCCGCCACAGGCTGGCATGTCCGGCATGATCAGCATCTTTCCACAGGGGCAGTTTATCTTCACCGCTGACGCCGCCGGACCGGTGGCGATCAGCGGCGAGGGTGCCTGCGTCGCGACCGGTGGCTGAGGCCATTTCCCATTTCTCTGATTAGCGTGACCTGATGGACATCCTGAACGCCCTCGTCGCCTTTCTGAACTTCATCGTCGTGCCGGGCCTTGCCTATGGCAGCCAGCTGGCGCTTGGGGCGCTTGGCATCACGCTGATCTTCAGCGTCCTGCGCTTCTCCAACTTCGCGCATGGCGACACGATGGCCTTCGGGACAGCCTTCGTGATCCTGTTCACCTGGTGGTTCCAGTCGATGGGCATAACCGCAGGCCCGCTGCCCACGGCCCTGCTCGCGCTGCCGCTTGGCATCCTGGTGACCATCGCGATGGTGCTGGCGACCGACCGGGTCGTCTACCGCTTCTACCGCAAGCAGCGGGCCAAGCCGATCATCGTGGTGATCGTCTCGACCGGCGTGATGTTTGTCATGAACGGCCTTGTGCGCCTGATCATCGGCACCTCGGAGCAGAACTTCACCGACGGCGCGCGGATGATGCTGAACCCGCAGGACTTCAAGGCCTGGACCGGCCTGGCCGAGCCGCTGGCGATCAAGACGACGGCGGCAATCTCTGTCGTCGCGGCGGTGATATGCTGCGCGCTGCTCTTCTGGTTCCTGCAGAGGACCCGCACCGGCAAGTCGATGCGCGCCTATTCCGACAACGAGGATCTGGCCCTCTTGTCCGGCATCAACCCGGAACGCGTGGTCATGATTACCTGGATCATCGCCGGGGCGCTCGCCTGCATCGCCGGTACGCTCTATGGTCTGGACAAATCGTACCGGGGGATCGTCTATTTCAGCCTTCTGATGCCGATGTTCGCGGCCGCCGTGGTTGGTGGCCTCGGCTCACCGGTTGGTGCCGTGGTCGGCAGCTTCATCGTCGCCTTTTCCGAGCTGATCGTCACCAACGCCTGGCGCAAGATCTTCAGCTATCTCGTGCCACCGGAATGGTTGGGCGATGGGCTCTATCAGGCGCTGTCGACCGACTACAAGGTCGCGGTCAGCTTCACCATACTCATCATGGTCCTTCTGTTCCGCCCGCAGGGCATTTTCGGAGGCAAGTGACATGGCCCAGTATCGCAACCTCTTCCTCTTTGCGGGCGTGGCGCTCCTGTTCATCCTGACTGGCGCGCTGCAAAGCTGGAACCTGTCGCTGAACATCCTGAACCTGGCGCTTCTGTCCTGCATCATGGCGATCGGGGTGAACATCCAATGGGGCTATGCAGGCCTGTTCTCGACCGGGATCGTCGGTTCGGTCGCTCTTGGTGGGCTTGCTGTCGTCCTCGTCTCGGCCAAGCCGGTGCCAGAGGGCTGGGCGGCGGGAGGCCCGCAGATCGTCGAAGCTCTGCTCTTTGCCGCCATTGCCATCGCCTTTTCAACCTGGCTTTACCGCCGCCTCAAGCCCGGCACCAACCGCGCTTTGGCCTTGGCCCTTTACCTGGTCGTCGCCTTCTTCATTTACCGGCTGATCCTTGATCCCGGCGTGATCGCGGTTGAAGCCAACAACCCAGCTCAGGCCGGCAACATCGGCGGGTTGGGGCTGAACTCGCTGTTCGCCTGGCCCGTGGGCGCCCTGATGGCCGCTGCGGCAGCCTGGGTGATCGGCAAGATCGCCCTTGGCCTGCGCGAGGATTACCTGGCCATCGCCACCCTTGGCATCGCCGAGATCGTGGTCACGGTTCTGCGGAACGAGGATTGGCTGGCGCGCGGTGTGAAGAACCTGATCGACCTGCCCCGGCCCTGGCCCGTGCCCTACGAGGTCGACCTGCAGGTCAACCCGGCCTTCCTGGAACCCGTGGCCAGCATGGGCGCCGACCCTGTGACCGCCTCGACCATCTTCGTGAAACTTCTGTACGCCGCCATGTTCGGGCTGATCCTGATCCTGCTGGTCTGGGGCTGCGAGCGGGCGCTCAACAGCCCCTGGGGACGCACTGTCCGTGCCATCCGCGACAACGAGATCTCGGCCGCCGCGATGGGCAAGGACGTCAAGTTCCGCCACCTGCAGATCTTCATCATCGGCTCCGCCGTTGTGGGGCTTGCGGGGGCGATGCTGACCTCGATGGAAGGCCAGCTGACCCCGCCGTCCTACCTGCCTTTGCGCTTCACCTTCCTGATCTGGGTGATGGTGATCGTCGGCGGATCCGGCAACAACTGGGGGGCGATCCTGGGCGGCCTGCTGATCGGGTGGCTCTATCTGGCGGTGGAATTCCTCGGGCCACATGTGATGGAGATCCTTACGGCAGGCCTGCCTGCCGGTGACCTGAAGGACCACCTGCAGGACACTGCGGCACACATGCGTCTGCTGACGCTGGGCGTGGTCCTGCTTCTGGTGATGCGCTTCGCCCCGCGTGGCTTGATCCCCGAGAAGTAAGTCCGTCGCGGCCTGTCATCTCTGTCTGGCCGCGACATTCTTTGTCGCAAAACCTCATGCCTTCCCGTCCCTGCCCCGGCATGGTGCGGCAAAACCGGATAAGGCGGGGAGACTTGCAATGAAGACCCATGCGCGCGTGGTGGTGATCGGTGGCGGCGTTGTCGGCTGCTCGGTCCTGTATCACCTGACCAAGCTTGGCTGGTCGGATGTCATGCTGATCGAACGGTCCGAATTGACCAGCGGGTCCACCTGGCACGCGGCGGGGGGCTTCCACACGCTGAACGGCGACACCAACATGGCGGCACTTCAGGGCTACACGATCCGGCTCTACAAGGAGCTTGAGGCGATCACCGGCATGTCCTGCGGCCTGCACCACGTGGGTGGCATCACCCTTGCGGACAACAAGGAGCGCTTCGACCAGCTAAAGGCGGAACGCGCCAAGCACCGCTACATGGGCCTGGATACCGAGATCCTGGGGCCGGAAGAGATCAACAAGTTCACCGACGGCATGGTGAACCTGGAAGGCATCGTCGGCGCGCTTTATGACCCGCTGGACGGTCACCTCGACCCCTCGGGCACCACCCACGCCTACGCCAAGGCCGCGCGGATGGGGGGCGCGGAGATCGTGCTGCACAACCGCGTGCTGGAGACGAACCCCACAAAGGACGGCTGGGAAGTCGTCACCGAAAAGGGCACCGTGACCTGCGAGCATCTGGTGAATGCCGGCGGCCTTTGGGCGCGGGAAATCGGGGCAATGGCCGGGGTATACCTGCCACTGTTGCCAATGGCGCACCAATACCTCGTCACAGACGACATCCCCGAGATCATGGATATCCTGAAATCGGGCCGTGAGTTCCCGCATGTGATGGACCCGGGTGGCGAAAGCTACCTGCGCCAGGAAGGCCGCGGCCTTTGCATCGGATTCTACGAAAAGCCCTGCGAACCCTGGGCCGTGGACGGCACGCCCTGGACTTTCGGGCATGAGCTTCTGAACGAACAGTTCGACAAGATCGAGGACAGTGTCAACTTCGCCTACCGCCGCTTCCCGGTGCTGGAACGCACGGGCGTCAAGCGCGTGATCCACGGCCCCTTCACGTTCGCTCCGGACGGGAACCCGCTGATCGGCCCGGTGCAGGGCCTGCGGAACTACTGGTCTGCCTGCGCGGTCATGGCGGGCTTCTCCCAGGGCGGCGGCATGGGCCTGGCGCTGGCGCAGTGGATGATCGAGGGCGAGGTAGAACGTGACC
>JAIXSA010000055.1 GCA_027484915.1 Paracoccaceae bacterium | reverse complement strand
CGGAGCCTCCGGCGGGAGTATTTCCTAAAAGAGCAAATCAGGGCGAGGTCCCTGGGAAGGCCGTCATGCTGATCGTCCCCGAGGCCCTGATCGCCTCGCTCGTCACCCCTGAAGACGCGTTCCGCGCGGTCGAGGCCTGTTTCGCCGCGATGGCACGGGGGGACGCCTACAACTTCCCCGTAGTGCGTGAGGCCTTGGGCGAGGGGCGGCAGTACGGGTTCAAGTCAGGGCTTGACCGGGCGGGCAGGCAGCTGGGCGTGAAGGCGGGGGGGTATTTCCCGGGCAACGCCGCGAAGGGGATGATCAACCACCAGTCCTCGGTCTTCCTGTTTGATCCAGAGACCGGGCGGCCCGTCGCGATGGTGGGCGGCAACCTTCTGACCGCGCTGCGGACAGCGGCGGCTTCGGCCATCGCCATCGACCGGCTGGCGGTTCCGCAAGCGCATGTGCTGGGAATTGTCGGTGCGGGGCATCAGGCTGGCTTCCAGTTGCGGGCCGCGGCAAGGGTGCGGCGGTTCGAGCGGGTGATCGCCTGGAACCTGCACCCCGAGATGCTGCCGAAACTTGGCGCCGTGGCGGCGGAACTGGGCCTGCCGTTCGAGGCGGTGGACCTGCCCCGGATGCGTGAGGCGGAGGTGATCGTGACGATCACTTCCTCTCCGGCGGCAAGCCTTCTGGCAAAGCATGTCTCGCCCGGAACGCACCTGTCTTGCATGGGCACCGACACCAAGGGCAAGCAGGAAGTTGAGCCTGCGCTGGTGGCGGGTGCCTCGGTCTTCACGGACGAGGTCGCACAGTCGGTGACCATCGGCGAAGCACAGCATGCCGTGGGGACGGGAATGCTGGATGCCTCGGCCATCGTGCCCCTGGGGGATGTGCTGATCGGCAAGCATCCCGGTCGGCGGACTGCCGAGGAAATCACGTTGTTCGACGGGACGGGGGTCGGGCTTCAGGATCTGGCAGTCGCGGCGGTTGCGGTGCAGCGCGCACGCGAGCGGGGTCTCGGGATCGAAGTCGGGGTTTGAGGCACCGATTTCTTCGAAGAAATCGGACCGGAGTTTTCGAAAACTCCGGCGCCCCGGCGAATTGTGCGGGGAACAAGATGGCCGTTGAAGCGCCTCCCGGCCCATGGTGAGACTGCGCCGGACGGTTCGGAGGGGCGGGATGCGGGTCTTCATCAACGGGTTCGGGCGGATCGGTCGGTCGGTCCTGCGGGCCTATCTGTTGTCGCCGGAAACCTGGCCGGAGCTGGAGATCGCCGGGATCAACGACATCGCGGCGCCAGAAATGTGCGCCTACCTGTTCGAGTATGACAGCGTCTTTGGGCCGTGGCGCGGGTCGGTTGCCCTGGACGGCGGCGCGCTTGTCGTGGATGGACGGCGGGTGCTGCTGCACCGGACTGCAGACCTCTCGACCCTTGATCTGACCGGCGTGGACCTGGTTATGGAATGCACTGGGCGGGCCGACGCGCGGGAGGTGGCGGAGCGGGGCTTGCGGGCTGGGGCGGTGCGAGTGCTGGTCTCGGGTCCGTCCGGGGCGGCGGATGTCACCGTCGTCCTGGGGGCCAACGATGGCGTGTTGAGTGACCAGCGGATCGTCTCGAATGCGTCCTGCACGACCAACGCGCTGGCCCCACTCGCGCGGTTGATCCATCGGAACTGGGGGATCGTCACCGGGTCGATGACGACGGTCCACTGCTACACCGGCAGCCAGCCGACGGTGGACGCGCCCGCCGCCGACTATCCTCGCAGTCGGGCAGCGGCTTTGTCGATGGTGCCGACGACGACCTCGGCGGCGCGGCTTCTGGACGGGGTGCTGCCTGAAATCGCGGGGCGGATCGTGGCGCAGGCGGTGCGGGTGCCGGTTGCCAGCGTGTCCTGCGTGGACTTCCATCTGGTCACGGAAAGGCGTCCCTCGGTCGAGGAAGTCAACGCGGCGTTTCGGGCGGCTGGGGGGGTGATCGGGGCGACGGACCGGCCGCTCGTGTCCACCGATCTACGGGCGCGGGCGGAGTCGGTGGTGATGGCCTGCCCGGAGACGAAGCTCTCCAACGGGGGGATGCTGCGCGTCTTCGGGTGGTATGACAACGAGTGGGGGTTTTCGAACCGGATGCTGGACATGGCCGCGCGGATGGGATGAGCGTCCACGCGTGGACAGTTCTTCCGCTTGAATGATTTCAAGAACTTGCTTGCGGGCATTAGGGATTTGGCAAGGATTGTCCTCGGGCCCGAAACCCTCCACGTTCGACTTCGTCTCCTCGTCGGAGTGTCCCGGCGAGGAGCGACGAAGTCGACGACGAGCGGTGGTCAGAGAGACTTGGTAAACAAAATCCACTCGGACGCATCGACCGGCCAGTCCTCTTTCACCAAGGGGCGGCGGGCGACCTCGGTGAAGCCTTTCGCGCGGTATAGGCGGAGGGCGTCGGCGTGCGTATCCTCGGCGATCAGGCTGATGGTGGAACGGCCAAGGTCGCGGGTCACCGCCTCGGCCTTGGCCAGAAGCGCCGAGCCCAACCCCTTGCCGCGATGCTGCGGGTAGGTCGCCAGCACGTTCAGATACCAGGAGCCGGGAGCCATGTTCTCAAGCTCCAGAAGCGGCACGAACAAGGGCTGGGTGTCGGGCGCGATCACCTCGGGCTCCAGCGCGGCGGGGTAGCCAAGAAGGCAGGCCGCGACCTCGCCGTCAACCTCGGCCAGCCAGGCGTTGCGGTAGGAGAAGTTGCCGGTGTCGCGCGCGGCGCGTTCGCGGCCCAAGGCCATTGGGTCGCCGTCCGGGCCGACGGACTTCTTCCAGAAGTGCAGCGGCAGGTCGTCGGCGGCCATGTTGATGAAGCGCACGAGATGGTCGGTGTCGGAAGCGCGGGCATCGCGGATCAGCATCGGTGTCCTCCTGTCTTGCCTTGGGTGAAGCAGAGCGGGCTTTGCCTTGCAAGGCGGAAACCGACCGGAAATGGCGCGTCCCGGCCTTGCGCGGGGGGCGGCACGGTCCTACCAAGGGGCAAAGCCAGGGAGAGCTGCCATGACCGACACCGTTTTCCGCTTCCCCGCCCCCGGACCCGAGCCGATGGTCACCGACCTGGAAGGCTGGGTGAAGACCGAAGGCACACCATCGATGAAGACCTGGGTCCAGCATACCAGCGCGGACGGCAGCGTGATCAGCGGGACCTGGGAGGCGACGGTCGGGTCGTGGCATGCCTCCTACAAGTTCTACGAATTCGTCCACCTGATCGAGGGGCAGATCACCATCACCCCGGACGGCGGCCAGCCGGTCACGCTGCGGCCAGGCGATGCCTTCGTGGTCGAGCCTACGTTCAAGGGGACGTGGAAGATCGAGGCGCCTGTCCGCAAGCACTTCTGCATCAAGTTGAAGTAGGTCAGTCCAGCCCGTCGTCGGGGATGTTCAGCACGGTCCCGCAGGCCTTGCAGTGGACGGCGTCGTGGTCGTGGCGGCGAAGCCCGCAAACCGGGCAGGGGAAATGCGCCTTGGGCGGACGCAGGACGACCTGCACCAGCCGCAGGAACAGGCTGATGCCGAAGATCATGATGGCGACGGACAGCAGCTTGCCGGAATTTCCGACAAGCGTGACGTCTCCGAAGCCGGTCGTCGAAAGCGTGGTCACGGTGAAGTACAGCGCGTCGACGTAGTTGGTGATCTTGTCGTTGACCGGGGCCTGGGTCTGGTAGACGAGCGAGGTCATCGCGAAGATGAAGATCAGGAGGTTCAGCGCGGCGCGGATGGTGGTCTCGTGCCGCCGAAAGCCCGTGACGTCGGTGCGCAGCTGGTCCAGTGTCTGCGGTGAGTGGAAGACACGGTAGAGCCTGAGGACGCGCAGGAACGCCAGCCCCTCGCCCCAGATCGGGGCAAGTAGCGAGAGGATCACCAGCACGTCGGCGATGCCCCAGAAGCTGAACAGGTCATTGACCGGACGGCGCGATATGAAGAGCCGGGCCATGAAATCAGCCAGGAAGACCAGGCCGATGGCCACGTCGATCCGGATGTGGTGGGGCCCGCGCTCGATGAAGGTCGACGCAATGAGCCAGGTGACGGTGAGCATGTCGAAGGCCAGCAGCGCATAGCGAAAGCGGTCCCCGGTCGGGCCTGCGCCTTCGTAAAGCGTCCGGAGGCGGGAGCGGAAGCTGGTCTCGGTCATCGGTGTCCTGCAGGGCGCATCGCGGAAGCTTAGCCGCCGCGACGCGGGCTGTCAGGGGGGAAACGGGCCGGGAGGTTTCCCCCGGCCACGGTCTGGTCAGTGGTCGGCCTTGGACGCGGCGGCCTTGATCGCCTCGGTCTGGTCGTCGGTGCCGTTGAAGAAGGCGTTGAGCATCACGGCGGTGATCGAGGCGAGGAGAATGCCGGATTCGATCAGTGGGTGGATGTCGTGGGGCATCCATTGCTTGAAGTTGGGGGCCACGAGCGGGATCATCCCCATGCCGATCGAGACCGCGACGATGAAGAGGTTGTTGCGGTTCTTGGCGAAGTCCACGCCCGCGAGGATGCGGATGCCGGTGGCGGCGACCATGCCGAACATGACAAGGCCAGCACCGCCCAGCACCATTGTGGGGACGGATTCAACGAGCGCGCCCATCTTGGGGACGAGGCCGAGAACGATCAGGATAATGCCGCCCGCGACGCAGACGAAGCGCGAGCGGACTCCGGTCACGCCGACGAGGCCGACGTTCTGGGAGAAGGAGGTGTAGGGGAAGGTGTTGAAGATGCCGCCAATCAGCGTGCCCAGGCCGTCGGTGCGCAGGCCCGAGGAGAGCATCGGTTGCGTGACGGGCTTTCCGGTCATGTCGCCCAGGGCAAGGAACATGCCAGTGGATTCGATCATCACGACGATCATCACCAGGGTCATGGTCACGATCATCACCAGGTCAAAGGTCGGCATGCCGAAGTGGAAGGGCGTGATCAGGCCGAACCAGGCGGCCTCGCCGACCTTGTCGAAGGTCATCTTGCCCAGGGCCACGGCGATGACGGCCCCGATGAT
Source organism: Paracoccaceae bacterium (assembly GCA_027484915.1). Taxonomy (GTDB): domain Bacteria; phylum Pseudomonadota; class Alphaproteobacteria; order Rhodobacterales; family Rhodobacteraceae; genus Tabrizicola. Next base: position 52,319 of record JAIXSA010000055.1, on the reverse strand, counting down.
GATGCCCAGAAGGACCGAGATGTTGGCGACGAAGCCCTTGGCGAAGCGGGCGATCAGCAGGATCGAGACCAGCACGATGGCCGAGATGCCGACGTTGCCCAGGGGGGCGTAACCCTCGTTCATCATTGTGGCGGCGGGGGCGAATTTCGGCGGCAGTTCAGGGACCCCGGTGACGGTGCCGGCGGCAGCGCCGTCGGTCACGGCCTTCAGCCAGTCGGCATGGGCCGGATCGACGATCATCGGGGCGGTCGGGCCGACGGGGTTGCCGAAGATCCAGTTGATGCCGATCCGCATGAGGCTGACGCCGATGACCAGGATGATCGTGCCGGTCACGACGGGCGGGAAGAAGCGCAGCATCCGGCTGACGAGAGGCGCGATGATGATCGAGATCACCCCGGCGGCGATGATCGCGCCGAAGATCGCGCGGGCACCTTCGGACCCGCCATTGGCATTGGCCATTGCGACCATCGGGCCGACGGCGGCGAAGGTCACGCCCATCATGACGGGCAGTTTGATCCCGAACCACTGGGTCGCGCCAAGGCTCTGGATCAGGGTGACAAGGCCGCAGACGAAGAGGTCGGCCGAGATCAGGAAGGCGACGTCCGCCGGTTCCAGTTTCAGCGCACGGCCGACGATCAGGGGCACGGCGACGGCGCCGGCATACATGACAAGGACGTGCTGGAGGCCAAGCGTGAAGAGCTTGGGTGGCGCGAGAATCTCGTCCACGGGATGCGTAGTGGTCATTCGTTACGGTCCTTTTCCCTTGGGGCTTGTTGTATTCGCGCCGTCTGCACAGTGCCCCTGCCTGTGCTCCGGTTAGGAGGCCCATCAGGGGGCCAGCACCGTCCACGGTTGGGTGAAGCGGTATTCTTCAAGGTTCGGGGTCGTCCCGATCCGGTCCACTACGGCAAAAAGGCCGGGGGCGGAGAGGGGGGTGAGGACCCCGTGCCAGGTTCCGCGGTGCAGGTTGATGCCCTGCGCGCCGGTCGTGAGGAAGGCCTGCGGCGTGGCGTCGGGGCCTTTGGAGACGATGACGAGGAAGGGGGCTGCGGTCATCGGCAGGAAGGCCTGCGAGCCTTCGGGGTGACGCTCGATCAGGTCAAAGCTGTAGGGCAGCGCGCGGGGTTCAGCCTGGAAGATCGAGATCCCGGCGCGGGCATCGCCGAAGTCGAGTGTTGCGCGGTCGTGATGGCGTTTGCAGAGGCCTGCGTTGATCAGGCGGAAGTCGCCGGTCGCCTCGAGGACGTCACCGAAGGGGGCGAAGGCCTCGGGCGTTAGGGGGACGGGGCGCAGGGTTCTCATCGGGTGCCCCTTGGCTGACCGCCGGGGGTTTCACACCCCCGGACCCCCGTGGAGTATTTGTGAAAAGAGCAAGCCATCAGCGGAGGGGACCGAAGGCGCCGGGGCCGCGCAGCTTGGCGTGGCGGTTGACGTCCTTGTAGAGAAGATAGCGGAAGCGGCCCGGACCGGCGGCATAGCAGGCCTGCGGGCAGTAGGCGCGGAGCCACATGAAATCGCCGGCCTCGACTTCCACCCAATCCTGGTTCAGCTTGTAGACGGCTTTGCCTTCCAGGACATAGAGCCCGTGTTCCATGACGTGGGTTTCCTCGAACGGGATCACGCCGCCGGGCTGGAAGGTGACGATATTCACATGCGCGTCGTGGCGCAGGTCGTCGGGTTCGACGAAACGGGTGGTGCCCCAGCGCTCGCCGGTGTCGGGCATCCAGCGGACGGGGACGTCGCGTTCGTTGATCACGAACGCCTCGGGCGCAGGGGTGCCGGGTGCCGGTTCGTAGATCTTGCGCAGCCAGTGGAAGCGGGCGGGTTGGCTGCCCTCGGCCAGCAGGGTCCAGCGGGTGCCAGCGGGGATGTAGGCGTAAGAGCCTTCCTCCATCTCGTAGCCGGTGCCGTCGAGGGTCAGGGTCGCAAGGCCGCCGGTGAAGAAAAGCCAGTGTTCCGCGCCGGTTTCAGCGTCGGGCGAGTCGGAGCCGCCGCCGGGGGCGACTTCCATCACGTATTGGCTGAAGGTCTCGGCAAAGCCCGACATCGGGCGGGCGATGAGCCAGAGTTTGGTCTTGGTCCAGCCGGGCAGGAAGCTGGTGACGATGTCGGAAAAGCAGCCCCGGGGGATGAAGGCGTAGGCGGTGGTGAAGACCGCGCGCTGGGTCATCAGGGCGGTTTGCGGCGGGAGGCCGCCCGGGGGGGTGTAGTAGCTCATGGCAGCTGGTCCTTCAGGCGGAGTTCGGCGATGCGTTCCACCTGGCGGCAGGCGAGGCTGAATTCCGCTGCGGTGTCGTTGGCGATGCGGGTCTGGAAGGCCTGCAGGATCGAGGCCTTGGTGTTGTCGCGGACGGCGATGATGAAGGGGAAGCCGTGTTTGGCGACATAGGCTTCGTTCAGCCGCTGGAAGTCGCTGCGCTCGGCGTCGGTGAGGGCGTCCAGGGCGGCGCTGGCCTGTTCGGCGGTGGATTCGGGCGTGAGACGCTTGGCGGCGGCGAGTTTGCCGGCGAGGTCGGGGTGGGCCTTGAGGACCTTGAGCCGTTCCTCCTGAGAGGCTGACCGGAAGTTGCGGGTCAGGGCGTTGTGGAGGCCGGTGGCGCAGTCATGCGCGGGGCCAAGCTCCAGGTCGAAGGCGCGGTCGGCGATCCAGGGGGAATGTTCGAAAATGGAACCGAACCGTTCAACGAACCGTTCGCGCGTCATTTGCGAGGGACGCTCGAACCGCTTGTAAGGATAGGTTTTTTGCCAGTGGTCTGCGATGTCGATCCTGCGCGGGAACCAGACGCCAGTGTGGGATTTTGCATAGTCCAGGAAGCGCTTCAGGCCCGCAATCTTGCCGGGGCGGCCGATCAGGCGGCAGTGCAGGCCGATCGAGAACATCTTGGCCGCACCCGCCTCTCCCTCGGCGTAGAGGGTGTCGAAGCTGTCCTTGAGGTATTGGTAGAACTGCTCGCCTGTGATGTAGCCGGGTGCTGTGGCGAAGCGCATGTCGTTGGCTTCCAGCGTGTAGGGGATCACCAGCTGGTCGTGGTCGCCGTATTCGCGCCAGTAGGGCAGGTCGTCGTCGTAAGTATCAGAAATCCAGGCCAGTTTCCGGGTTTCCGCTGTCAGGCGTACCGTGTTCATCGAGCAGCGGCCGGTGTACCAGCCCTGGGGCGGTTCGCCGACGACTTCCTCGTGCAGCCGGAACGACTCGGCGATCTGGCGGGCCTCTTCCTCGGGCGGCATGTCGCGGTGGTCGACCCATTTCAACCCGTGGGAAGCGATTTCCCATCCCGCAGCCTTCATCGCGGCAACCTGTTCGGGGTTGCGGGCGAGGGCGGAGGTCACGCCGTAGATCGTGACGGGGATGTCCATCCCGGTGAACAGGCGATGGAGCCGCCAGAACCCGGCGCGGGCGCCATAGTCGTAGATCGACTCCATGTTCCAGTGGCGCTGGCCGGGCCAGGGGGCGGCGCCAGCGATGTCACTGAGGAACGCCTCGGACTGGGCGTCGCCGTGCAGGATGTTGTTCTCGCCGCCCTCTTCATAGTTAAGGACGATCGACACGGCGATCTTCGCGCCGCCAGGCCAGCGGGCGTCGGGTGGATTTGGGCCGTGGCCACGAAAGTCGCGGGGATAGCGGTTCACGGGGGGTCTCCTTCTTGGGCCGAGACTAGGGGAGTTTTGCGGAAAGTATTTTCAGGATTTCGCGGAAAGTCATATGCCGACTAGGCTGGGTCGCCTGCCGCGTGGTTTCGTGGTCAGATGTGCGGCGGAACGAGGGAGGATGCTGAATGGGACGGCTTTCGACGCATGTGCTGGACACCGCGAAGGGCAAGCCCGCGGCGGGGGTGAAGATCATGCTCTACCGCATTTCCGGGCAGAGTCACCGCAAGGTGAAAGAGGTCGTGACAAACGCCGACGGGCGCGCCGATGGGCCGCTGCTGGAGGGCGGGGCGCTGGAGGCGGGGGTTTATGAGCTTGTCTTCTGCGCCGGTGACTATCTTCGCGCAAGCGGTCAGGCGGGTGAAGGCGTTCTTTTTCTTGACGAAATCCCGATCCGCTTTGGTGTTCCGGACGCGGGTCAGCACTACCATGTTCCGCTGCTGATCTCGCCCTTCGGTTATTCGACCTATCGCGGCTCTTGACCGGCGCGCCGGTTGCCAAAAAGGTAGTGAAACCTTCACTTGCGGTTTCCCGAATACAGGGTTTATGTCGATCCTCAATCTTGTCGTATGCAGGGAGAGCCCGATGTTTCGGATGAAGACTTATATGGCCGCTTCGGCGGTTGCTTTTCTGATGACCGGAACGGCTCATGCCGCGCTGACGGCTGATCAGGTCTGGCAGTCTTGGAAGGACGCGGGCTCGCAGGTCGGGCTGGCCATCTCGGCTGCGACCGAGAACACTGCAGACGGCGTGCTGACGCTGAACGGCGTGTCGATCGGCGTCGCAGGCATGCCGGGCCTGACGATTTCGGACATGACGCTGTCCGAAGAGTCCGACGGGTCGGTCACCATCGCTCCCGGTGCGGACATCGGCATGACGATGACCGGCGACACCGAGGGCTCGGTCAAGGTGACGCATGACGGCCTGACGATCACCGTGCGCGAGGCCGACGGCGGCATGGCCTATGACTACGCGGCGGCCAAAGTCGATCTGGACTATACCAGCACTTATCCCGGCATGTCCTTCGACGGCTCGGAAGCGCCGAAGGTCACTGCGTCCGGCGATGTAAGCTTTGTGAACTTGTCGGGCACCTATTCGGACACCCCCGGTGCAAACCGGACCTTCGGCTGGGCGCTGAAGGCCGACACACTGGCCTACACCACCAGCTCGGACGATCCGGGCATGGAGATGAAGCAGACCTCGACCAGCGAGACGCAAGGTATCGACGTGGCGATGAGCTTCGCGCTGCCCTCGACCATCGCACTGGCAGCCATCGCATCGCCCGCCGATTTCACCACGGCGCTGAACGAAGGGCTGGCGTTCACCCTGTCCACCAAGCAGGGAGAATCGAACGGCACGATGAAGCAGGAAAGCGCCTTCATGCCGATGGACCTGACGATGAAGGCCGGCGGAGGCGAGGGGTCGGTCGTCTTCAACAAGGATACCCTTTCGATCAAGTCGATGGCCTCGGGTCTGGATATCCAGATGGCTCCGGGACTTGCACCGGTGCCGGTCAACGTGACCTCGGGTCCGATGCAATTCGACCTGACGACGCCGGTGATCGCGACCGAAGCGGCGGGGGATTATTCGCTTGTCCTGAAGCTGGCCGATTTCAGCCTGAACGAGGAAGCTTGGGCGATGTTCGACCCGAACGCGGCGCTGCCGCGGGATGCGGCGCAGATCGGCATCGACATTTCGGGCAAGACGACGATGGACCTTGGCGCGCTTGTGGCTGCGGAAGAAACCGGGGTGCCCTACATGCCTGCCTTGGAAAGCCTGAACATCACCGAGCTTGGTGCGGCTGTCGCAGGCGCGGCACTGACGGCGACGGGGGCCTTCACCTTCGACAACTCGATGGGCATTCCAATGCCGCTGGGTGAGGCGAATGTGACGGTGACCGGCGCGAATGCGCTGATCGACGGGCTGATCGCAACGGGCCTGATGGCGGAAGAGGATGCGATGGGCGCCCGGATGATGATGGGCATGTTCATGGTTCCGGGTGCGAGTGCCGACGAGCTGACCTCGAAGATCGAGGCCAAGGAAGGCATGCAGATCCTGGTGAACGGGCAACCGCTGCCGATGTAATCGGACCTTCGGGTTCGGTAGGGGGCGGGGCTGCGGCCTCGCCCTTTTTCGTTGGTTCGGCCGGCGGAAGACGTCAGGCAGTGGCGCGGCGCAGGTCGTCGCGGATATGGGCGGCCATGTAGTCGGTGAAAAGCTGGACCTTGGGGTCCTTCAGCCTGCGGTGCTGGCTTAGCGCGGAAAGCTGGATTGGCAGGGGTGGAGAGGCGGTGGCGACGGGGACAAGGCGGCCCTCGCGCAGGTGGTCGGCAACCTCGAACACCGGTTTCAGCACGATCCCGCGCCCGTCCAGTGCCCAGCCGGTCAGGACGTCGCCATCATCGCTTTCGAACGGCCCGGTAATCTCGAACCTGCGGGGTCCATCGGGGGTCTGCAGGGTCCACTGGAACTCCTTGGCGCCGGGGAAGCGAAGGTTCAGGCAGTCGTGCCGGTCGGTGACCAGCGCGGCGCCGTCGGCGGGCATGCCGCGACGGGCGATGTAGGCGGGGGCAGCACACAGAAGCCGGGGGCAGTCGGCGATGGTGCGGACCTTGAGTGTGGAGTCTTCCAGAAGGCCAAGGTGGAACGCCACGTCGATCCCTTCGGCCACCACGTCGATGCCCCGGTCCGACAGTCGCAGGCGGACGTCGATCTGGGGGTACTGGTCCTTGAAGGCTGGAACACGGGGCGCGATGAGGCGGCGGCCGATGCCAAGGGGGGCCGCGACGAAGATCGTTCCGCGCGGGTTCTGCGTGACGTCCATCACGGCAGCTTCGGCGTCGTCGATCGCCTCAAGCACGCGGCGCGCGCCGTCATAGAAGATGCGGCCGTTCTCGGTCGGCTGCAGGCTGCGGGTCGTGCGAGAGAAAAGGCGGACGCCCAAGTGCTTCTCGAGCTCGGAGATCCGGGCCGAGGCGACGGCAGGCGAAGTGCGCTGGTCGCGGGCAGCGGCGGACATGCTGCCCAATTCGTAGACGCGGACGAACATGCGGATGTTGTTGACGTAGGACATTCTTCGGCACGACTTGAAAGTGATGCGGACTTTCTATGGATTAACAGAAAGGTGCTGCGCAGGATAGCGTTTCGGCAAACCTGGAGGGGCGCGCATGTATGACTGGGTCGTCTTGTGGGAATGGGTGGAAACGGCAACACGCTGGCTGCATGTGATCACCGCCATCGCCTGGATCGGGTCAAGCTTCTATTTCATCGCGCTGGACCTTGGGTTGCACCGCGACCGCAACCTCGCCAGTGGCGCGGACGGTGAGGAATGGCAGGTCCACGGCGGCGGGTTCTATCATATCCAGAAATACCTGGTGGCCCCGGCGGCGATGCCGGACCACCTGGTCTGGTTCAAATGGGAAAGCTATGCGACCTGGCTGTCGGGCTTCGCCATGCTGGTGCTGGTCTACTACCTTGGGGCCGAGCTCTTCCTGATCGACCCGACGGTGATGGAGCTTGAGGTCTGGCAGGCCGTGGCGATCTCGCCCGCGTCACTGGCCTTTGGGTGGGTGGCCTACAACACGCTGTGCAAGGTCTTCGTCAACGCGAACCAGACGGTGCTGATGGTGGCGCTGTTCGGGGTGCTGGTCGGGATGAGCTGGTTCTACACCCAGGTATTCATCGGACGCGCGGCGATGCTGCATCTGGGGGCCTTCACGGCCAGCATCATGTCGGGGAACGTGTTCTTCGTCATCATGCCGAACCAGCGCATCGTGGTGGCCGACCTGAAGGCGGGGCGGAAGCCGGATCCGAAGTATGGCAAGATCGCCAAGCAGCGGTCGACCCACAACAACTACCTGACCCTGCCGGTCGTCTTCCTGATGTTGTCGAACCATTACCCGCTGGTCTTCGCGACGGAGTGGAACTGGGTCATCGCGTCGTTGGTGTTCCTGATGGGGGTGACGATCCGGCACTGGTTCAACACCCAGCATGCCCGCAAGGGCAACCCGCACTGGACCTGGTTCGTGACGGTGCTGTTGTTCCTGGCCATCGCTTGGCTGTCGACCGCGCCGATGCGCACGGTCGATGGTGACGCAAAACTGCAGGGCGCAGCACTGGTCTATGCCTCGGCTGAGGGGTTCGACGATGTGGTGGGCATCGTGCAGGGTCGCTGCAGCATGTGCCATGCGGCCGAGCCGGGGTGGGAGGGGCTTTACTGGCCGCCGAAGGGCGTGGTGCTGGAGACGCCCGCCCAAATCGCGCATGAGGCGAAGCGGATCTACCTGCAGGCCGGCGTGACCCATGCGATGCCGCCTGGCAACCTGAGCTACATGGAAGCTGAGGAGCGGGCGGCGATCGTGGAGTGGTTTCGCAAGGCCGGGGCGCAGGACCCGGTCTGACCGGGGGGCAAGACTTTTCGAAAAGTTTGGCAAAATCCTTCGAAGGATTTTGGGGGTCAACCTTGGCTGCGCTTGGTGCTTTCGCGATCCTTGTCGTAGTGCTGCATCCCAGTGAACTCGGGCAGCCAATCCTCGCGGCGGAAAGACCAGAGCTCGTAGGTCGGGCGGAACCGTGAGGTTTCGTCCAGCGCGCCCAGATTGACTTCGACCTCATCGCCGGATCGCCCGAAGACCGATCCGCCGCAGGTCGGGCAGAAGTGGCGGCCCTGGTAGACGCGGGTCTCGCCTTCGACCGTGACGGCGGTCTCGGGGAAGATCGCCGAGGCATAGAATGGCGCGCCGTGGTGCTTGCGGCAGTCAAGGCAGTGGCAGATGCCGACCCGGTAGGGCCGGCCCGTTGCCGTGATGCGGACCGCACCGCAAAGGCAGCCGCCGGTGACTTCTTGCATCTTCAGACCCCGCTCGTCGATGACTTCGTCACTCCTCGCTGCGTTTCCGACGGGAATCCGAAGGCGAACGAGGAAGGTTCAGTCGCCCAGCTTGGCGTGAACCTCATCGAGGTCAACCGGGCCCTTTGGCATCTTGTTCCCCGGATTGTCGAAATCGTATCGGAACAGTTGGAAATCGCGTTTGTAGATCTCCCACATCAGATGCATCGACAGGTCGTCGAAATAGGCCTCGACCGGATGCGCCCGCTTCGGCCCGTGCCCCTCGCTTTCGTTGAAGCGCGGAATTGCCGTCAGATCGACGGGATGTTTCGTCTGGATATTGTCCAGCACGACCTGCATGCCGGGATTGAAATCCTCGGTGAAGAAGATCTGGTTGTAGCGCCCGCCATTGACGATGAAGGTCGAGATATGCCCCGCCATCGCCGACCAGTGGATGTCGGGTTCCATCGGCTTTTTCCAACGGATGGTGTCGCGGGCGAACAGAAGGAAGCGGCGGAAGCTGGCGATCTGGTCGAACTCATCCTTGCCCTCGTCGCCGCCGACCTCGATCCCGTATTTCTGGATCAGCAGCGGCACCAGGTTGCCCCGATAACGCTTTCCGTTGCGCTGGATGCCGCAGATCTTGTCGAAGAACGACGACAGGATGCGGGTGTAGGGATTGCGGACGCAGGTGAAGGCATAGACCTGGCGAGCGCGCACGGTGCGTTCGATCACTGGCTGGCTCGTGTCGAGCGCCCATTTGTGCAGGCCCGTCGTCGCATCGTGGATGTCGCCGTCAAAGAAGCGGCCGTGGTCCGAATAGAACATGATCTGGCCGATGGTCGAGCAGGCGCATTTCGGCACGACCCGGTAGACGACGCTTTCGCTTTCCGTCATCCATGTTCCGGGAAAACCCATTACGCAATATCCTCCTCGACCCAGATATCTCAGTTGGACATGGGATATCTGATTGCGGCAATCAAGCAGACATATTCGGGCTTTTCAAGGAACGATGGCCCGGTTTAGGGAAGCACTGGCCAAAAGAGATCGCATGACCCGACCAACATGACGCAGATCGCCTTCATCCTGCTCTGCCATAAAGACCCTGAAGGAGTCATCGCGCAGACTTTGCGGCTGACGGCGGCGGGCGATTGCGTGGCGATCCATTTCGACGCGCGGTCGAAGAAGGCCGACTTCGCCCGCATCCGCAGCGCCCTGGCGGGAAATCCGAAGGTCACTTTCGCGCGCCGCCGGGTCAAGTGCGGCTGGGGCGAATGGAGCCTGGTGGCCGCAACGCTGCAGGCCCTGCACGCGGCGGTCGAGGAGTTTCCGGGGGCTACCCATTTCTACATGCTGTCGGGCGACTGCATGCCGATCAAGACGGCGGAGCACATCCATGCCACCCTGGAACGCGAGGAGGTCGACCATATCGAAAGCTTCGACTTCCACGGGTCGGGCTGGATCAAGACCGGCATCCAGGAAGAGCGTCTGATCTACCGCCACTGGTTCAACGAGCGACAGCGCAAGCGGCTGTTCTATGCCTCGCTTGCACTGCAGAAGAAGCTGGGTCTGGCGCGCAAGGTGCCCGAAGACCTGAAGATCCGCATCGGCAGCCAGTGGTGGTGTCTGCGCCGCCGGACGGTCGAGGCGGTGCTGGAGTTCATCGCCCGCAGGCCGGATGTGCGGCGGTTCTTCTCGACCACCTGGATTCCGGACGAGACCTTCTTCCAGACGCTCGTTGCCCATCTGGTCCCGGAACGCGAGATCCGCACCCGGACGCTGACTTTCCTGATGTTCACCGACTACGGCATGCCGGTGACATTCTACGACGACCATTTCGACATGCTTCTGGCGCAGGGCTTCCTCTTCGCCCGCAAGATCAGCCCAGAGGCCAGGCGGCTGAAGGAACGGCTGGGCGCGCTTTACGCCGAGACCGGGCGGGACTTCGCGATCTCGGACGACGGGCGACGGCAGTTCGCCTACCTGACCTCGCGCGGGCGGGAGGGGCGGCGCTTTGCACAACGTTTCTGGGAGACGGAGACCAGCCTTGGGCGCAGCCGGACCCTGCTGGTCGTGGCCTGCAAGAAGTGGCACGTGGCCAAGCGGCTGCTCGAGCGAGTGCGCACCGAGACCGGACTTCCCGCAGTCGATTACCTCTTCAACGAAGTGGCAACCGCCCTGCCGGACCTGGGCGGCATCCAGAGTTCCATCGAAAAGCGAATGCGGCACCGCCGGGCCCTCGTGCGCATGCTGTTCGAGCATTGGGGCACTGACCGGCTTGTCCTTTGCGTCGATCCGGGCAGCATCGAGCTGATCCAGGACTTCCGTCAGGACCGTTCGCGCATGCGGCTGCTGGAGATCGAATGCGACTTTTCGGACGACTACCTCTTGGGACATGCGCGGCGGGTAGGCCTGGCCGGGACGCATACGCCGGGGGCGGCGATGGACCTCTTGCTGCCGACGATCCGGTATGATGTGAAATTCGAAAGCGACCGGCTGCGCGACCTTGACCTTTCGGGCCATTTCCGGATGAAGCAGGCTGGCAGCGTGGACGAGAACACGCAGGCGCTGGCGGCCTTTCTCGACATCCCGGCCGACCGCGCCCGCGAGATTGCTGCAACCGAATACCTATTCGTGGATTGACCGACATGAGCTGGAATTACGACCCCACCAACATCTTCGCCCGCATCCTGCGCGGCGAGATCCCGAACAAGACGGTGATGGAGACGCCCCACACGCTGGTGTTCCACGACATCCATCCCCAGGCTCCGGTCCATGTTCTTGCGATCCCCAAGGGGGCTTACGTGAGCCTTGACCATTTCGCGGCCGAGGCTTCCGCGGAGGAACTGGTGGACTTCCACCGCACCGTGGCCAAGGTCTGTGCGATCCTGGGCCTGACCGGGGCCGAGGGGTTCCGCGCCATCACCAACGCGGGGGTGCACGGGATGCAGGAGGTGCCGCACTATCACCTGCACATCCTGGGTGGCCGGGTCCTGGGCCGGCTGGTCGAGAGGGACTGAACCCGCAAGGATCGGGTCGCCCACGCGGCCCGCAGGCGGCATCTTCCGGGGAAAGACGGAGGATGACATGCGATTTGCAGCGATACCGACCGAAGTGGTGCGGGCCTATCAGGCCGGGGGTCTTGATGCCAATGGGCAGCAGCCCGAGCGGGCGGTTTCGGACGGGGGCGGCAATCCCTGCAGGCATTGCCTGAAGATGATCCCGGAAGGGGCGGGGATGCTGATCCTCGCGCACCGCCCGTTCCCCGCACTGCAGCCCTATGCCGAGGTGGGTCCGATCTTCCTTTGCGCAGATGCCTGTGAGGCTGGTGGGGGCGCTGAGCGGCCCGAAGTCCTCGCCTCGCCCGAATACATCGTCCGGGGCTATGGGATGGACGACCGGATCGTCTATGGCACCGGCGGAGTGGTGGCGACGGGGACGATCCCGGCCCGGGCCGAGGCGCTGTTGGACGATCCGCGCGTGGCCTATGTCCATGTGCGATCGGCCCGGAACAACTGCTACCAGGTTCGGATCGATCGGGGTTAGGGGCTCAAAAGTTTTCGAAAACTTTTGCAAATTCCTTCGAAGGAATTTGGCCCTTCACCGCCGGAACGGGCTGGGACGCAGGCCCTGCGCGGCGCTGTCAGTGACGTCCTTGATCCGTTTTGCGCGGGTTTCGGGCGTCTTGGCCATCTTGATCCATTCGAGCGTGCCGCGGCGGATCGTGCGCGGCTGGGCTGCCCAAAATCTGGCGGTTGCGGTGCTTGCCAAAGCCTCGGTCAGGTCATGAGGGTCGATCAGAGCGTCGACGTCGTTCAGGAAATCCCACATGCCGTTGGCTTGCGCCTCGGCGATCTTCGCCTCGCCCGCCGGGGTCATCGTGCCCTTCGCGCGGGCCTTTTCGACCAGCGCCTTGTTGACCGCGCTCCAGGCCGAGGCGGGGTTGCGCGGGGCGATCAGGATCATCGTGCGTTCGGCGTCCAGCGCGCGGGGCGTGCTGTCGATCCAGCCCCAGGAGAGGAGTTCTTCGATGCGGTCTTCGGGGGCCAGGTAGTCCGGATGTCGCTTGCGCCAGGTGGCCAGCCAGACGGCCTTGGCGCTGGCGTGGTTCTCAGCCAGCCAGACGCGCAGCTCGGCGCGGGAGCGGACGGTGATGATGGGGGCGTCAGTGGCCATGCTGGGCGTCCCAGGCTTTCAGCCAGCGCCTCGGGGCGGCGTCGCGCCATTGCTGGAGGAGGCGCGCCTTGGCCCAGCCCTCGTCGATCCGCTCCGCACGGACGAGGACCAGGTTATGCGGTTCGTAATGTGGGTGGAGGGTGAAGGTCGCGGGGTCGGCGGCCAGCAGCATCTCGCGTTCGTCGCGGGAGGCCCTGAAGACGGCGGCGTCGACGTAAGGCGACCACCAGCACCACATCTTTCCATGCGCCTTCAGGCATTCGTTGCCCCAGGGGAAGTCGGTGGTAACCTCGGGCAGGTTGAGCGAGAGGGCGAAAGCCTTCAGATCGGGCCAGCTGTGGATCATGGGTAGAACGTTTCGCCACGCTCCAGCATGGCGATGAAATCGGCCATGCGCTTGGCGCGGGTTTCGGGGCGCTTGGCGGTAGTAAGGCGGTAGTAGAGGACGAAGCGGTTCTGGGCGTTCAGGGTTGCGTAGGTGGCGGCTGCGGCGGGGGTCAGGGCGTCGAGGAAATCCTGCAGGACCTTGGCGTCCTTGCCACCTGCGTAGGCGGCATCCCAACGGCCGTCAGCCTTGGCGGACTGAACCTGCGCCAGGCCGGCGGGAGCCATACGGCCTTCGGCGATCAGCTTTTCGACATGGGCGCGGTTCTTCTGGCTCCAGCCCGAGCGGGGTTTGCGGGGGGTGAAGCGTTGCAGCCAGTGGTCCGCATCGCCGGGGCGTTTCACGCCGTCGATCCAGCCGAAGGCGAGAGCTTCGATCACCGCCTCTTCCCAGGTGATGGAGGGGGTGCCGCTGGCCTTTTTGTACAGCTTCAGCACGGCTTCGGGCGCGGTCGCGTGGTGGGTTTCCAGCCAGGCGCGCCAGTCTTGCGGGGTGGCAAAGGGGAGGGGCTCCCCCGGCATCAATGTGCCTCGGCCCAGTTCTTGCCCTTTCCGGCCTCGACTGCCAGGTGGACGTTCAGAGAGACGGCGGGGGCGGAGGAGCCTTCCATCACCTCTTTGGCGATGGGGATCAGGCGGTCGGCGTCGGCCTCGGCCACCTCAAACAGAAGTTCGTCGTGGACCTGGAGGAGCATCCTCGCGTCGAGGCCCTTGATCGCGGCAGGCATCCGGATCATCGCGCGGCGGATGACGTCGGCGGCTGTCCCTTGGATCGGCGCGTTGATCGCGGCGCGTTTGGCGAAACCGGCGCCGGGGCCTTTGGCGTTGATCTCGGGAGTGTTGATTTTCCGACCAAACAGGGTCTGAACATAGCCGTTTGACTGCGCGAATTTGACAGTATCGGACATGTAGCCCTTGATGCCCGGGAAACGCTCGAAGTAGCGGTCGATGAAGCCCTGCGCCTCGGCCCGCGGGATGCGGAGGTTTCTCGCAAGCCCAAAGCCCGAGATTCCGTAGATGACGCCGAAGTTGATCGCCTTGGCCTTGCGGCGGATGTCGCTGGTCATCTGGTCGAGCGGCACATTGAACATCTCGGAGGCGGTGAGGGCGTGGATGTCGATGCCCTCCTCAAACGCTTTGCGCAGTTCAGGGATGTCGGCGATGTGGGCGAGGATGCGCAACTCGATCTGGGAGTAGTCGAGACTGACGAGGATGCGGCCCGGGGGGGCCACGAAAGCCTCACGGATGCGGCGGCCTTCTTCAGTGCGGACGGGGATGTTCTGCAGGTTCGGGTCGGTGGAGGCGAGGCGGCCGGTGTTCGCGCCTGCGATGGAGTAGGAGGTGTGGACGCGGCCGGTGTCAGGGTTGATCGCCTCTTGCAAGGCGTCGGTGTAGGTGGACTTCAGTTTGGCGATCTGGCGCCAGTCGAGGATGCGCGCAGCCAGTTTCGCGCCCTGCGGGTGGCTGTCTTCCAGCGTGGTGATGTCCTCCAGGATGTCGGCGCCGGTGCCGTAGGCGCCGGTCTTGCCCTTCTCGCCGCCGGGGACCTGGAGGCGGTCGAACAGCACCTCGCCCAGCTGTTTCGGGGAGCCCACGTTGAACTTCTCGCCAGCGATGTCCTGGATCTCCTCCTCCAGCTGCACCAGCTTTTGCGCGAAGACGTTGGACATGCCCCGGAGGACGTCACGGTCCACCTGGATGCCCGCCATCTCCATGTCGGCGAGGACCGGGACGAGGGGGCGTTCGAGGGTCTCGTAGACGGTCGTCACCTTCGCGCGGTGCAGGCGGGGCTTGAAGGTCTGCCAGAGGCGGAGGGTGACGTCCGCGTCTTCGGCGGCGTACTTCACCGCATCGTCTATGGCGACCTTGTCGAAGGTGATCTGGGATTTGCCGGACCCTAGGAGCGTCTTGATCGAGATCGGCTGGTAGCCGAGGTAGCGGTCGGAAAGCTCGTCCATGCCGTGGTTGTGGATGCCGGCGTGCATCGCGTAGCTCATCAGCAGGGTGTCGTCGAACGGGGTGATCCTGATCCCGTGGCGGGCGAAGATCTTCCAGTCGTATTTCATGTTCTGCCCGATTTTGAGGATCGCGGGGTCCTCAAGGATCGGCTTCAGCGCGGCCAGCACCTCGGCCATCGGCAGCTGGTCGGGTGCCAATGCTGTGGCCCCGAACAGGTCACCGCCGCCAGTGGTGTGGCCGACGGGAATGTAGCAGGCCTTGCCCGCGTCGACGGAAAGGGAGATGCCGACGAGATCGGCCTGCATCTCGTCAAGGCTGGTGGTTTCGGTGTCGACGGCAACATGGCCGATGTCGGTGATATGGGCGATCCAGCGGTCGAGTGCCGCGCGGGTGCGGACGCATTCGTAGGCGGATAGGTCGAAGGCAACCTGTGGCGCGTCTTGCGCCTGCGGCTTCTCCTCGCGGGGGGCGACCTGCAGCTGGCTGATTTCCGGCATGGCGGGGGCGGCGATGCCGAGCTTGTCGGCGACGCGTTTGGTCAGTGTGCGGAACTCCATCCGGGTGAGGAAGTCCATGATGGTCCCGGCTTCCGGCAGGCGGATTTCCAGTTCGTCCAGCGTGGTGTCCATCGGCATGTCGCAGGTCAGAGTGACGAGCTGGCGCGAGATGCGGATCTGTTCGGCGTTGTCCACCAGCGCCTCGCGGCGTTTCGGCTGCTTGATCTCATGCGCGCGGGCCAGCAGCGTGTCGAGGTCGCCGTATTCGTTGATCAGAAGCGCCGCCGTCTTCAGCCCGATCCCCGGCGCGCCGGGGACGTTGTCGACGCTGTCTCCGGCAAGCGACTGCACGTCGATCACCCGTTCCGGGGGCACGCCGAACTTTTCCATCACCTCGTCGGGGCCGATGGCGCGAGCCTTCATCGGGTCGAACATGTCGACGCCGGGGCGGATCAACTGCATCAGGTCCTTGTCGGAGGAAATGATGGTGCAGGTCCCCCCGGCCTCCACGGCCCGGCAGGCGAGGGTGGCGATGATGTCGTCGGCCTCGTACCCTTCCGTCTCCAGGCAGGCGACGTTGAAGGCGCGGGTGGCTTCGCGGGTGAGCGGGAACTGCGGACGCAGGTCCTCGGGCAGGTCGGGGCGGTTGGCCTTGTACTCGGGGTAGATCGTGTTGCGGAAGGTGTCGGCGGAGTAGTCGAAGACCACGGCCAGATGCGTCGCGGCTTTGCCGTTCGAGGCGGCGCGGGAAAGCTCGTTCCACAGGATGTTGCAGAAGCCCGCGACAGCGCCGACGGGCAGGCCGTCGGACTTGCGGGTCAGGGGCGGCAGCGCGTGGTAAGCGCGGAAGATGTAGGCCGAGCCGTCGATGAGGTGCAGGTGGTGGCCTTTGCCGAAGGTCATGCGTCGTCTCCCGAGTCTAGGCGGAGAGATTGGCAGAAGGCGCGGGGAAGGGCTACCCGGTTTGGCCGGTGAAGCGGTGAAGGGACAGGGTGACGGACCAGTTGGCCGGCGTCCAGAGGCCTAATGGGATGCCCGAGGCGCGCAAGGTCTCGTTGCAGGTGCGGAAGAGGTGGAAGCGGCCGTGTGCAGAAGGAAATGCCTTGGTGCCAGTGCAGACTGACCTTAACGTAACGGTGTGGGACATTTCGCTGAGTCCTGATGGGGACCGCATGACTGTTGGCGGCTGGATTCTTGTCGGCATTCTTGCTCTTCCCGGAGCCTTGTCCCTGCTAGTCTTTCTTCTTGCCGAGGTCATCGCACCCGACAGTGAAGCCGGGCTTGCCTGGGTTGCCTTGCCCGCTCTGCTGATCCCCGCCGCGATCATCGGGGGCGTGATCGGTGCTGTGATCGGGCTTTTTGTTGGCACCAACCGATGATGACAGGGAACGGCGGGACTTGGCAGGGTGTGCTCTGAGGGTCGACCCCGTCGAAGCCAAGTAGTCGTCCAGGCGAACGCACAAAGGAATTGTTGGAAAGGTCCGCTAGGATCGGATGCGGCTGTTGTGCTCTTCAGCATTGGGGCTGGCGGTGACCGCGGCTGTCGATCCGCATAGGCCGCACCTCATTGGCGTGAGCCTCCTCGAGCTGCCAGTCAGTGCCGCGTCCAGGCCGGGACTTGGGCTTCTGCTTGAGCAGGTCCTTCGGCAAGGGGCTTGACGCAGCACGTTCGGCAGAGCATCGTCCCGCACATGCTGACCCTGACGCCCTACCAGTCGTTTTATTGGACCTACGCCACATAGGCGGCCGGGCAGCGTTTCACAATCGAAGCAACCCCCTGATAGCCGCCCCGCGAGGGTCGG
Organism: Paracoccaceae bacterium; assembly: GCA_027484915.1. GTDB lineage: Bacteria > Pseudomonadota > Alphaproteobacteria > Rhodobacterales > Rhodobacteraceae > Tabrizicola. Next base: position 35,025 of record JAIXSA010000055.1, on the reverse strand, counting down.
CCGAAGGTCCACAGGTTCCCCCTCGCCGGGCCCCCCAGCGAAGGAAACCGAAGATGTCGACCCCCACTGTCACCGTCCGCCTTGCGACCGAGGCCGACCTTCCCGAAACCCACCGGATGCTGATCGCGCTGGCCGCGCTGGCCGGGCAGACCGCGACGATCACCCCCCGCATTCTGGCCCGGATCGCTCTGGACGGCCCGGCTGCGCGCCTTCTGGTCGCGCACCGGACTGACAGCCCGCAGCGCCACCCGGTGGGCTTCGCGCTGATGCTGGTCGAGCGGAACATGGTGGCGGGGGCGGATTGGGGGTTCGTCGAGCAGCTTTACGTGCAAGAGCCCGACCGGGGGCGTGGGATCGGGCAGGCACTGCTGGCGGCGGCACGGGAGATTGCCGCCGATGCTGGGTGCGAGGGGGTGACTGTCAGTACAAAGCCCGCGCTGGACAGCTCGTCCCTGGCCTGGCGGGCGCTGGGGATCCAGGCGATGGAGCCGCGCTTTGCGGCGGAATGACGGTCAGTGGTCGTCGTGGGCGTGGTCGCGGTCGATGACGTAGCGCTTGTCGCAGTAGCCGCATTCGACCCAGCCGATGTCCTGCGGGATCGTCAGCCAGACCCGGGGGTGCCCCAGTGCGCCCTCGCCACCGTCGCAGGCCACTTTCCAGGTGGTGACGGTCTGGGTCTCGGGAGCTGCGATGGGCATGTCGGGGTCCTCGTGTTGCTGAAGGGCTTTTAGCGGGCGAGGGGGGCCGGGCACAAGAGGGTGGGTAGGGTGGGCGGTATCGCCCACCCTACGAATGGGGTCAGGCCTGACCGCCGATCAACGCGCCACGGGATTTGAGCGCTGTCAGCCAGCCCAGGCCCTGTGCGGTCCCCTTCGCCGGGCGGTATTCGCCCGAGATCCAGACAGCTGGACCACCCGCGTCGATGGCATCGCACAGGTCGGGAAGCGAGAAGCCCCCACCGCCAGGCTCATTCCGGGCGGGGAAACCGGCGATCTGCACGTGGTTGATGCGGTGGCGGTGGCTGTCCCAGACCGCGCCGGCATCGCCGTGCAGGCGCGCGGCATGCCAGACGTCGAACTGGATGCCGATCCTGGGGTTGGCAATGTCGTCCAGGATGCGGGCGGCGTCGTCGTAGTCGTTCAGGAAATAGCCGGGCATGTCGTCGGGATTCAGCGGCTCGACGCAAAGGGTCAGGTCCGGCGTCTCGGCCAGGGCCCAGGTCAGGTTCTCCATATAGCACTGTTCGGCCTGGGGGCCCTTGGCGACCCCGGCCATCACGTGCACCCGGTCGGCTTTCAGCCGCGTGGCATATTCGGCGGCGCGCAGGAAACTGTCGCGGAAGCGCAGTTCCATTCCCGGCACGGCGGCAAATCCGCGATCCCCGCTGGCCCAGTCGCCGGGGGGCGTGTTGATCAAGGCCAGCGGAACCCCGGCCAGCGCCCGCTCCCAATCGGCCATCGGCACGTCATAGGGGAAGAGCACTTCCACCCCGTCGAAGCCGCATCGTGCCGCCCAGTCGGGGCGGTCGAGCATCGGGACTTCGGTGAAGAGGAACGTCAGGTTCGCGGCGAAGCGGGGCATGGTGTTCAGGGCAATTCCGACGATGGGATGACCGGGAAGAATTGCCCCGAGGACCAAATTCCGAACCACTTATGCCCGTCATGCACCTCATGGCAACCCAGATCGATCAGCCGGTAGAAGGATTTCCGGTCGATCAACGCCCAAAGATTGCTGCGGATCAGGATGTAGGGCGAGGGTTCACCGCTTTTGACATCCCGTTCGACCCGCAGGGGATGGTCGGGGCCAAGCGGCGCCACGTCCTCGGTCTTGGTGGTGAAGGTCAGCACCTGGCTGCGACCCTCACCCGTCACGTCGAAGTCCGTCGCCAGGAGCGGCGCGTCGTCGACGGTGATCCCGACCTTCTCGACCGGGGTGACAAGGAAGTAGGCGTCGCCCTCGCGCTTCAGGATCGAGGAGAAGAGCTTGACCAGGGGCGCGCGGCCGATGGGCGTGCCAAGGTAGAACCAGGTGCCATCCCGCGCGATGCGCATGTCGATGTCGCCGCAGAAGGGCGGGTTCCACAGATGGATAGGGGGTGGGCCCTTGGTTCCCGCAGCCTTTGCGGCGGCGGCAAGCGTGTCGGCATCGGGTTTCATGGGGTCAATGTAATTGGCTGGGAAGCCGGTGCAACCGCCAAACCGGAAGGCGTGTACAGAACGCTATTGCCTGATCAGGTCGCTCGCCTTCTCGCCGATCATCACGACCGTCGCATTGATGTTGGCACTGATCATCGCAGGGATCACCGAGGCGTCGCAAACCCTGAGAGTGCCGATACCGTGGACGCGCAGGTTGGCGTCCACGACGGCACGTGAGTCCGGCCCCATCCGGCACGTGCTCGTCGGGTGCCAGATCGTGCTCGCGGTCCGACGGACACGCAGTTCAAGGGCCGCGTCGTCCAGGTTCATGGGGTCCGCCTCTCCCAGTCGTATGGCATCGAACGGGCCGGCGTTGAGTATCTCTGCGCGCCTCCGCACACCTTCCATGGTAAGACGCAGGTCGCGCGGATCGTCGAAATAGTTGGGGTCGATCAGGGGACGGTCGAGCGGATTGGCCGAGGCCAGCGTCACGGAGCCGCGGCTTTGCGGCCGGCTGATCCAGCCGCCAAGGTAGATGCGTGTCAGGTCAGAACGGCCCTCCGAACGGTAGAACTCTGCATGGCCTGGCGTGAAGACGGCCTCGAAGTCCGGATCGCTGTCGCTGGGGTCGAGCCGCAGGAAGGCTCCGGCATCAAGATGAAGCGAGGCAAGCGGACCGCCACCGGTCTGGTCGAACTCGGCCAGCGCTCCATCGAAATCGGTCCGCGAACTGCCCGGGTCCAGCGGCTCCCTCAGGACGGCACTGACTGGACCGCCGCCCACATGATCCTGCAGGTCCTGCCCGACGCCCGGAAGGTCAGCAACGACAGGGATGCCGTGCGCGGCCAGATGGTCGGCCGGGCCGATACCGGACAACATCAGGAGGTGTGGCGAGCCGATGGCACCGGCTGCCAGGATGACCTCGGCACCGGCTTCGATCCGCTGCACCTGCCCGCCGCAAAAGACTTCGACGCCTCGCGCGCGACCCCCTGACATGATGATCCTGTGCACAAGTGCATTTCGCATCAGGGTCAGGTTGTGGCGGCCGCGGATCGGGTCGATGAAGGCTTCCTTGCTGCCACACCTGCGGCCGCTCTTCAGCGTCGCCTGAAAGAAGCCGCATCCCGCCTGCTCCGCTCCGTTGAAGTCGGGGTTGAAGGGAATGCCGATGGACTGCGCCGCACTCAGGAAGTCGTCGCACAAGGGGTGGCGGTACGGGTTGAGCGCGACGCCAAGCGGCCCGTCGTTTCCGTGATACATGTCCGATAAGTCCGCATTTCCTTCTGAACGGCGAAAGTAAGGCAGGACATCCTCGTAGCCCCAACCGGGATTTCCCATCGCTTGCCAACGGTCATAGTCTGCCCGGTTGCCCCTGACATACATCAGAAGGTTCAGAACGCTGCTTCCTCCGACGGCCCGACCGCGGGCATAGGCGATCCGTCGACCGAACATCTGCTTCTGCGGGGTCGTGCTGTAGGACCAGTCAAGCTTCGATCCCCAAAGGTACATGGCCCCGCCGGGAACCGCCGCAAGGGTCGTATCCGGCTCGTCACCGGCTTCAATCACAACCACCCGGCAGGCTGGATCCGCGGAAAGGCGATGCGCCAGCACACAGCCAGCCGAGCCCGCTCCAACGATAACGTAGTCGTAACCCATGGCGAGACCCTAGGGGTCCGGGAAGCGCCCCTGGATTATGTCACGAAAGGCCCGCAATCGCCACTGTCATTGGGCGGGGCTGACCTGCCGTGCCATTTTGGCGTTCCCGATTGCCGCTGACGCCTCTCTCACGATCATTTGTGTCAAGTCGCCTTTTGCCATTTGTGCCGACCGGGATACTTCGCTTTACTGGCGGGGATGGACCCTGAAGGGAGCTGAAGGCATGGCTGACACCAAGGCGCTGGTTGCGGAAATCGAGGCGCTGGGCGCCACGCTGGGGCAGGCGAAGGCCTCGATCAACCGGCGCTTCATCGGGCAGGAGAAGGTCGTCGACCTGGTTCTCGCCTCGATGCTGTGCGGGGGGCATGCGCTGCTGGTCGGTCTGCCGGGCTTGGGCAAGACACGGCTGGTGGACACGCTGGGCACGGTGATGGGCCTGAAGGCCAACCGCATCCAGTTCACGCCGGACCTGATGCCCGCCGATATCCTGGGCTCCGAGGTGCTTGACACGGGCGCGGACGGAAGCCGGGCGTTCCGCTTTGTCGAAGGGCCGATCTTCTGCCAGCTTCTGATGGCCGACGAGATCAACCGCGCCTCGCCCCGCACGCAATCCGCGCTTCTGCAGGCGATGCAGGAGAAGGTGGTGACCATCGGCGGGCAGCATCGCACCCTTGGCAAGCCCTTCCACGTGCTGGCCACCCAGAACCCGATCGAGCAGGAGGGCACCTATCCCCTGCCCGAGGCGCAGCTTGACCGTTTCCTGGTGCAGGTCGACGTCGAATACCCGACCCGCGCGACCGAGCGTGACATCCTGATCGCCACCACGGGGGCCGAAGAGGCCGAGGCGCATCAGGTCTTCACCGCGCAGGGTCTGATCGACGCGCAGTCGGTGATCCGCAGGATGCCGGTGGGGGATCAGGTGGTCGAGGCGATCCTCGACCTTGTCCGTGCCTGCCGTCCAGGGGAGCCGGAAGGGCGTGACCTCGCAGACAGCCTGTCCTGGGGTCCCGGCCCCCGCGCCGCACAGGCGCTGATGTTGACGGTCCGGGCCCGCGCGCTGCTGGACGGGCGGCTTGCGCCGTCGATCAGCGACGTGGCGGACCTGGCGCAGTCGGTGCTGGTGCACCGCATGGCGCTGTCCTTTGCCGCCCGCGCGCGCGGCGAAACGCTGTCCGGCATCATCTCCCGCGTGACCAGCCGCGTCCTGCGGCTTGAGGCCGCGGCGTGAGCATAGCCCCCGACCTGCGGTCCCGCGCCGAGGCGCTGGGGCAGACCCTGCCGCCCCTGCTGGCCGAGGCCGAGATGCTGGCCTCGACTGTGATGATGGGCGAGCATGGGCGCAGGCGCGCGGGCTTGGGGGATGAGTTCTGGCAGTACCGCCCGGCGCACCAGGGCGATTCGGCGCGGATGATCGACTGGCGGCGCAGCGCCCGGTCGGATGCGCATTTCGTGCGCGAACGCGAATGGCAGGCGGCGCAGTCGGTGACGATCTGGGTCGATCCGTCGAAATCGATGGCCTTCACCGGCGACAAGTCCCGTCCGCCAAAGTCGGACCGTGCCAAGCTTCTTGGGCTGGCGCTGGCTGTCCTTCTGTTGCGTGGGGGCGAAAGGGTGGGGTTGGCCGGGCTTGCCGCGCCCCGAGCGGGTCGGACGCAGCTTCTGCGGCTGGCCGCGCGCCTGTCGGGCGAGGATGCGGGCGAGGACTATGGCGCGCCTCAGACCGAAGGCATGGTCAGCCACGGGCGTGGCGTCTTCCTGTCGGACTTCCTGGGCGATCTGTCGGGGATCGAGGCGGGATTGGCCCGCGCTGCCGACCGGGGGGTGAAGGGTGTCCTGATCCAGATCCTCGACCCGGCCGAGGAGGAATTTCCCTTCGACGGTCGCACGATCTTTGAATCGATGGGCGGCACCATGCGGCACGAGACCCAGCAGGCCGGCGAGCTTCGCACCCGCTATCTGGCGCGGTTGGCGGAACGGAAGGACCGCCTCGCACAACTCGCCCGCTCTGTGGGCTGGCATTTCACCACGCATCACACCGGCGCACCCGCGCAATCGGCGCTGCTTTGGGCCTATCTCGCCCTGCAAGGGGGGCGGTAGATGTTCACACTTGGCCCCATCGGCTTTGCGGCCCCCTGGCTGCTGCTGGCACTGATCGCGCTGCCGATCCTTTGGCTTCTTCTGCGTGCCGTGCCGCCCGCCCCGATCCGTCGGCGCTTCCCGGGCGTGGCGCTGCTTCTGGGCCTGAAGGATGAAGAGGCCGAGACCGACAAGACACCGTGGTGGCTGCTTCTTCTTCGCACGCTGGCAATTGCGGCCGTGATCATCGGCTTTGCCGGGCCGGTCCTGAACCCCGACGACCGTGCGCCGGGAACCGGGCCGATGCTCATCGTCTTAGACGGCGGCTGGGCCGATGCGCGCGACTGGCCGCAGCGGCAGGAAAAGGTCGCGGCGCTGGTGGCCGAGGCCGGGGTCCAGGGGCGGCCCGTGGCGCTGATCCGACTGACCGACACGCCGGGCGTTGCAGACTTCCAGACGTCCGAAGCCTGGGCCGGCCGGGCTGCAGGGCTGGAGCCGCAGGCCTGGGCACCGGCAGGTTTCGCCGACTGGGCCGAGGCGCTGCCCGCAGGAAACTTCGAGACGACGTGGCTGTCGGACGGCCTGGCGCACGAGGGTCGGGATGAGCTTCTGTCGGCCCTGCAGTCGCGAGGCGAGGTGCGGGTCATCGAGAACACCCGCGCCGTCTATGGCCTCCACCCGCCACGGTTTCAGGATGGCAAGGTCGTGGTTTCGGCCAGCCGGATGCCTGCGGGCGAGGCGGGCTCGGTCGAGGTGGTGGCGCAGGGGCCCGACCCCTCGGGCGTCGAACGTGACCTGGGCAGGGTCACCCTTGCCTTCGAAGGGGGCGCGGCCACGGCCGAGGCGGCGATGGACCTGCCGCCTGAACTGCGCAACCGGATCACCCGCTTTGTCCTGGAAGGCCAGCGGACGGCGGGGGCGGTCAGCCTGGCCGACGACAGCCTCAAGCGCCGGAAGATCGCGCTGATCCAAAGCGGCGCGGACGAAGAGACCCTGCAGCTTCTGTCGCCGCTCCACTACCTGCGGCAGGCGCTGGCCCCCACGGCGGACATCATCGAAGGCAACCTGAAGGACACCCTGCTGGCCAACCCCGATGTGGTGATCCTGGCCGACGTGGCCGAGATTGCCGGGCCGGAACGCGATGCGCTGCTGGAGTGGGTCGGGAAGGGTGGCCTTCTTGTGCGTTTCGCCGGGCCGGTAATGGCCGCCAGCGATGTCAGCCGGGTGGATGAAGACCCGCTGATGCCCGTCCGCCTGCGCGAAGGTGGCCGTACGGTCGGCGGCGCGATGAGCTGGGGCGAGCCGAAGGCGTTGGCGCCGTTCCCCGAAGGCTCGCCCTTCTTTGGCCTGACCGCCCCTTCGGACGTCGTGGTGCGCGAACAGGTTCTGGCCCAGCCCGACCCCGACCTGACCGAACGGACCATCGCCGCATTGGACGACGGTACCCCCCTGATGACACGCAAGGTGATCGGCGGCGGGCAGGTCGTGCTGGTCCATGTCACCGCCAATGCCGAATGGTCTTCGCTGCCGCTGTCGGGGCTGTTCGTGCAGATGCTGGAACGGCTGGCCGTATCCACCAAGCCCGCCCAGCCCGAGGCGGCGGACCTGTCGGGCCAGACCTGGTCGCCCCAGGTCGTTCTGGACGCCTATGGCGCGACCTCGGATGCGGGTGAACTGCCGGGGGTCGAAGGGGAGGCTTTGGCCGCAGCCATCGCGGCGGGGCCAAGCCAGGCCTTCCAGCCTGGTCTTTATGCCGGTGCGGATCGGCGGGTGGCGCTGAACGTCATGGGGGATGAGACCACGCTTGAACCCGCCGTCTGGCCGCAAGGCGTGCCGGTCGACCGGCTGGAGGCGCGGGCAGTTCAGGCGTTGAAGGGCGACTTCCTGACCTTCGCGACGGTCCTGCTGCTGCTGGACGTGCTGGCCGCGCTGTGGCTGGCGGGGCGGCTCCGCGGGCTTGCGCGCGGCGGGGTGGCAGTGCTGGCGGTGGCGCTTCTGTCCACCATGCCCGGCCCGTCCCAAGCGCAGGACGTCCCGGCAGCCGGCGACGATTTCGCCATCCAGGCGACCTCGTCGGTCGTCCTTGCCTATGTCCAGACCGGTGATCCGCAGGTGGACGAACTGTCCCGGCAGGGCCTTTTGGGCCTGTCCGACAAGCTGTGGCAGCGCACCTCGATCGAGCCGATGATGCCGATGGCTGTCGATATCGAGACGGACGAACTCGCCTTCTTCCCGTTCCTCTACTGGCCCGTCACTGCCGGGGCCGTCCAGCCCTCGGACGCCGCCTATGCCAAGCTGAACCAATATTTGCGGACAGGCGGGATGATCCTTTTCGACACCCGCGATGCCGACCTGGCCGCGTTCGGCGGCAGTACAACGCCCGAGGGGCAGGCGCTGCAGGTGATCGCTTCCGGGCTCGACATCCCGCCGTTGGAGCAGATCCCGCTTGACCATGTGCTGACCCGGACATTCTACCTGCTGCAGGACTTTCCAGGGCGGTACCAGGGCGGGCAGGTCTGGGTCGAGGCAGCCCCGGACGCCGCTGCCGAGGCCGAAGAGGGGATGCCGTTCCGCAACCTCAACGACGGGGTGACGCCGGTGGTGATCGGCGGCAACGACTGGGCCAGCGCCTGGGCCGTGGATGACATGGGGGTGCCGCTGGTGCCCATCGGGCGCGGCTTTGCGGGCGAACAGCAGCGCGAGATGGCCTATCGCTTCGGCATCAACCTGATCATGCATGTGCTGACCGGCAACTACAAATCCGACCAGGTCCATGTGCCCGCGCTTCTGGAAAGGCTGGGCCAATGACCGCTTCCGTGATCTTCGCCCCGCTGGTCTCGCTCTGGCTGGTCTATGCCCTGGCCGCAGCGGCCGCCGTCATGGTCGCTTTCGCCCTTTGGCGCGGGCTTTCCGGTTGGTGGCTGCGTGCGCTGGCGCTGGCCGCCGTGGTTTTGGCCCTGGCGAACCCGGCGTTGCAGGAGGAGGAACGTCAGAACCTCTCCGACATCGTGATCCTGATCGTCGACGAAAGCGCCAGCCAGTCGCTTGGCGACCGGCAGGCACAGACCGATGCCGCCATCGCCTCGGTCCAGGCCGAGATCGCGCAGATGCCGAACACCGAGCTTCGCATCCACCGCGTCGGCGACGGCGACGAGGATGCCGGGACCTTGGCGCTGACCGCGCTGTCCGAAGCGCTGGCCGAAGAGCCGCGCGCACGGGTGGCGGGCGCGATCCTGATCACCGACGGGCGCGTTCACGACCTTGGCGTTGTCCCGAACCTGCCCGCGCCGCTGCAGGTCCTTCTGACCGGCAGGGAGGCCGATTGGGACCGCCGCATCGTCGTGAAGAACGCCCCCGCCTTCGCCATCATCGGCGAAGAGTTCAAGCTGGAACTGCGCATCGAGGACGTGGGCACCCCCCCGCCCTTGGGCGCCGAAGTCGAGCTGACCATCGCCATCGATACCGAGGAACCCGCGACCTACACCGTGCCCCTCAACCAGGACCTGGAATTGCCTGTGACCCTGCCGCACGGGGGCGCGAACGTGCTTCAGTTCAGCGTGAAGCCGGTCGAGGGCGAGATTACCGACCGCAACAATGCGATGGCCGTGCAGATCAACGGCGTCCGCGACCGGCTGCGGGTGCTGCTGATCTCGGGCGAGCCGCATGCTGGCGAACGGGTCTGGCGCAACCTTCTGAAATCTGACGCGGCGGTGGACCTTGTACATTTCACCATCCTGCGGCCGCCGGAGAAGCAGGACGGCGTGCCGGTGGATGAGCTTTCCCTGATCGCCTTCCCGACGCGCGAGCTGTTTGTCGAGAAGATCGAGGAATTCGACCTGATCATCTTCGACCGGTACCGGATGCGGGGCATCCTGCCGATGTCCTATATCGAGAACATCGTGACCTATGTCCGGGGCGGCGGCACCGTGCTGGTGGCCGCGGGTCCGGAATTCGGCGCTGTGGACAGCCTCTACCGCTCGCCCCTTGCGGAAATCCTTCCCGTGGCCCCGACGGCCCAGGTGATCGAGGAAGGCTTCCGCCCGGCGCTGACCGACCTTGGCCGCCGCCATCCGGTGACCGAAGGGCTTGAAGCCGAGGCGCCCGAGGGCGGCTGGGGCCGCTGGTTCCGCCTGATCGAGGTCGAGCAGGTCGCGGGCCAGGTGCTGATGTCCGGCCCCGGCGACCGGCCGCTTCTGGTGCTGAACCGGGTCGATCAGGGCCGCGTCGCGGTGCTGGCCTCGGACCAGGCCTGGCTCTGGGGCCGGGGATATGAGGGCGGGGGGCCGCAGCTGGAACTGCTCCGCCGCCTGGCGCACTGGATGCTGAAAGAGCCGGAGCTGGAGGAAGAAACCCTGACCGCCGAGGTCAAGGGCGAGGAGATGACCATCACCCGCCGGACCCTGGCCGAAGGGGAGCCGGGTCCGGTCAAGATCACCGGCCCGGACGGGGCAACGGTGGATCTCGCCATGCCGATGGCCGCGCCGGGCCGATATGAGGCGGTCTACCAGGCCCCGGTCCTGGGCCTTTACCGGCTGGAACAGGGCGACCTGACCCGCGTCATCGCCGTTGGCCCTGCCACCCCGCGTGAGTTCGTCGAAACCATCGCTTCGGGTGCCGACCTTGCCCCCCTGGCCGAGGCGACACGCGGCGGCGTCACTCGGCTGGAGCCGGGAAATCCGGACATCCGCACCGTGGCCGAGGGCCGCGTTGCGGTGGGGCGCGGCTGGATCGGCATCACCCCGCGCGAGGCTTACCTCACGACCGAGGTGAACGTGGTGCCCTTCCTGCCCGCCTGGGCCTGGCTGTTGATTGCGGCCGGACTGGCGGTGGTCGCCTGGCTTGTCGAGGGCCGCAAGGGCGCAAAGGCCGCCTGACCAAACGCTCATCTCTCCCTTCGGTCGGCCCGCGCAGCGAAGAGCGACCGCAGGAAGCGATGAGCGGTGCCTGCAGAGCCCGGCCTTGGCGCGAATCGGCCGCTTGGTCATCCTGTCCGCATTTGAGCGCGGAGGGATTTCGGAATGTCGGATGTTGATGTCGTCATCGTGGGCGCAGGTTGTGCCGGTCTGGCTGCGGCCAAACGGCTCAGGACGGCCGGGCTGACCTTCCGGGTGGTGGAGGCGATGGACCGGATCGGCGGTCGCGCCTGGACCACCACGACCGACTTCGGCGTGCCCTTCGACATCGGCTGCGCCTGGCTTCACGCCGCCGACCGCAACCCCTTCTTCCCCGAGGCCGTTGCGGCCGGCTGGACCCTGCAGCACCACGACATGGGACTTGATCACCTCTGGTTCGGCCGCCGCAAGGCCAGCGCCGCCGAGATGGACCGTGAAAAGCGCGCCGAGGCCGAGCTTGCCGTCTGCATCGAACGCCACAAAGGCTCTAGCGACCGGCTGTCGACCCTGGTCGAGGCCTGCCACGGCCTGCGGGTCAGCGCCACCTTTGCCGGGCCGATGGACTTTGGCGCGGATGATGACGAGATCAGCGTGACCGACTACCGCGCGGCGGCGGACCTGGACCCGAACTACTTCACCAGGGAAGGGTTCGGCGCGCTGATCCACCGCTGGGGTGCCGACGTGCCGGTCACCCTGGGGACCCCGGTGAAGCGCATCCGCTGGGACGGACCGGGGGTCGAGGTGGAAACGCCGCAAGGCACGATCCGGGCGAAATGCGTGATCGTCACCGTCTCGACCGGGGTCCTGGCCTTCGAGGACATCACCTTCACTCCCGACCTGCCGGACAGCCATCTGGAAGCGATCTGCGATCTGCCGATGGGGCTTCTGACCAAGATCCCGGTCCGGATCGAAGGCACGCGCCTGGGCTTGAAACCCTTCGACGACGTGCTGATTGAACGCCACGCGCGCCATGACCTGTATTTCCTTGCCTTCCCCTTCGATCTTGACCTGATGGTCGGCTTCGTCGGCGGCGACTTCGCCTGGGAGATGGAGGCGGCGGGTCGTGCGACGGCGGTGGACTTCGTCACCGACCGGCTGGTGGACATCTTCGGCTCGGACGTGCGCCGCGCCGTGACCCACGGCACGATGACCAACTGGTCGGCCGAGCGTCATGTCCGGGGCGGCTACGCCGCCGCGCGTCCCGGCAAGGCCCATGCCCGCGAGCTGCTGAAGGACCCGGTCGGCGACCGCATCTGGTTCGCAGGCGAGGCGCTGGCCGGGGGTTTGAAGCAGACCGCCGCCGGGGCACGGCTCTCGGGCGAGGCGGTGGCGGGGCAGGTGGCCCTACGGCTCACGCGCGAGTATGACCCGGCGTGAATGGCTGGCAAACTCGCGTCGCAGAAGGATGCCGGTCGCCAGCACCGTGCCCGCCAAAAGTCCCCAGGGGCCAAGCAGCCAACCCAGGGCCGCAAGCGCGAAATAGATCGACTTCAGTCCGCGATTGAAACTGCGAGCGGCGGTAATGTTGATCTCGGCCGCCTGTCCGGCACGGTGGAAGGCCAGCGGGTCCGCCGGATCGTTCGGAACGGCCGCCATCAGGATCGAGCAGTAGCCGAACAGCCGATGCGCCCAGACGAATTTCAAGAGTGCGTTGGCCAGGAACCCGATCACCGGCAGCATCTTCAGCGCGACATCCGGCCCCGCGCCGATGGGCAGCTCTTCCGTCAGCCGCTGGACCGCCGCCGCATTGCCGATCAGCGCCACCCCGCCGCCGATGGCGATCATGCAGGCACTGGCGAAAAAGGCCGTCCCCTGACGCAATGAGTCGATCAGCGTGGCGTCGAAGATGCGCGGCTGGCGGGTGACGAAAGTCCGCATCCAGTCGCGCCGGTAGTCCTCCATCAGGAGCGACACCGAGGGCAGGCTTTGCGGCGGATGCTCGCTGAGCCAGCCCGAGACAAGCCAGCACAGCACGAGCCCTGCCAGGAGAAGGAGGTCAAGCGTCGCAAGGCTGCCAAGGTCCATCGTCATCCGCAGAGACTAGGTCTGGGGTTTTCCCTTGTCAGCAGGTGAAATTGGTTATAATTTCTTACCAGTCAGCGGAGGATCGCCAATGGACATGCCAGCGCCCGACCTGGGGGTGATTGCCCGCAAGGCCCGGATCGTGGCGCGACTGCGCGCGGTCCTGCCACCAGACGCAGTGATCGACGCGCTGGAGGAGTTGCGCGCCTACGAGTGCGACGCGCTGACCGCCTACCGCTGCCCGCCATTGGCCGCCGTGCTGCCACGGACGACCGCCGAGGTCTCGGCCGTGCTGCGGGTCTGCTGGGAAGAGGGCGTCCCGGTCGTGCCGCGCGGGTCGGGGACCTCGCTTGCTGGTGGGGCGATGCCGACCGCGGACAGCGTGATTCTGGGCGTCGCGCGGATGAATGCGGTGATCGAGACGGATTATGAAAACCGCTTCATCCGGGTTCAGTCTGGGCGGACGAACCTTTCGGTCTCCGGCGCGGTAGAGGCAGAGGGGTTCTTCTACGCCCCCGACCCCTCCAGCCAGCTGGCCTGCGCCATTGCCGGGAACATCGCGATGAACTCCGGTGGTGCGCACTGCCTGAAGTATGGAGTGACGACGAACAACCTTCTGGGTGTGACGCTGGTCAAGATGGACGGGACCGTGCTGACGTTGGGCGGGCCGTGGGGAGAGCCGTCCGGGCTGGACCTTCTGGGCGTCGTCTGCGGGTCCGAGGGGCAGCTCGGCGTCGTGACCGAGGCCTGGCTGCGGATCCTGCCGAAGCCCGAAGGCGCGCGGCCGGTGCTGGTCGGCTTCAACTCGAACGAGGTGGCGGGGGCCTGCGTCAGCGACATCATCAAGGCGGGTATCCTGCCCGTCGCCATCGAATTCATGGACCGCCCCTGCATCCGCGCGACGGAAGCCTTCGCCAAAGCAGGCTACCCGGACTGCGAGGCTTTGCTGATTATCGAGGTGGAAGGCTCTGACGCCGAGATCGCCGAACAACTCGGTCGGATCAAGCAGATCGCGCTGGCCCACGATCCCGTGGAGTTCCGCGAGGCCGCCGACGAGGACCAGGCCAAGCGCATCTGGCTGGGGCGGAAGTCGGCCTTCGGTGCGATGGGGCAAATCAACGACTACATGTGCCTCGACGGGACGATCCCGGTGTCCTCGCTGCCTTTCGTACTGAAGCGGATCGGCGAGATGAGCCAGGAGTTTGGCCTCGACGTCGGCAACGTCTTCCACGCGGGTGACGGCAACATGCACCCGTTGATCCTGTTCAACGCGAACAAGCCCGGTGATCTGGAGCGCTGTGAGGCCTTCGGGGCCGAGATTCTGAAGCTTTGCGTCGAGGTGGGTGGGTGTCTGACCGGCGAGCATGGCGTGGGGATCGAGAAGCGCGACCTGATGGCGGTGCAGTTCGCGCCCCAGGACATGGAGGCGCAGATGCGGGTGAAGGATGTGTTCGACCCGAAGTGGCTGTTGAACCCGGCGAAGGTGTTTCCGTTGGGCGCAAGTGCCGGGCGTCGCGAGGGGTGAGCCCCCGGGGGTTTTGCACCCCCGGACCCCCGCAGGATATTTGTGGACATAGAATGAGAGCGCGATGCGGCCTGTGACAGAAGCGGAACTGGCGGAAGCGGTGGCGGGGACCTCGGGTCCCCTGCTGGTGCGGGGCGGGGGCACGCGGACGCTGGGCCATGCGGTGGGCGAGGTGCTGGAGACCGGGGGCCTGTCGGGGGTGGAGCTGTACGAGCCGGGCGCGCTGACGCTGGTGGTGCGGGCGGGGACGCCGGTGGCGGAGGTGCAGCGCGTGCTGGCGGGCGAGCGGCAGCGGCTGGCCTTCGAGGTGCCGGATATGCGGGGACTTCTGGGTCGCGAGGGCGTGTCGACCATCGGCGGGGTGGTGGCCGCGAATGCCTCGGGTCCGCGGCGGGTGCAGGTCGGGGCCTGTCGGGACGCCTGTATTGGGGTGCGGTTCGTCGATGGATCGGGGACCGTGGTCCAGAACGGCGGGCGGGTGATGAAGAACGTCACCGGCTATGACCTGGTGAAGCTTCTGGCGGGCAGCCGGGGCGTGTTGGGCGTGTTGTCCGAGGTCAGTTTCAAGGTCCAGGCGGTGCCGGAAGCCGAGGCGACGCTGGTCATCGAAGGCCTGGGCGACGAGGCGGGGCTGGCCGCTTTGCGCTCGGCGCTTGGGTCGCCCTTCGACGTCTCGGGCGCGGCGCGGTATTCGGGGCGGTCGCTGGTGCGGGTCGAGGGGATGACCGGGTCAGTCGCCTATCGGGTGCGGGAACTGACCGCGCGGTTGGGCGGCGACGTGACGGTGGCCGAGGGGGCGGCCTCGGCCGCGCTCTGGCGCGAGGTGCGGGACGTGGTGCCCTTGCAGCGCAAGGCGGGCGAGGTGTGGCGGGTGTCCACGCTGCCCACGGTGGCCGCCGAAGTCGTTGCGCGGCTGGAGGGAGAGGCGGTCTGGGACTGGGGCTGCGGGCTGATCTGGCTTTTGCTGCCGCCAGGCCGGGGGGCCGAGGTTGCGGCGGCGGTCGCGGGCCGGGGCCATGCGACGCTGGTCAAAGGGCAGGGCGGGCCGGTCTTCTCGACCGAGGCGCCCGAGGTGGCGGCCCTTGCGGCCGGATTGCGGGCCAAGTTCGACCCGCGTGGAATTCTCAATGCCGGGATGATGGGCTGATGCAGACGACGTTTACTCCCGACCAGCTGAAGGACCCCGGCACCGCGCGGGCGAACGAGATCCTTCGGTCCTGCGTCCATTGCGGGTTCTGCACGGCGACATGTCCGACCTATCAGGTACTGGGCGACGAACTCGACAGCCCTCGGGGCCGCATCTACCTGATCAAGGATATGCTGGAGGCCGGGCGGCCTGCGGATGAGAAGACGGTCAAGCACATCGACCGTTGCCTCTCCTGCCTCGCCTGCATGACGACCTGCCCGAGCGGCGTGCACTACATGCACCTGATCGACCATGCCCGCGCGCATGTGGAAAAGACCTACAAGCGACCCTTCATGGACCGACTGCTTCGGGCGGTGCTGGCCCGTATCATCCCCTATCCCGGCCGTTTCCGCGTGGCACTACTGGCCGCGAAGATCGGCAAGCCTTTCGCCTGGTTGATCCCCGACGCACGGGTGCAGGCCATGCTTGCGATGGCCCCGAAGACCATCCCGCCCGTCAGCCGCAACGACGACCCGCAGGTCTTCCCCGTACAAGGCGAGCGGCGGCTGCGCGTCGCGCTGATGACCGGCTGCGCGCAAAAGGCGCTGAACACCGACATCAACGACGCAACGATCCGGCTTCTGCGCCGTCTGGGCTGTGAGGTCGTCATCGCCAAGGGCCAGGGCTGCTGTGGGGCGCTGACCCATCACATGGGCAAAGAGGACCTGAGCCATACCCACGCCGCCGCGAACATTCGCGCCTTCATGGCCGAGAAGCAGGCGGGGGGACTGGATGCCATCGTCATCAACACCTCCGGATGCGGGACGACGGTAAAGGATTACGGCCACATGTTCCGCACCGACCCTGTCTTGGCCAAGGATGCCGCCACGGTCGCCGGATTGGCCAAGGATATCAGCGAAGTGCTGACCCGGATCGGCCTGCCGCCGGGTGTGCCCAAAGGCCTAAGGGTGGCCTATCATGCCGCCTGCAGTCTGCAACACGGCCAGCAGATCAAGTCCGCTCCGAAGGACCTGCTGAAACGCGCCGGGTTCGAGGTGGTGGAACCCGCCGACAGCCACCTCTGCTGCGGCAGCGCGGGGACCTACAACCTCCTCCAGCCCGAAATCAGCGCCGAGCTGAAGGCCCGCAAGGTCCGGACGCTGGAGGCGAGGGCCCCCCAGGTGATTGCAGCGGGCAACATCGGCTGCATGATGCAGATCGGCTCGGGCACCGGCATTCCCGTCGTCCACACCGTCGAACTTCTCGACTGGGCGACCGGCGGGCCACAGCCGCGCGCGTTGATCGGCTAAGGGCTGTTCCTGAAATCCAAAGAGAAGAAGTGACCCAAAGATTGAAGTAATTTTCTCATCAGTTCTTTTCATCTCTCTATTCATATGTTGGGTGGTGTTGGATTTGGAAATTGGCTCTATGCTATGAGCCGGATCGTCGAGATCGATAAGTGGATCCGACCATCAACTTGAAAATATGGGGAATACCAATGATCAATAAGTTCGCCGCCTTGGTTGGCGCGTCTGTGGTCAGCATGCTGTCGGTCAATGCAGCAATCGCGTCTGAATGTTCGGTGGCTTCGCTGACGGGCCACTATACCTACTGGCTGCAGGGCGCTGATGAGGCTGGAAAACCTTACGCGGAGGTCGGTCAGGAGACCTATGACGGCGCTGGCAATGTGAAGAGCTGGGTCAGCGTTTCGGGAAGCGGAGCAGTCGAACAGGATACCGCCACCTATGTCGTGAATGCCGATTGCTCGGGTACCGTTACCTACGCGTCGGGCGCGGCCTTCAACATCTTCGTGGCTCCGTCGGGTGACAGCTTCGTGTTCAGCAGCTCTATCGCTGGTGTCGTGCAGGCTGGCGAGAATACGCGCGTTGACATGGACGCTGCTCACTAACTCATGGAATGCTGTGTGTCCTTAGTTGAGAAAAATTAAGTGCCACACGTTAACCCGCGTTTGAAGGCTAGCTTCGCAGAAGCAGTCTTTGATAGATAGCAGTGATGCTTTAATCTAAGCGCCGATTGGACGCAGTGGATCACTTCACTGCGTCTCTTTGTTTCATGAACCGGTAGATCAAAAGTGGCAACCAGGGCCGAACCGGCGCTTGCGCAGGACGCCCCAAATCCGCCAAACTCTCCTTGTAAAGCCCTGACAGCGCGGAAGAGGGGAAGGTTCCATGCGTCACCTGTTCCCAGGAATACTGGCGATGGGGCTGGCTCTGGCGGGCATGGCCCCCGCGCAGACCTTGGACGAAGGCATGGTCAAGCTGGAAACGGCGGACGACGCGCGCGGCTGGGATGCGGTCGGCAAGCTGGTCATGGGCAAGCACGGCTTCTGCACTGGTGCGCTGATCGGCCCGCAACTCGTCCTGACCGCCGCGCATTGCCTGTACGACAAGACCACTGGCGTCCAGATGCGCCCCGAGGAGATCGAGTTCCAGGCCGGGTTCCGCAACGGCCGTGCTGTGGCGTACCGCAGCGTCAGCCGCGCCGTCACCCATCCCGACTATCGCTACGGTGCGAACGACAAGCTGGACCGCGTCAGCGGCGATCTGGCACTGCTGGAGCTGAGCCAGCCGATCCGCCTGCCGTCGCTGGAGCCCTTCCAGACCGGCGCCGCACCCGTCAGGGGCGACCCCGTCGACGTCGTCTCTTATGCGCAATACCGCGAAGAGGCCCCGACGATCCAGGAGGCTTGCGAGGTTCTGGCCGATGAACGCAAGGCGCTGATCCTGACCTGCAACGTCGATTTCGGATCGTCCGGCGCACCGGTCTTCACGTTCGAGGACGGGGTGGCCAGGGTCGTCTCGGTCATCTCGGCCAAGGCCGAGGTTGACGGACGCAAGGTCGCCATCGCCGTGCCTCTGGCCGAACCGCTGGTCGCCCTGCGTGCCGCGCTTGAAGACAGCCGGGCCGGATCGTCCGGCGGTGCCAGGGCGGTCAGCGTCATCTCTGGCGGCACCGGGGCCGGTGCCAAGTTTGTCCGGCCATGAAGTCCCTTGCTCTCCTTCTTCTGCTGGCCGGCATGGCCACGGCCCAAGAGAACTCCGGCCTTGTCGAACTGGTCACCCGCGAAGAGCTGCGGGGCTTTGAACCCGTGGGCCGGGTGGACATCGCGGACGGCGGCTTTTGTACTGGCGCCCTCATTGCCCCGGACCTGGTGCTGACGGCGGGGCATTGCGTGCTGGACCGGGATGGCGTGCCGGTGGCCGCCGACAGGATCACCTTCCGCGCCGGGCTTGCCTATGGCACCGCGCTGGTCGAGGCGGCCGTGGTCCGGACCATCGTGGACCCGGCCTACCGCAACCTCGATCCGGTGCCGGTCGAGATGATCGACCTCGACGTGGCACTTCTCCAACTGGCCGAGCCGATCCCAAGCGCGCTGATCTCGCCCTTTGCCGTGGCCCGGCCCGCCAACGGCGACGAGGTCAGCGTCGTCTCCTATGCCGAGGGCCGGGAGGAGGCGCTGTCCTGGCAGCGGGTCTGCAAGGTGATCGGGCGCGAGGAGCGCCAGATCGCGGTCGACTGCGACGTGACGCACGGCTCCTCGGGCGCGCCGGTGCTGGATCGGTCAGGCTACCGGGCAAAGATCGTGTCGATCATCTCGGCTGGGGGCGAATGGGACGGGCAGACCGTTTCGTTCGGGATGGAACTGCCCGAGCAGGTCGACCGCCTGAAGGCCGCGCTGCGCAGCGGGAAGGCCACCAGCGAGGCTGCCGCCCCAGCCGACAGCGGCGTCGGCACCGGTGTCACCGGGATGCCCGGCAAACCACCCAAGCGCATCACCTTGGGGTCCGGTGGGTCGGGCGGGGCCAAGTTCCTGTCGCCCTAACCGTCTTGAAACCCGGTTTCGCGTTACCTACCTGAGGGACATCCGGGTGCCATGACGGGCCCGGTGCTACCCGCCCTGCCCCGCAAGGAGAGGGCCCCTGACATCGCTTCCTTAGGAGGATGACCATGCGCAATCTTGATTTCGCGCCGCTTTACCGAGCCACCGTCGGCTTCGACCGCATTGCCGACCTGATGGATCGCGTGCTGTCCACTGACGTGGCCCAGCCGACCTATCCGCCCTACAATATCGAGAAGACCGCCGAGGATGCCTATCGCATCTCGATCGCCGTCGCCGGGTTCACGCCCGACGAACTGTCGGTCGAAGTGAAGGACGGCTCGCTGTTCGTCACCGCCCGCAAAGCAGCTGAGGAAACCGAGCGCACCTACCTGCACCGCGGCATCGCCACCCGCGCCTTCGAGCGCCGCTTTGCCCTGGCCGACCATGTCCGCGTCGCGGGTGCCGTACATGAGCATGGGATGCTGCACATCGACCTCGTCCGCGAAGTGCCCGAGGCGATGAAGCCCCGCCGGATCGAGATCGCGCGCAGCGCCGCGACGCCGGTGCTTGAGGCGAAGGCCGAAACCGTCAACTGATCCGTTCCGATTGACGAGGTTGGGCGCGTCCCTGACCGGGGCGCGCCGTTTTTCTTTTTCGTCTGCTCGTCGATGACTTCGTCACTCCTCGCTGTGGCGCGCCTCTGCGACGAGAAGGCGATGCCGCACGAGGAGCCGTCCCGGGCAGCCCCTACTGCGACAGGCTTTGCGCCAGTCGCATCAGGTTCACCGCTTCTATCCGATAGCCGAACGGGTCCTCGCCCCGGTTCTGCACCGCCAGCGTGATGGCCTGATCCCAGCCCCAATCCCGCACGTAGACGGACCCCTGCAGAAGCTGCCCGAACCCCGCGATGGCGGCGGCAAAGCGCGTCTCTGCCGTGGCCGCTTCGGTCCCGGTGATCGGCGTTTCCACCAGCGTTGACTGATCCTTCCCCGGCGCCTTCCAGCGAAGTCGCAGGAAGCCAAGCTCCCCTGCGGTGCCTTCGACCGGGGCTGCCCCATAACGGAGCGGGTCGTTGAGCAGCGCGTCCGACCCCGGCGCCGTCACCTCGTAGATCGCCGTTACCTGCGTGCCAGCGCCTATCTCGCCCGCGTCCACTGAATCGTTGTTGAAGTCTTCGCGCCGCAAAGCGCGCGTTTCGTAGCCGATCAGCCGGTATTCCGCGACCTGGGAGGGGTTCCATTCGATCTGGATCTTCACGTCATCCGCGATGGGGAAAAGCGCCCCGGTCAACTGGTCCACCAGCACCTTCCGCGCCTCGTTCAGCGTGTCGATATAGGCCGCCGTCCCGTTCCCGTTCTGCGCCAGGGACTGCATCACCGCGTCGTCCAGGTTGCCGCGACCGAAGCCCAGGACCGACAGATAGGTCCCCGTTTCGCGCTTCTTGGCCACGTAAGCCTCCAGCCCCTCCGGGTCGCTGACGCCCACGTTGAAGTCGCCGTCGGTGGCCAGAAGGATCCGCGTGACCTCACCGTCCGCCTTCATCCTTTCGGCCACCTGATAGGCCAGTTCCAGTCCCTCGGCCCCCGCCGTGGACCCGCCCGCCATCAGGTTGTCCAGCGACGCAAGGATCGCCGCCCGGTCCCCGGCAGCGGTCGGCGGCAGCACTTCGCCCGCCGATCCGGCATAGGTGACGATGGCTACCTGATCCTCGGGCCGGAGTTCCGACAGCATCAAGGACAGCGACTGCTTCAGCAGCGGCAGCTTGTTCGCGTCCTCCATCGACCCCGAAGTGTCGATCAGGAACACCAGGTTCAGGGGCGGCCGTTCCGCCACCGCAGGCAACGCCCCCTGGATGCCGATTGTCACCAGCCGCGTGCCTGGGTTCCAAGGGGTGGGCATCACAGAGATGGTCGAGGCAAAGGCCTGATCCCCCTCGGGCACCGCATAGGCATAGGGGAAATAGTTCACCATCTCCTCGATCCGCACCTGATCGGGCGTCGGCAGATAGCCCCCGGTCAAGGAGGACCGCACCACCGCATAGGACGCGGTATCGACGTCGATCGAGAAGGTCGAGACGGGTTCCTCCGCTGTCACCTTCACCGGGTTCGGGGCTTCGTTGGCATAGGCCTCGGTGTTTTCCACCGGGGCGAACGTGACGTCCGGGACCGTCACATAACCCAGCGTCCCGTCCAGCGGGGCCTCTGCCCGCAGCCGCATCTCGGTATCGGCCAGCGCCTCGGCGGGGGCCGCAGGGGCGGCCTCCCTCTCGGCCATCGGCTCCTCGGCAAGGGCTTCCGGCACGGGCTCGGCCACGACGGCAGAGGAGGCGATGTCGCTCTCCTCGCTTTGCGCCAAAGCATCCGCCGCGACTATCGGATCCGCTTCCGCCCCCGGCTGCGCCGCCCCGGCAGCCCGCGCCACATCCTCGGCCACCGGAGCCTCGACAACCACAGCCTCGGGTTCCTGTGCGGGTGCAGGAGCGACAGCCGGTTCGGCCTTCTTCGCCACCGGGGTCGCCTCTGGGGCGTCCACGATGGTCGGCTGGCCGATGCGTAGGTCGGCCACCGGCAGGATCACCGCGACACCGATCACCAGCGCCGCGACCGAGGTGGTGGCGGCAAGGGCAGGGCGAGAGGTCAGGTAGTGGAACATGCGACGTACTCCGTTCAGGGGGGCCGCGTTGGTGCGGTTCCCACTGGAACGGGACGCCTCGGTCGATCCTTGGAGCCGGTCGAAATTTTCCATTGCCAGGGCCATCGCCCGGGCCTTGGCCTCGCCATCCGGCACCGGAGCCGCCTTCAGCGCCCGGCGGAGGTCGTCGAGATCGTCGGTCATTTCGCGTCCTCCCTGGCCTTGGCCCGCAGGCGTTTCTTCACTTCGCTCATCCGCCAGGCGATGGTCCCCTCCGAGACACCCAGCACAACCCCCGCCTCGGCCTGGGTCATTTCCTCCCCAAGCACCAGCGCCACCGTATCGCGCAACTCGGGACTTAGCGCGGACATCGCCTGCGCCAGCCAATCCGCCGCCTCGGCCTGCACGGCGATCTCGTCCTGCCGCGCAATCTCCCAGTCGCCCCAGCCCTGGCTGGCCTTCGCGCGCGTCGCCTGCCGGCGCCGCAGGTCATGCGCCGCATTCACCACCACGCGGTAAAGCCAGGTCGTGAACTTCGCCTCGCCCCGCCAGTTCCGCAGCTTGGACGGGAGCGCTGCACAGATGTCCTGCGTCAGATCCTCGGCCTGATCCCGCGCGCCGGTCAGGCGCCAGGCCAGCCCATGAATGCGGGCGTAATGCCGCCCGACCAGCGTGGCAAAGGCCGTCCGGTCCCCCGCGGCAGCCGCCGTCGCAAGCATCTCGTCGGGCGTGTCCATCAGCATCACTTACACAAGACGCAGGCCAGGCGGCAATCCTTGGGGAGGGTCGGGAAATCCTGTGTCGGGAATTCGCTTGCAGGTTTGCCCCCGGCGGCTAGCCTGCCGGAAATCCATTCGTCCGGGTTCCCCATGCGCCTCTTTTCCCTGGTTCTGGCCGTCTGCCTTTCCGTCCTCCCCCTTGGCGCGCAGACCCTTTCCCTGACCAAAGACCCGGCCTGGGTCGACCTTGTACCGATCCCCGAGGGCACCCCCGCGCTAAGGGCCGAGGTCGAGGGCGGGCAGTTCTACCTTCTGTCGGACCACCAGCTGCGCTGGGAGGGTGAGGTCAAGCACTCCTGGAACCGCGTTGTCGCGGAGGTGACCGACCGCGCCGGGCTGGAGGAACTGGCGACGATCCGGCTAGACTTCGACCCGTCGCATGAAACCGTCAGCCTGACCCGCCTGCAGATTCACCGTGGCGATCAGGTGATCGACCTGAAGGACAGCGTCAGCCCCCAGATCTACCGCCGCGAGACCCGGCTGGAGGAAGGGATCATCGACGGCACGCTGACCGCCGTGGTGCAGGTCCCCGACCTGCGGGTGGGCGACGTGCTGGACCAGGCCACGCTTCTGGAAAGCCGCCCCGTCGTCGGCGGGCCCGAACACAGCGGGTCCTCCTGGCTGGAATGGTCCACCCCGGTCGTCCTGTCCCGCACGCTACTGACCTGGCCCAAGGATCGCCCGCTGGAGCTTGGCCCGTTGCCCGACCGGGTGACCTATACCACGACCGATCTTGGCGACGGCACGCTCCGTCACGAATGGCGGCGGGAAGATCACGTCCCGCCGCCGGAAGAAGAGGGCGTCCCCTTCGAGGTGATCCCGGACGCGCTCCTCCGCTTTTCGGACACCCGCGACTGGACGCCCCTGACCCAGGCCCTCGCGCCGCATTATACCCGCGACTACCCGCTCCCGCCTGACTGGGAGGCCAGGGTCGATGCCATCGCCCGCGACTACGCCACGCCCGACGCCCGCGCCTTCGCCGCGCTGCGCCTGGTGCAGGACGAACTGCGCTATGTCTCACTTTCGGTGGGGGCGGGCGGCTATTTCGCCCGGACGCCTGAGGAGGTGATCGCGGCAGGCTTCGGTGACTGCAAGGACAAGTCGCTTCTCCTCCGCGTCATCCTCAATCGCCTGGGGATAGCGGCCGCCGTCGCGCTGACGGACCTTGACGCCGGATATGGCCTGCCCGAGGAACTGCCCACGCCTTACGTCTTTGATCATATGATCCTGCGTGCCACGCTGGACGGCCGCGCAGTCTGGATGGACCCGACCGGCTCGCACCAGGCAGGCGGCCTTGGCACGGCGACCCAGCCCGACTATGGTTATGCGCTTGCCGTCACCGACGGTCCCGCCGCGCTGGAGCGGATGGAGGTGTCCCAGGACGGCACCTGGGTTCAGGACGTGCGCGAAGACTATGTCTTCTCGATGTTCGGCGTGACCCTGACTGTCGAAACCCGCCACCGCCGCGGCTCGGCCGATGGGGCGCGGGCCCGCTGGGCGACCACCCCCGTCTCGCAGATCGGGCGCGACTTCCTTGATTACTACGAAAGCCGCTATCCCGGCCTGACGATGACTGCGCCGCCCCGGATGCAGGACGACCCCGAGGCGAACCTGGTGACGGTCACCGAAAGCTACTTCCTGCCCGCGCCTGCCTTGGACCGCAACGGCCTCCGCCAGGACTTCGCCTTTGCCCGCGAAGGGCTGACCGAAGCCTTCCCCGACCGCCTCACGCCTCCGCGCCGCCTGCCGCTTTACGTCGGCGGTCCCTGGGTCACCTCGCACGAGGTGCGCATCCGCAACGCCCCGATCGAGTTCATTGCGCCCGATCCGGTGACGATCAGCAACCCTGCCTTCGATTTCAGCCTTGCGACCGAAGTCAGCGACGGCGGCAACATGACCCTGCGCTGGCGCTACGCGCCAAAGATCCGCGCCGTCTCTGTCCCTCAGGCCGAAGCAATCATGGCGGATGTCGCGGCGGTGCGCGACGCGACCTGGTTCTCGTGGGACCTCAGCCCCGAGTAGACCTCCGGCCCGGAGTTGGGGACCCCCGGGCCGGAGCAGGCGACGGACGCTTGGGGATCAGTAGAGCAGTCCGTCGTAGACGCCGTAGGCATTGGCCGAGGTCGCAAGCGAGGTACCCTCGTCCCGGGCATAGGCGGCAACCGCGTTGTAGGTGCTGGGGCCGAAGGCGCCGTCGATGCCGCCGCGATAGTAGCCCCAGGCGCGGAGCTTGCGCTGGATCGCCTTGCGCTCGCTGGCCGAATAGCTCTGGAAGGCACGGCCCGCCGGGGTCGCGTAGACCGAGGTGGTGTGACGCGGCTCGACATAAACGGTGCGCGGCTCGACATAGGTCGGGGCCGGGGCAACGTAGACCGGGGCACCCATCCGGGCCCGGCGGTTCTTCAGAAGCTCGTCGACGATCACCGCCGTGGCGACACCGGCGACAAAGCCCTGTTCCTTCTCGCCCCAGGCCAGCGCAGGGGTGGCGGGAACGGCGGCGATGGACAGCGCGGCCAGGCCGGCGATCAGGGTCGTCTTCGCGTTCATCACAGAGAGCAGCATGTCGTGTCCTTTCGTGGATGCCCCGGGCAGTCCGGGGTTCGATGCCTCTGGTTATGGGCACCGGGGCCACGCTAGGCAAAATCACCGCCGCGCTAGGGGAAAACGCGGCGGTGTTATCGGATAACGCCTTTATGATCAGTGGGTTGGGTCAAATCCGCCCGCTGCGCAACAGGGCCGAAAGCCGCCCTAAACCTTCCTCCAACCGCGCTTCCGGGCCGCCGCCTGCCCCGATGCGGATGTGCCGTGGCAACCCGTAGGCCGATCCTGGCAGCAGGAATGTCCGATACGGGTCCTTCAGCAGCGCCCGCGCCAGCGATTCGCCGTCGGTGCCGTCCACCCGCGCCAAACCGATCAGGCCGGCTTCAGGCCGGTGCCAGCTCAGACGCGGCTCACCAGCCACGAACCGCTCCAGCCGGTCCAGCGTCTCCACCCCCTCGGCCCGCGCCCGGCCAAGCGCCTCGGCAAGCCGATCCGGCCGCAGCGCGACTTCGGCGATGTGCTCGCCCAGGACGTTCATGATCTCGGAGCCGTTCTCGCGCAGGATCATCGCGTCGCGGATCACTTCGGGCGACTGGCAGATCATCCAGCCCGTCCGCAGCCCCTGCAGCCCCAGCGCCTTCGACACCGATCCCGTGGTGATCCCGAAGCGTGTCATCCAGGCAATGGATGGGGGCCGCGGCCCCGCCCATTCCAGCCCCGCGTAGACCTCGTCCACCACCAGCCAGATGCCGTACTGGTCGGCCAGGTCGGCCAAGGCGCGAAGGTCGGCCTCGGGGATCAGCCGTCCGGTGGGGTTATTCGGATTGGTCAGAAAGATCATCCGCGTCCGGGGCGTGATCGCCTTGGCGACCGCCTCCGGGTCCAGCCACCACCCCCGCGCCTCGTCCCGTGCCACCTCGACCAGCCGCGCCCCGATAGCCTTCGCCATCACCCCCGCCTGCGGCCAGCCCGGCGCTTCGGTGACGATCTCGTCCCCGGCACTCACCAGTTGGCGGAACAGGAGATAGTTCGCCTCCGCCGCCCCCGCCGTGATCAGGACGCTGTCGAGCGGCAGGTGGAGCCCCGCCTGGTCCAGCACCCGGTGCCGCAGCGAGGGAAGCCCGAGGAAGCTCTTCCCGTTCCAGTCCAGCGACAGCTCGGGGTCGAGATCGGGCAGGAAATCCTTCAGTCGGGGCGACTGCGCCAGCGAGAACCCGATGAAGCACTCCGGCGGGTCCTGGGAGGTCGTCTCCAGCAGGTAATCGAACAGCTTGTGAATGGTGACCTTCATGTGCCCCCTCGCGCAACCCCAAGAATTTTAAGTAAAATTCTTGTCAAATTCCTTACTTAAGGAATTTGGTCCCAGCTACCGCACGTCGCGCCCCTGGTTCAGGATGATGACATTCCCCGACGACACATCCCCCGCGGGCGAGATCAGGAACCCCACCCAGTTCGCGATCTCGTCCGGCTGCATTGCCCGCCCGTGCGGCATTGCGCTGATTGCCTTGGCCAGCACCTCTTCGGTCAGCACATTGAACAAGGGCGTCTCGGTCATCGCCGGCGCGATGGAGTTCACCGCGATCCTCTCTCGCGCATATCGCCGGGCGAGGTCTTTGGTCAGCGTGTCCATCGCCGCCTTGGACGCCCGGTAATGCGGCGGGTCGAAGACGTCGAAGTTGTAGGCGCCGTTCGACGAGATGTTCACGATCTTCCGCACCCCCGGCCGCCCCAGCATCGCCTTTACCGCCCCCTGGCAGCAATGGAAGGCCGAGGAGAAGTTGATCGCCATCTGCCGGTCAAGCTCGCTGGCCGGAATGTCCGGGAAGTCCGACATGAAGCAGGTCCCGGCGTTGTTCACCAGCGCGTCCACGCCCCCAAAACGGGCACTCAGCCGGTCGAAGAGGTCGGCAATCGCATCGGCATCCGTCAGGTCCACGGCTTCCGCCACGAACCCCTCACGGTCCGCCGCCATCGTCAGCAGGGCAGCGCCGTCGATGTCCACCCCCACCACCGTCAGGCCATCGGCCAACAACCTGTCCACGAAGGCCCGGCCCAGCCCCCCTGCGGCTCCGGTGACGACGGCGATGCGGTTGGACATATGGGGCTCCCTGGATATGGAAAAGCCAGCCTAGGCGAAGCCCAAGGCTGGCTCAATCCGTCCCGAGCCTACCTCAGGGTGCCTTGGGAAGCTTGTCGAAATCCGCCGCCGAGTGCCGCTCGGGCAACTTCTCCCAGTCCTCGCCCCAGGACCGGTTGACCTTCCGGCCCCGGACCACACCCGGCCGCGCATCGATGCGTTTCGCCCAGGCGAGCACATTCTTGTAGCTCTCCACATCCAGGAACTCGGCCGAGTTGTAGGCCCGGCCCAGCACCAGGTTCCCGTACCAGGCATAGATCGCCATGTCGGCCAGCGAATACTCCCCGGCCATCCATTCGTTCTTCGCCAGGTGCTGGTCCAGCACATCCAACTGCCGCTTCGTCTCCATCGCATAGCGGTTGATCGCGTATTCGATCTTCACGGGGGCATAGGCGTAGAAATGCCCGAAGCCGCCGCCGACGAAGGGCGCGGAGCCCATCTGCCAGAAAAGCCAGGAAAACATCTCGGTCCGTTTCGACGCATCCTTCGGGATGAACGCGCCGCCGAACTTCTCGGCCAGGTACAGCATGATCGAGGCGCTTTCGAACACCCGCTGGCCGTTGGAATGATCCTTCAGCGCCGGGATCTTCGAGTTCGGGTTGATCTCCACAAATCCCGAACCGAACTGG
The DNA here is from genome assembly GCA_027484915.1 of Paracoccaceae bacterium. Classification (GTDB taxonomy): domain Bacteria; phylum Pseudomonadota; class Alphaproteobacteria; order Rhodobacterales; family Rhodobacteraceae; genus Tabrizicola. Next base: position 7,035 of record JAIXSA010000055.1, on the reverse strand, counting down.
TCGCCCTTGCCGATGTCGATCAGCCAGGCGTCGTATTCCGCGTCATGGCCCGCCTGCAGAAGCTCTTCCAGCAGGATCGTCACCTTGATCCCGTTCGGCGTCGCCAGGGAATACAGCTGCAACGGATGCTCGCCCACCGGAAGCACCTTGTCATGCGTCGCACCCGCGATGGGGCGGTTGATCGAGGCGAAGGTGCCGCCCGAGGGCTGCTCCCATTTCCAGACCTTCGGCGGGGTGTAGTCGTTCGACATGCGGGGTGCCCTTCGATTGCGGATCGAAGAAGAAAGCTAGTGCTTTGGGCCGGCCTGCACCAGAGGCGCGAAACGGCGGGACATCCCTGCCGAAATGCACAGGTGGAATGACAAGGGGCGGCCCTGCGGACCACCCCTTGTCCTCTGTCCAAGCCGTCAGACCGACAGGCAGACGTATTTCAGTTCCATATAGTCGTCGATCCCGTGGCGGCTGCCTTCACGGCCCAGACCCGACTGCTTGACGCCCCCGAAGGGCGCCATCTCGTTCGAGATGAGGCCGGTGTTCACCCCGACCATCCCGTATTCCAGTGCTTCCTGCACCCGGGTGATCCGCCCGATGTCGCGGGCATAGAAGTAAGAGGCGAGGCCGAAGATCGTGGCGTTGGCCAGTTCGATCACCTCTTCCTCGGTCTCGAACTTGAACAAGGGCGCGAGCGGCCCGAAGGTCTCTTCCTGTGCGACCTTCATGTCCGGTTTCACGCCGGTCACCACGGTCGGCTGGAAGAAGGTCCCGCCCAGTTCATGCCGCTTGCCCCCGGTGACGATCTTGCCGCCGCCGGCGAGGACGTCGGCGATATGCTCCTCGACCTTGTCCACGGCGGCTGCGTTGATCAGCGGGCCGGTGGTGACGCCTGGCTTCAGCCCGTCGCCGATGGCCAGTTTCTCGACCGCCGCAGCCAGCTTCCTGGCGAAGGCGTCATAGACCCCAGCCTGCACGTAGATCCGGTTCGCGCAGACGCATGTCTGGCCGTTGTTGCGGAACTTGGAGATCATCGCGCCTTCCACGGCGGCATCCAGATCGGCGTCGTCGAAGACGATGAAGGGCGCATTCCCGCCCAGTTCCATGCTGCATTTCAGGATCTGATCCGCCGCCTGCTTCAGCAGGATGCGACCGACTTCCGTGGACCCGGTGAAGGTCAGCTTCCGGATCAGCGGGTTCTCGCAGAATTCCTTCCCGATGTCTGAGGACCGCTTCGAGGTGATCACCGAGAAGAGGCCGCTCGGCACGCCAGCCCGTTCCGCCAGCACCGCCAGCGCAAGGGCCGAAAGGGGCGTCTCCGCCGCCGGGCGCGCCACGAAACCGCAGCCTGCCGCAAGGGCAGGGGCTACCTTCCGCGCGATCATCGCGTTCGGGAAGTTCCAGGGCGTGATCGAGGCCGCAACCCCGATAGGCTGTTTCAGCACATGAATGCGCTTGTCGCGCTGGTGACCTGGGATGATGTCGCCATAGGTGCGCTTGGCTTCCTCGCCATAAAACTCGATGTAGGACGAGCCATAGGCGATCTCGCCCTTGGCTTCGGCAAGCGGCTTGCCCATCTCGGCCGTCAGGATCGTCGCCAGGTCATCCTGGTTCGCCATGCAGAGGTCGAACCACTTGCGCAGCACTTGGGCGCGCTCTTTCCCGGTGCGCTTGGCCCATTCGCGGTGCGCGGTGTGCGCCGCGGTGATCGCGCGGGCGGCCTCGGCCCGGCCAAGATTCGGCAGGTGGCAGATCACGTCACCCCGGGCGGGGTTCGTCACGGGGAAGGTCGACCCATCTTCGGCCGCGATCCATTCACCGGCCACGTAGGACTTGGTCACCAGAAGCGAGGGGTCTTTCAGAAGCGACGCAAGGTCGGTCACGGAATCGAGCATGTGTGGGCCCTCCTTATGCTTTATGCGACAGGTGCCACGCAGGGAGCGGTATGTCCAGTTGCAAGGCGCGCGTCAGGCCAAGGTTTGATCAAATCCCCGACAAGCTGGACTTGTTCCCGCGCGCCCACCGGAAAATGAACGATTTCCGGACCGATTTCCGCAGGAAATGGGCGCCAGTCTTACCCGTTCGCATGCATTCGCTCGATATAGGCGCGCATCTCCTCGGCCTCATGGCGGGCGTCGCGCAAGCCCTCCATCGCGGCCTTGAGCTCGGCCTCGGACTGGCTGATGTGGTTCATCAACTCGGCCTCACGCTGCTCGAGATAGGCCAACGCCTGATCGCGCAACTCCTCGGCTTCGTGCAGCGACTGGGCAAGCTTGTCCATTTCGGCCATGTCGCCGCCCTGGACCCGGGTGAAGCGGTGCAGAAGCCAATGTGTGAACCAGCCCATCGCGAAGGCGACCAGCAGGATGATGGCGGTGGCGACGACAAATTCGGTGCGGTTCATTCTTCAGCCTTCAGCCCCTCGGGGCGCGGTTTCGGCACAATGGTCTTTTCGGTCGGTGCCACGGACGGGCTTGTGTCATCCGAAAAATCCGGACCTGCAGTCGATGCAGCCGCCGCGTCCTCGGCCGCCTCATCCTCCGCTGCCTCTGCCGGGGCTGCTGCGACTGTCGGGGCCGCTGCAGCCGCCGTACCCTCCGCCGGAGCCTCGGCCGCCGCTCCCGCGACGGGGGCCGTCGCGCTTTGAAGCACGAATTCGATCCGACGGTTGGCCTCGCGGCCCTCTTCGCTGTCGTTGTCGGCAATCGGTTTCGTCTCACCATAGCCGACCGCAGTCATGCCCGAGACATCGACCCGCCGGCCCTGAAGCGCCAAAAGCACCGCTTCAGCCCGCGCCTGCGAGAGCGCCTGGTTGCCGCCTTCGGACCCCTGGGCATCGGTATGGCCGCCGATCTCCATCCATATGGGCGGGCAGTTGACCAGAATACCCGCCAGCTCGTCCAGCACGGGTCGGGCCGTGGTGGCGATCTCTGCCGACGAGGGCGTGAAGGTTATCTTCGTCCGCGCGATGACGGCATTCACATCGGCCACGCATTCCTCGGGGGTGGGCACCGCCGCCAGCGGGTCCAGCGCCTCGTCATACCGCACATTGACCTTGAAGGTCTGGCCCTGGCCCAGCTCTTCGGACAGGATCTGTGTGATCCGCCCCCGCGTGGCGGTGGAACCGGTGACGCCCGTCACCTCGACCAGGTCGGCGCGGACCAGAAGCTTGCCATGCTCGACCTCGGCCAGCGCCTTCAGCCCTGCCAGCACCCGGACGGGCCAGCCATCGGGCAGGGTGTCATCCAGGCGCGTTGCGGTCAGCACCTCGGCCCCCTCAAAGGCCGAGCGCGCAAAGGCGTCCACGGCCTGGCGCTGCATCTCGTCCGTCAGCCGCCCGCGCAACTCGACCTTGCCGTCCTCGCTGGCCGTCGCGGTGAACTCCGCCGGTCCCTGCGTAGCACTTTCCTTCTTCTCCAGCGTCGACGTCAGCGAGAAGACGTCCGGCAGACCGGTCTCCAACTCGCCCACCACCTTGTCGAAGGCGGACTGGGGCACGTCGCTGCCCGCCAGAAGCGTGACATCGGCGTCCGAGAAGGTGACCGACCCCGATCCAAGTTCGCTTACCGCCAGGATACCCAGTCCCACGGCCTCGGCCCAGCGGGGGGTCGGCACGCCCAGCCCGACCTGACAGACCGGAGAGCCCTCGACCCCTGCCGTCGCTGCGGTCCGCAGGATTTGCGCCCGTGCCCGGTCGGTATCTGCCGAACAGCTGTCGAACCGCGCGCCCTCGGCATCCTTGACGAAACGCAGCGTGAAGGGCGTGATCACCGGACGTGGGGCCGAGATGTCCAGCACCAGCTGAACCTTGGCCGGTGCCAGCCCACGGAGTTCCGTCTCCATCCGGCGCTTTTCGGCGTCGCTCTCGGCAATGGCCTTCACTTCGACCCGGTCTGCCGCAACCGAGACCTTGGAAAGCTCCAGCCGCTTCAGCGCTTCAAGCCCGAACGCAAGCGCCTCGTTCCAGGTCGCGGGCGCGGGATAGTCCGCTGTCTCCAGCATGTCCGGCAGCTCTGTCCCGGGCGCCAGCGCCGCCGCCGCTTCCGAAAGCGCCACTTCGCTCAGCCCGCCCTCACCTGGGTTTTCCGGGATCAGCCCGGAAAGCTGGACCTCATCCTCGGTGCGCAGCATCTCGACGCTGAACTTCGGTGCCTCGATGGCCGAGGCCGGAGTTACGTCCAGGCCGTCGCGGATGCGCGAGGTGTCGATCAGCGCACCGACCATGTTGACCGCACGGAAGCGGTCGGCCTCGCGCGGGGCGGTTCCGGTCAGCCGGACCTGCAGACCGTCGGTGTCGACCGTGATCCAGTCGAACCCGGCCTCGGCCAGCTTGGCCGTCACCACCTTCTGCGTGCGCGATTCGATGACCAGCGCCGCCCCGTAGGCGACCGAGACCATGACGCCCGCCGCCAGCACATAAGCCAGCAGCGCGAGGGTGGCAGAGGACAGCTTGGCGAGGCGCGACGGCAAATGGATCTTCCGGAAGACTCACGTCCCCCGCTTCCTAGGGGTTTGGGCGCGCCTGTTCAACCAAGCCATGCTGCGGCGGCAAGAAACGGCAGGGGGATCAGCCCTGCGTCCCGGTTCGCCCGGAACACCTGCAGGCAGGAGGCCGGGTCATCGAGGTCCAGCCGCCGCATCTGCCAGCCCAGATGCCAGCCCATCGCCCAGACGCCCCCCAGAGCCACGACGAAGGCCAGCGGCCGGTGTGCACCCGCATGGGCCAGCACCACCGCCGCGCCGAACAGGACCAGCGTCAGCGCGGCAAAGCCCCAAAGCCAGGTGCGGCTCTTGTCCCCGAACAGCCTCGCGGTGGATTTCACCCCGATCAGCGCGTCGTCCTCACGGTCCTGATGGGCGTAGATCGTGTCGTAGTACAGCGTCCAGGCGATCCCCGCCGCATAAAGCGCCGCTGCCGCCGCGGGCACGGTTCCGGCATGGGCCGCCCAGGCCAGCAGGGCACCCCAGTTGAACGCCAGCCCCAGGAAGACCTGCGGCCACCAGGTGAACCGCTTGGCAAAGGGATAGATCGCCACCAGCGCCAGCGATGCGACCCCCAGCCCCACCGCCAGCCAGTTGTAGGTAAAAAGGATCCCTGCCGCCAACAGCGCCTGCACCACCATCCAGACCAACGCGCCCTGCACCGTCACCTGGCCACTTGGCAAGGGCCGCGACCGCGTCCGCGCCACTTGCGCGTCGATGTCCCGGTCGGTGATGTCGTTCCAGGTGCACCCGGCCCCCCGCATCAGGAATGCGCCGACCCCGCAGGACAGGGCCAGCCAGACGTCCCACCCCCGAAAGCCGCCGACTCCCCCCGCCAGCGCAATCGCCCAAAGGCAGGGGATCAGCAGCAGCCAGGTCCCGATGGGACGGTCCGCCCGGGAAAGCCGCAGGTAGGGCCGCGCCGGACCCGGAGCGTAGCGATCCACCCAATTCGCGCGCGGCGCATCTGCCACGCGGCCCGGAACCGTCTCGGACACTGGCTCCGCCTCTGGCAATTCCGGCGCTTGGGTCATAGTTTCGGGCTCATGGATGCGAAGATCAGGCTCTATGTAGATCAGCCGCTTGGGGCGGGGCAAGCCGTGGCCCTGTCGCAGGACCAGGCGCATTACCTGACCGGGGTCATGCGGCTGGCCGAAGGGGCGGCCATCCTTCTCTTCAACGGGAAGGACGGCGAATGGCGCGCGACCCTGGCCCAGGCCGGCAAGCGCAATGCCATCGCCGTCTGTGACACGCCGACCCGCCCCCTGCGCCTTCCGCCCGACCTCTGGCTTCTCTTTGCGCCGATCAAGAAGGCCCGCACCGATTTCATCGTCGAAAAGGCAGTGGAACTCGGTGCTTCCCGCATCCTGCCTGTCCAGACCCGCCACACCAATTCCGACCGCATCCGTCAGGACCGCCTGCAGGCCCACGCGCTTGAGGCCGCCGAACAATGCGGCGCGACCTATGTGCCCGAGGTGACGGACCTCCAGCACCTCGACAAACTGCTGGCCAAATGGCCCGACGACCGCCGCCTTTACTGGTGCGACGAGACCGCCCTCGGCCAGCCCGCCTCGATTGCCGAAACGACAGGCCCCGCCGCCATCCTGATCGGCCCCGAGGGTGGGTTCTCCGCCGACGAGGCCGCCAAACTCCGCGCCCGCCCGAACGTCACACCCCTCTCTCTCGGCCCCCGCATCCTGCGCGCCGACACCGCCGCCGTCGCCGCGCTGACCCTGTGGCAGGCCGCCTGCGGAGATTGGCGATGAGCTTCGTCCGCCCCGAGCTTTTGTCCGCCGCCCACCGCTGGCGCGAGGTGATCGCGGGCGCGGCGCTTGCGGCACTTGGCCTGTGGACCGCGACGCGCGGCGGCTATCTCTTGGCCCCCCTCGGCCTCGCGCTTGTCGCACTGGGTGCTGCCTGGGCGCTGACCGCCTGGCGCCGCTTGCGCTTTCAGCAGGACGGCGAGGCCCCCGGAATCGTCCGCGTGACGGAAGCGCAGATTGCCTACTTCGGCCCCCGCGTCGGTGGTTTCGTGGGTCTGCCTGAATTGTCCGAACTCCGCCTTCTTACCCTGCGCGGCCGCCGGATCTGGAAGCTGAAGCAGGGCGATGGCCAGCTTCTGCACATCCCGGTCGAATCCGACGGGGCCGAGGCGCTGTTTGACGCCTTCGCCACGCTGCCTGGCATCGACATGGCCGCCCTTGTCGCAGCACTTGGCACCGACGCCCCGGCGTCCGACAGCCGCGTGGTCGCGCTGGCCGAAGTCGACCGCCTGATCTGGGCGCGCAAGGGTGCAGGGGTGGTTGTGCGTTGATGCAAAGCAAGCTTCAGCATGCCCGTTTTCGGCAGAGGAGCTGGAAATTGGCAAGATTTTTTTACCGGTTTGCCAGTCTCGACCCATTGCCACCCCTTGACTTGGGTGCCGCCGCTTGACACCACTTTGCCTCCGGTCGCGATGCCGGAACAGGCCGAACCAGCGAAGACCCGGAGCCCCTCCCCATGTCCATCCCACAGTCTGGCGGCGGCCTTATCGAAAACTTCGACCAACTCGCCGCCTATATG
>JAIXSA010000054.1 GCA_027484915.1 Paracoccaceae bacterium | reverse complement strand
GGGATGATCGTGTGCATCGGGCGCTTGCCCCCGGCGGCCTCGTTCGGGTGACCCTCGGCCAAGGTGAAGCCCGCGCCGCGGTTCTGGAAGTTGATCCCGAACTTGGTGGACGCAAGGCCCGAGCCGAAGCCCCAGAAGATCGAATAGATCAGCGACACCGCCATCCGGTCGCGGTCGACCACGGTGATGTAGATCGTGTCGCGATGCACCGCTTCGGTCAGCGGTGCGGCCGCGGGCATCGCGCGTTTGGGGTCGATCAACGCGGCAAGCTTGGCCGCCGTATCCGGCGACAGCATGTGGTCCAGCCGCGTCGTGTGGTGCGGGTCGGCGATGAAGCGGTTGCGGGCGTCATAGGCAAGTTTGGTCGCCTCGGCTTCGACATGGGCGCGCTGGCTGCCGAAGGGGTCCATCGCCTTGAGGTCGAAGTGCTTGAGGATATTGAGCAAGAGGATCGCCGTCGCACCCTGTCCATTCGGCGTATGCTCGACCAGTTCAACCCCCTGATAGGGGCCGGAGACCGGTGCCGTGTAGTCGCAGCCCGTCGCGGCAAGGTCGTCCAGCGTGTGCGTCCCGCCCAGCGCCTGCAGCGACGTGATCATGTCCTCGGCCACTTCGCCTTCGTAGAACCCGGCGCGCCCGTCCCTGGCGATGCGGCGCAGGACTTCGGCCTGGCCGGGGGCGCGGAAGATCTGGCCCACGCTGGGCGCCTTGCCGCCAAGCGAGTAGAAGTCGCGCGCGGCACCCTTCAGGCAGGGCAGGTCGTCAGCCCAGTCGAAGGCGACGCGGGGGGCGACGGGGATGCCTTCCTCGGCATAGTGGATGGCGGGGGCAAGGACCTCGGCCAGGGATTTCAGTCCGTAGTCGGCGCTCAGGCGGCAGAAGGCGTCGATGGCCCCGGGCAGGGTGACCGCCTCGATGGCCTGGATCGGCATGGCGGTCAGCCCGCGCGCGCGCAGGTCGGCGGCGTTCAGCCCCTTCGGTGCACGACCCGAGCCGTTCAGCGCAACGATCTCCTCCGACCCGGCGGGCTTGAGAAGGACGAAGCAATCGCCACCGATCCCGGTCATCTGCGGTTCGGCGATCCCCAGGACCAGCGCCCCGGCGATGGCCGCATCGGCTGCGTTGCCGCCTGACTTCAGCACCTCGATGGCGACCTGGGCCGCGATGGGATGCGAGGTGGCGCAAAGGCCGTTCTTGGCATAGACGGCCGAACGGCCAGGCAAGTGAAGGTCGCGCATCGTTCCCCCGATAGCAGATGGGGCGAAGCTAGGGCGCGGACCGCAGGATGCCAAGGGGAAAGGACCCCTGGCGTCCGGGAGAGGGTGGGACTGAGGATCCGCACGCCAGGGGGCAGCGTCGATCGCCGCACTTTCCGTTTCCGGGTCCGCACCGGCAAAAGCGCGACGGCGGTGTGGCAGGGGTGCGACGCATCCGAAGAATTCGAACGGTCTAGCTGTCGCGGGGCAGCAGGAAGCTAAGCCGGTTGGAACCGTGGATCCTGACGTAGGCCATATCCTGTGTCAGGCTGTAGATCAGGTGCCAGCCGAAGCCGCCCTCGGGCAGATCTTCCAGCGCGGTGTCGGCGCTGGGCAGGTGGCCTTCCGGCAGGTGACCGCCGGGCATGGGGACGCCCTGGTCCACCACCAGGCACTGCGTTCCACCATCGACCGGCGTCAGCGTGACCGACACCGGGCCCGGTGCGACAGGATAGGAATGTTCTGCGATGTTGTTCAGCACCTCGGCCAGCACCAGTTCGGCCGTGCCGCGCCCGTCGGGCGACAGGTCCCGCAACGGCTGGGCGGCAAGCATCTGCGCCAGACTGTCCCGTACGGCAGGGGGGCTGGCCATAAAGACCAGGTGCAGCCCGTCCCCCCGTCGGTCCGGATCACGCGCTGGCAGCATGCGCGACGGCCACCTCGACCGAGGGGTGGATGTAGAAGATGCTGTCCATCCGCGTCAGGCGGAACACCTTTTCCACCGTGGGGGTCAGCCCGGCCAGTTCCAAAACCCGGTCGGGGCCAAGCATCTTCTTCACCGCCACGATGGCACCGAGGCCGGAAGAATCGAGGAACTGGACGCGGCAAAGGTCCAGGACGACCCGGGGCGGACCGGCCTTCGTCACCTCCCGCATCTTTTCCTTGAACTGGATCGCCGTCGCGGCGTCGATCCGGTCTTCGATCACCGTCACTGCGATCACCTTGGATCTGGTCTGTGTCTGCAGTTGCATTTGGCACCCCTTCACTGGCCTTCGCCGCAGGCTACGGTCAAAGGGTGAACAACTGGTAAGCGCCGACCGGTCAGTTCAGCTGGAACGTCACCGGATACCGGCCATCCTCGAAATCGCCGAACAGGTCGCCAAGGTCAGGGTGATCCACCGGTTCGCCCGTTTCATCCGGGACCAGGTTCTGCTCCGAGACATAGGCGACGTAGTAGCTTTGGCCGTTTTCCGCCAAGAGGTGATAGAACGGCTGGTCCTTCGAGGGACGGCTGTCCTCGGGGATGTTGTCGTACCATTCTTCGGTGTTCGAGAACATCGCATCGACGTCAAAAACCACACCCCGAAACGGATGTTTCCGGTGACGGAGCACCTGTCCGATATGGTACTTGGCGTGCGTCGTCTGCATGGCACAATCCCCCGAATTTTCTTTACGCCTTTGGAGGAAATCTGTCCACTTCGTGTCGCCGTCCGACGGGAAACAGTCTGTGGGCCAGACCCCGACAGTCCTCCGGAAGGCGGGCACCTCGCGGGTTTCTGATGGGCGCTTCCGGCAATCCCCATTTCATCCCCGCAGCGAATAAGCTAATCTGCCAGCAAAAGAAAAGTGCACGAGGGGCAGATGAGCAGGTTTCTCCGTGCGTCGCTGGTGGTCCTTTGTCTTGCGTCCTGCGGGGGCGGGGGCAACTACTCGGCGCCGAGGCAGTTGGACGACGCGTGCGCGATCATCCGCGAACGGCCGAAGTATCTTCGGGCGATGGAGCGGACCGAGCGGCGCTGGGGCATTCCCGTCCACGTCCAGATGGCGACGATCTACCAGGAATCGAAGTTTGTGGGCAACGCGCGCACGCCGCACACCTTTGCGCTGGGTGTCATCCCGATGGGCCGGCAAAGCACCGCTTATGGTTACAGCCAGGCGCTGAACGCGACCTGGGAGGAATATCAGGAAAGCGCCGGCGGCCGCCGGGCCAAGCGCGACGACATCGCGGACGCGACCGATTTCATGGGCTGGTACATGGACGAATCCAGCCGCAGCCTTGGAATCTCAAAGGCGGACGCCGAGGCGCAGTACCTGGCCTATCACGAGGGCCGGACCGGCTATGCCAGCCAGTCCTATCTGGACAAGCCCTGGCTGGTCGAAGTCGCTGCCGCGGTGGGCGCAAGGTCCGAGATGTACCGCGAGCAACTGGCCTACTGCCGCTGACCTGAACGGACTGTGGGCGTATCGCCGACCTTACGCCGGGACGACCCTTAGCCGCCGCGCTTTGTTTTCTCGGCTGTGATGTCGAAGAGGCTCGCCCCCAACGTGCCACCCTTCGTCATCTCGCCCAGGATCACCGTGGTCTGCGCGCCAAGGTCGTCGGTGATGATCCACTGGCGCAGCTCGACCGGGTTGTCGGTGAAGACCAGCTCGATACTGCCGTACTCGGGGTTCTCGGGATCCTGCATCGTCACCCGGGTCGAGGTGCCATCGTCGCTGTGCCCGACCACCATCGCTGCGCGCCCCAGGTCGATGTCACTGCCCAGGATCAGGCTCAGCGGCGTCCGCTTCAGCGGATACTGCTCGGGCGGCTGGTTCGACTTGGCGTCAAAGATCGCCACCTGCTGGCCGCCCGCGATCACCAGGCTGCGGTCCGGCGGCGAATATTCAAAGCGCACGCGGCCGGGGCGGTGGATGTAGATCTTCCCGGTCGAGATCGACCCATCCGAGTTCACCTGCGTGAAGTCGGACTCCACCGTCGTCAGGCTGTTCAGGTAGTCCGACAGTGTTGCAAGCGAGATCTTTTCCGCCGCCGCAGGGAACGGCAGCAGGAAGGCGAGCGGGGCCAGAAGGGCAAGACGACGGTTCATCCGGTCAATATAGCGACCACCTGCGCCGGATGCACCCCCGCCCCAGGGTCTGTTGCAAGGACGTGCCGAGCCTGTGAAGGCCCGTGACAGCGGATCGTGCGGAGAATTCCTGCATCATCGAAGTAAGTTGCGCAAAATCTGCGAATATGGCGAAGAATATTGTTCAATGGGATGAAGAAGTGCGAATAATCCCCAAGAAATCCCGCTGCACCCGGCATATCTTCCATCGCATCGAACGCAGGATCGGGATGGGTCGGATGAAAGTCATTGTTCTTGGCGCGGGTGTGATCGGGGTGACGTCGGCCTGGTATCTGGCCAAGGCAGGGCACGAGGTCACTGTGATCGACCGCCAGCCCGCAGCCGCGCTTGAAACCTCCTTCGCCAACGCAGGCGAGATCAGCCCCGGCTATTCCTCGCCCTGGGCCGCCCCCGGCATCCCGATGAAGGCCCTGAAGTGGATGTTCATGGAACATGCGCCGCTGATCATCCAGCCGCGTCCCGACTGGGCAAAGCTGTCGTGGATGGCGCGGATGCTGATGAACTGCACGGCTTCGGCCTATGCCGTCAACAAGTCGCGCATGGTCCGGTTGGCCGAATACTCCCGCGATTGCCTGATGGAACTGCGGGCCGAGACTGGCATCACTTACGACGAACGCACCCAAGGGACGCTCCAGCTCTTCCGCACCGAAAAGCAGGTCGCGGCGGCGGAAAAGGACATCGCGGTCCTCAAGGCAGACGGCGTCCCGTTCGAGGTTCTGGATGCCGACGCCTGCGTTGCCGCCGAGCCGGGCCTCGCCTCGGCCAAGGCCAAGATCGCCGGTGGCCTGCGCCTGCCGGGGGACGAGACCGGCGATTGCTTCAAGTTCACCCAATCCCTCGCCGACATGGCGCGCGCCCTGGGTGTCACCTTCCGCCACGGCGTCTCCATCGGCCGGCTTGAGGCGAACATGGGCCGGATCACTGCCGTCCACACCTCGGAAGGCCGGGTCACCGCGGATGCCTTCGTGGTGGCGCTGGGGTCCTATTCGCCGATGCTGGTGCGTGACTTCGGGATCAAGCTGCCGGTCTACCCGGTCAAGGGCTACTCGATCACCGTCCCGATCGTGGACGACGCGCGCGCCCCGGTGTCGACCGTGATGGACGAAACCCACAAGATCGCCATCACCCGTCTGGGCGACCGCATCCGCGTCGGTGGCATGGCCGAGATCGCAGGCTTCGACCACAGCCTGTCGCCGAAGCGCCAGGCCACCCTGACCCATTCGGTCGAGGACCTGTTCGGAGGTGCCGGCGACCAGTCCCAGGCAAAGTTCTGGTGCGGCCTGCGCCCGATGACGCCCGATGGCACCCCGATCGTCGGTCGCTCGCCCATCGCCAACCTGTTCCTGAACACCGGTCACGGCACGCTGGGCTGGACGATGGCCGCAGGTTCGGGTCGGGTGCTGGCCGACATCGTCAGCGGTCGCCGGGCCCAGATCGAGGCCGCCGACCTTGGCTATGCCCGCTATCTGCGCGACGGTCGCAGGGGCCAGCAGCCCCTGGCTGGCGCCCCGGTTCCGGCCTAAGCGGCGGCGGTATCTGCGCTAACCAAGGGTTGCATTGCAAACGGCAGCCTCCCCGATGCCGGGTGCCGCATTACCCACTGGATTCAAAAGCAATTTCGGCGCACACTGGTGCTGCGTCGGCAGTGGGGAACGCAGTCGTGACGGCAGAGCGCAACGGGTTGATCGACTATGGCCGGTTCCTGGCAGCGCTTGGCCTTGTCTGGTTCTTCAGCCAGGCACCCGGCAACCGGATCGCCTACCTGTCGGTGCCGTTCCTTCTGATCATCCTGACACTTCCCATCAGCGAAAGCGTCGCCACGAAGGCACGGCGGCTTCTGCTGCCGTTCCTCATCTGGTCGGCGGTCTTCGCCGTGGTCCAGATCGCGCAGGCCCTCAAGTTGCACGCGCCGCCCCTTGGCTGGTGGCAGAACTACATGCTCCTCACCGGCACCTGGTACCACCTGTGGATCCTGCCCTTCGCCTTCCTCGCCTCGGTCCTCGCCCCCTGGTTCCAGAATCCCATCGCCTCGCTGGGGACGGCGCTGCTGGTTGCGATCTTCATGGCGGTCCAGGGTACGCCGGAAGCGCTGCCCTTCGGTTTGTGGAGCTTTGGGATCCTGCCGGTCCTGGTCGGTATCGCCTACTTGGCCTGGGGATGGCGGCTGGCCGTCGTGGCGCTGGTGCTCAGTTCGACGATCCTGTTCCTAGGCCGCCCCGCGCCGGACAACATAACGATCTTCGTCGGCACGGCGCTTGCACTTTTCTGCATGGCGAACCGCCTGCCCGCGACGCCGACCTCGGACTGGTGCGGCCGCATGTCGACGTGGATCATCCTCGCGCATCCGCTGGCGATCATCATCGGCCAGTCGCTGCGGATCACGTTTATCGAGCTTGCGCTTTTCTCGGTCGTGGTCAGCGTCATCCTGGCGCAGATCCTTGACGCAGCGGTGAACGGCACCCATCGCCAGCGGCTCGAGCTGTCGTGACCCCCCGCTAAAGCCGGATCGTCTGCTCGATCCGCCGCAGCTGCACCCGGGCAAGGCCAGGGTTGGCCGTCTCAGCATCCATCGCGACGCAGAGGAAGGCCTTGGGCGATTGCGCCAGCGGGCGGATCAGGTGAACCCGGCGACCCAGCGTGACAAGGATGTCCTCGACCCGGTCGTCCACGGCTTCCATCGCCCGCAGATGCGCCCGGCCAAGGCTGATCGCGGCGGCCATCACCGCCTCGTGGTCGCGGTGGCGTTCGTCCTGTTCAGCCGCCAGCACATGCCCCGTTGCCCCATCCACCAGCCATCCGCCCACGAAGCCGCTGACCCGGCGCAGGCCCGAGATGTCGGCCTCGTTGCCGCGCAGGAAGGTGCGGCGCGGCCGGACCGGCTGCGGGACGGCTGACCGGACCGGCTGAGGCGCGACCACGGCGTCCACCGGGGTCAACCGGCGCAGCAGCACGACCTTGCGATCCTTGGGCTCGGCCTGGGGCAGGCAACGCTGCCACTCCACCACCGTCTGGAACCGCGCCGCAGGCACCACGGCCATCGCGCGGTCGATGCTCTCCAGGAACCCCGCCGGATAGCCCGCCACCCGTCCGGCCAGCGGACGGCAGGGATCCGGCCGCTTCTCGGCCGTCGCCGCCAGCCGGGTCTGGCAATTCTCGGGCGCTTCTCCCGTGATCGCGTGATACAGCGACGCGCCCAGCGAATAGATGTCGCTCCACGGCCCCGAATTCCCGCCCGCCGTGTAAAGCTCATGCGGGGAATAGCCGTCCTTCACCACGCTGAGACCCGAATACTTCTGCGCCTCGCCCGCCGCACTTCGCCGCGCTGCGCCGAAGTCGATCAGGATCGGCTCGCCCTCTGGCGTGACGAAGATGTTGTCGGGCGAGATGTCGCAATGCAGAAGCCCCCGCCCGTGGATGTAGCCGATGGCCGAGATCAGCTTGCCCGCGATGCCCACGATCTGTTCGGGCGAAAGGACCGCCTTCTTTTCGTCCACGATCTCCAGAAGGTCGTGGCCACGGATGTAGTCCATTGCCATGTAGGCGGTGTCGTTGTCCTCGAACACCTGGTGGACGCCGACGATGTTCGGGTGCTTCAGGCCGGCAAGGCTACGCGCCTCGTTCAGGAAGCTTTTCACGATCCGCTGCATGTGGTCCTGCGTGGACAGCGACCGCGCCCGGACCCGGGTTTCGGTCCGACGACAGAACGTGCTGGAAAAGCACTCCTTGATCACCACCTCGCGGTCCAGGCTGTCCTTGGCCAGATAGGTAATCCCGAACCCGCCGCTGTTGATGTAGCGGACGATGCGATACTGGCCATGAAACAGCGACGTGCCCGGCAGAAGCTCGTCGCTGTAGGTTGACCGGGTCAACGTTTCCGACGTGTCAAAAGCCATGTTTCAGGAGCCCCCTACTCCAGATCCGATCTTCGGCCCCCCACTACAGCAGCATGTCGATTCTGTGGCGAAAACCGAGCAAGATTTACAACCCCAGGTTGTGGTCAGATTCGGGCTGGATTGAGGCGCGATTATGTCGGGAATGCCTAAATGCTTAAGGCCCTGCCGAATTCCTCTGGCAGGGCCCCTCGCAAGATTAAACTTTCAGCAGTCCTACCGCTCTTCCACCAGGATCTCGCGCTTGCCGACGTGGTTGGCGCGGGTGACGACGCCTTCCTCTTCCATCTGCTCCACCAGACGGGCGGCCTTGTTGTAGCCGATGCCCAGTTTCCGCTGGATGTAGCTGGTCGAGCACTTGCGGTCTTTCGCCACGATTGCGACGGCCTGGTCATACAGCGTGTCGTCGCCTTCCGAATTCAGGCCCAGCACCGCGTCGATCTCGTTGTCACGCTCGTCATCCACGCTTTCGACGACGCCGGACATGTAGACCGGCGGCCCGAAGCTCTTCAGGTGGTTGACGATCTCTTCGACTTCCTCGTCGCTGACAAAGGGCCCGTGGATACGGGTGATCTTCGCGCCGTTGCCCATGTAAAGCATGTCGCCCGCGCCCAGAAGCTGCTCTGCCCCCTGTTCGCCAAGGATAGTGCGACTGTCGATCTTCGACGTCACCTGGAAGGAAATCCGGGTCGGGAAGTTGGCCTTGATCGTGCCGGTGATCACGTCGACCGAGGGCCGCTGCGTCGCCATGATCAGGTGGATACCAGAAGCCCGCGCCATCTGCGCCAGGCGCTGGATGCAGGCTTCGATCTCTTTCCCGGCGACCATCATCAGGTCGGCCATCTCGTCCACGATGACGACGATATAGGGGAAGGGCTGCGGCGCGAACTCCTCGGTCTCGAAGATCGGATCGCCGGTTTCCTCGTCGAAGCCGGTCTGGATCGTGCGCTTGAACATCTCGTTCTTCGACAGCGCCTCGCGGACGCGGCCGTTGTAGCCCTCGATGTTGCGGACGCCCATCTTGGACATCTTGCGGTAGCGCTCCTCCATCTCGCCCACGACCCACTTGAGCGCCACGACGGCCTTCTTCGGGTCGGTGACGACGGGGGAGAGGAGATGCGGGATGCCGTCATAGACCGACAGTTCCAGCATCTTCGGGTCGATCATGATCAGCCGGCATTCCTCGGGCGTCAGCTTGTAGAGGAGGCTGAGGATCATCGTGTTGATGGCGACGGATTTCCCCGACCCGGTCGTCCCCGCGATCAAGAGGTGAGGCATCTTGGCCAGGTTCGCGACAACCGGCTCGCCGCCAATATCCTTGCCAAGCGCCAAAGGCAGCCGCATCTGGCTGTCTCCGAAATCGCGGGCCGACAGGATTTCACGCAGCACCACCTTCTCGCGGTGGGCGTTCGGCAGTTCGATGCCGATCACCGACCGCCCCGGCACCGTGGACACACGCGCCGACAAGGCCGACATTGACCGCGCGATGTCATCGGCCAAACCGATCACACGGCTGGCCTTCAGGCCCGGTGCGGGTTCCAGCTCATACATCGTGACCACCGGACCCGGACGAACCGCCGTGATCTCGCCCTTCACGCCATAGTCGTCCAGCACCGACTCCAGCATCCGTGCGTTCTCTTCCAACGCCTCGTCCGACAGCTGCATCCCCTGGATCTTCACCGGGGCCGACAGCAGGTTAAGCGGCGGCAGCTCATAGGCCTGCGCCTGTTCCTCGAACCGCAGTGCGGGTTGGCTTTCCGCCATCGCCTGCCGCGACGGCGCGGGCTTCTTCACCGCATGCTGCACCACCGCCTTGCGGTCGGGAGTAAAGGCCATCGGCCGGGCCGGCGGCAGTTCGTCCTCCAGCTCGTCCAGCGGGTAGTCCGCCAGGTCGTCCTGATCCTCCCAACCCGCATCCTGCGTGAAGGCGACCTCGTCCTCCTCGACCTCCGGCTCCCAGGCGGGGGCAGCGACGGACGGGGCGGTCCGGGGCAGGGGGCGCGTGTCGGCCATAAGGACGACCGGCCCTTTCGGCCGCATCACCGGGGGCTCGACCCGCGCGGCGGTGGGCAGTGGTGGCGGGGCCACCGGGAAATCGGGGGTCCGCATCACGCGGGTCCGGATGACGTCCGAAATGCGCGCCTTGATCCGGTCTTCCTGCGGCATGGACGCATCCCAGGTCGGCTCGATCTCGATCAATTCCGGCTCGGGCTGGGCCTTGCGGCGCAGGCGTTCCAGCAGCCCCAGCTTCTCTTTCACCGGGGCAGGGGCCGGTTCAGGCTCCTGATATCGCGGTTCGGACCGCAGCGAGGCCGGCATCGCCCGCGCAGGGGCCGCGCGCAGCGGCTCGGGCGCCATCACGCCCGCCGTCACCGGCGGCATCACCCGGCGGTCGGCATGACCACCCTGTCCGATCGCAACCGGCGGTTCATACCGCGGGGCCGCCACGTTGGCCGACCGCGCCCGCGCCCGGTCCTGCAGGGCCGCCGCGCCATGCAGCGCCCCCCTGGCACCATAGCCCAGGCCCAGCCGCAACGCCGCATAGCCCATGATCGACCCAAGCAACAAAAACCGCTGCACCCCGCGCAGTTCCTCCATGTCGAAGCCGGTCACGAACAGCATCATCGCGATCAGGCCGCCGAAGGTCAGCAGCGACAGGAACTTGAGGCCAAACCCGGCGCTGCCGGGGATCACGCCCAGCAGCGACCCCGTGACGGTATCGCCAAACAGCCCGCCCAGGCCAAAGGTGTGCGTCCAGGTATCCCCCGGCACCAGCGTCGCACAGTGGACAGCGGCGAAAGCCACCGCGATCACCGCGAACACCACGCGCCCCACCGCCCGTTCGCCGCCCTGATGGATCAGGAAACGCACGCCCCAGGCGGCGAAGACCAGCGGGATCGTCCATGCGCCCTTGCCGATCAGGATGATCAGGGTCGAAGCCACCGCCGCCCCGAAGCGCCCGAACATGTTCTGCGCCGGTTCCTCGGTCGCCACCATCCAGCCCGGGTCCTCGGGCGAATAGCTCCAAAGCATCAGCGTGAACCCCAGCGCCACCAGCATGAGGACCAGCCCCAGAAGCTCGCGCCCCCGGCGTTCCAGCATCGCCTGTGTGCCCTGGTCCAGAAGCGGATCGCGCTGCCGTGCCTGATAGGAAGCCATTCGTCCCTCGCTTACCCGTAGATGCAGTCGCGGAGCAGTGTCAGCCCGCGCTGCGTTTCTTCTTGAGGGGCCACCAGGGCCACCCGGATATATCCTTTGCCGGGGTTCTGGCCCCCGGCGTCACGCGACAGGTACCCGCCGGGAAGCACCCGAACCCCCGTTTCGCGCCACAGTTTCAGTGCCGCCTGTTCGCCGTCTTCGACCGGCAACCACAGGAAGAACCCGCCGCCGGGGGCCTGATAGCCCTGCAGCCCTGCGAAAATCTGGTCGGCATCGCGGAACTTCGCCTGATAAAGCGCCCGCGAGCTGTCGACATGTGCCTCGTCCCGCCAGCAGGCCTCGGCCACCCGCTGCAACGGCAGGGGCAGAGGAGCGCCCGCAAAGGACCGCAACTGCCGGATGCGCGCCATGCACTCGGGGCCAGAGGCGACGAAGCCCGACCGCAGCCCCGGCAGGTTCGACCGCTTGGACAGCGAATGGAACACGACCACGCGCTCGGGGTCCGCGCCCTGGACCTCGGCCACTTGCAGCAACCCGGGCGGGGGCGCCTCGCGCCAGATCTCGGAATAGCACTCGTCGGCCAGAACCCGGAAATCATGCTTCTCGGCCAGCGCAAGGAGGTCCGCCAGATACTCCTTCGATGCCACAGCTCCCTGCGGATTCGCGGGCGAGCAGATGTAGGCCAGCGCCACCCGGTCCAGCACCTCGGCAGGCAGGCTGCCGTAATCGGGCAGGAACCCCGTCGCGGCGGTCGCCGGCACATAGACTGGCTCGGCCCCCACGGTCAGGGCGGCCACGGCATAGACCTGGTAGAACGGGTTCGGCATCAGCACGACCGGCTTCTTCCCGGCCTTAACTTCCGGACACAGCGCGATGCAGGCGTTGAACAACCCCTCGCGTGTGCCATTCAGCACCATCAGCCGGTCCTCGGCCAGGGTCACGCCATAGCGCCGCCCGATCCAGCCCGAGATCGCGGCCAGCAGTTCGGGTGTGCCATCGTTCGGCGGGTAGACGCCAAAGCCCGACAGGTTCGCGGCCAGGATTGGCCCCACGAACTCCGGCATCGCATGGCGCGGCTCGCCGATGGTCATGGCAATGGGCACGCCACCCGGAGGATGCGCGTCCAGAAGCTTCCGCAGACGCGGAAACGCATAGTCCGGCAGGTTCGAAAACCGCTGAGGAAACGCCATTACTGCCTCAATCGCAGGGTCTAATCGCCCCGTTTGACCGGACGATAGCCAGTCCCGCGCCTCAGGTCCACAAAAAACCCTTCCCGGTGAGAGGCTTGGAACACCCTCTGTGGCTTTTCCGCTAGGGTGCCTAGGGTGGGCAGACCGCCCACCCTAGGCCCGTGCCGGACATCAGGCCGATTGCACAAGTTGGACGGTCACGGCGGCATAGAACGCGGCACTCGCAGCCAAGACGCAGACGTGCCAGATCGTGTAGTGGAAAGGCAGCCTTTCCCAGACACAGAAGCCGACGCCGACCGTGTAAAGCACCCCACCGAGGGTGATCAGCACCATGACCGGCGTCGACAGCAGCGCGAACAGCGCGCCCCCGCCGATCAGACCCGCCCAGCCCATCCCCAGCGCCAGCGCGATGGCCGCAAGCTTCAGGCGATCCGGCGCAAATGCCCGCAGCGCCGCCCCCAGCAGCGCGGCGGTCCAGAGCAGGACCAGCAGTCCCGTCGTCGGCGCGCCCGAGAGCAGCACGAAAGGCGTGTAGGTCGCCGCGATCAGGCAGAGGATCGCCGTGTGGTCGAGGCTGCGGAAGATGCGCCGAAGGCGGGGCCGCGTCGTCAGGTGGAACAGGGCTGAAAAGACCAGCATCAGGACCAGCGCCAGCCCGTAGACCGTGGTCGCGCCGAAGGCAGGCGCATCTACGTGCAGGTCCACCGCAAGCCGGATCAGGATCGGCACCCCGACCAGCGCCGCGCCGATACCGACGGCATGGACCGCAGCATCGCTCAGCCGCTCGGCGCGGGAATACTGGTGGCGGGCCTCCAGAAGCATTTGCGCAGTCTAGCACGAACCACGCCTCGACGCGATGCGGCCCGCAATCACACCTGCGCTGTCAGTCTTTCTTGCCGACGTTTTCCGCGAAGGCTTTCTGGAAAGCCGCCTGCTTGCCCGCATCCGCCTCGGTCTGGTTCTGCGCCACCCAATCGGCATAGGGCATGCCATAGACCACTTCGCGCGCCTGATCCTTGCTCATCTCGATCCCGCGCTCGGCCGCCGCCTCCTGATACCAGCGGCTCAGGCAGTTGCGGCAGAAGCCTCCCAGGTTCATCAGGTCGATGTTCTGCACGTCGGGGCGCTTGACCATCAGCTGATGCACCAGCGCGCGGAAGGCGGCGGCTTCCAGTTCGGTCCGGGTTTGATCGTCCATCTTAGAGGCCCTCCAGCACTTCGGTCAGGATCACCGCCAGCCGCCCCGCCCAGTGCGACTGCTCGGCGGGCGTGGCGATCAGGTCGTTGCGTACTTCTATAAGTGTGTTGTGCCGTCCCAGACGCAAGGCATGTCGGTCGATGGCATCGCCCGGCAGATGGCCCGAATAGGGCTCGTTATCGCCGATGCAAAGATCGGTCTCGGCCTGCAGCCGCGCGATAAGCGGTTTCGAAAAACGTTCGTCGAGATGGCTGTACAGCACGCCCACGTGCCAGGGCCGGGGCGCGCGGCCCCTAAGGGCGGGGGTGAAGGAATGCACTGCCACGATCACCCGGTCGGGCCGCAAGGCCGCCAGTCGGGCGTAGGCCGCGTGATAGGGGCGATACAGGCGGTCCAGCCGTTCCTCCACCCCCGCATCGGTGATGTGCCGGTTCGCCGGGATGATCGTCCCGTCATACAGCTTCATTACCAGCGTCGGATCATCCTCGCCCCGGTTCGGGTCGATCACCAGGCGGCTGAAGTCCGACAGGACCACCGGGCTGTCCAGAAGCCGCCCCAGGGCTACGGCCACCCCCGCCGCACCGACGTCCCAGGCGATGTGCCGCGCCATGTCCTCGGCCGGGATGCCCAGGTCGCCGCCGTTTACCCAGTCCGGCACCCGGTTCGACGCATGGTCGCAAGTCACCAGCCAGCGGCCCTTGCGGTGCTCTCCGTCGATCTGAAAGGCCAATCTGTCCTCCCGGTCTGCTCATCCCTCCCTTACGGTCGTTCTTCGCGCGAGGCCAGCGATGAGCAGGCGCCAGCGCCGCGAAGAGCGGTCCAGCACGAAACCGCCCGTTGCGGGACGCCCGAACTTGCGCCATAAGGCACGCGGCCCACATGAACCGGAATTTATCAGCAGGAGGATGGCGATGCGCCGTCACCGCAACGTGAAGATTGTGGCCACGCTTGGCCCCGCGTCCAGCAGCTACGAGATGATCCGCGCCCTGTTCGAGGCCGGGGCCGACGTGTTCCGCCTGAACATGAGCCACGGGGTCCACGAGGACATTCGCAAACGGCACGAGATCATCCGCCAGGTCGAAAAGGACCTTGGCCGCCCCATCGGCATCCTCGCCGACCTGCAGGGTCCGAAGCTTCGCGTCGGCGTCTTCGCCAACGGCTCCGAGGAACTGGTCGAAGGCGCGGCCTTCCGCATGGACCTTTCGACCGTCCCCGGCGACGTGCATCGCGTGAACCTGCCCCACCCGGAAATCTTTGCGGCGCTTGAGCCGCAAACCTGCCTTCTGGTCAACGACGGCAAGATCCGCCTGCGGGTGAACACCTGCGGCAAGGACTTCGCCGAATGCACCGTCGAAGTGGGCGGCACCATCTCGAACCGCAAGGGCGTGAACGTCCCCGACGTCGTGCTGCCCGTGGCCGCGCTGTCCGAAAAGGACCGGGGCGACCTGGAATTTGCTTGCGAACTGGGCATCGACTGGCTTGCGCTCTCCTTCGTGCAGCGCCCCGAGGACGTGATCGAGGCCCGCTCGCTTGCCAAGGGCCGCGCCGCCATCCTGTCCAAGATCGAAAAGCCCGCCGCCGTGAAGGCCTATGACGCCATCCTGCAGGTCTCCGATGGCATCATGGTCGCGCGCGGCGACCTTGGCGTCGAACTGCCCGTTACCTCTGTGCCCCCGATCCAGAAGCGTCTGGTCCGGGGTGCCCGCGCGGCGGCCAAGCCGGTGATCGTGGCGACCCAGATGCTGGAATCGATGATCGAATCGCCGGTCCCGACCCGGGCCGAAGTCTCGGACGTCGCCACCGCGATCTACGAAGGCGCTGACGCCGTCATGCTCTCCGCCGAATCTGCTGCCGGCAAGTACCCGGTCGAGGCCGTCCGCACGATGAACGACGTCGCGATGAGCGTCGAGAAGGACCCGACCTATCGTTCCGTGATCGAGGCAAGCCGTGTGGTCCGCCGCGAATCGGTGGCCGACGGCATCGTCGCCGCCGCCCGCGAAATCGCCGAGGCCACGAACATCAAGGCGATCTGCTGTTTCTCCCAGACCGGGACCACCGCCGCGCTCGTCGCCCGCGAACGCCCGCATGTCCCGATCATCGCGCTGACGCCCTTGATGTCCACCGCCCGCCGGATGGCTCTGACCTGGGGCGCGCATTGCGTCATCACCCCGCCGCAGGACCGCTTCAAGGGTGCCGTGCTTGCAGCAGTCAGTGCCGCGCGTGCCGACGGCTTCGCGACCGAGGAAGACCAGATCGTCGTCACCGCCGGCGTGCCGTTCAACGTCAAGGGCACCACCAACATCCTGCGCGTGGCACCTTGCGACGAACGGTTGATCTCGCGGGTCGACCCCGAGTAGCATCGGGCCTCGCGGTTGATTGCGGGGCCACGTGGATACTGATCTCGCGCTCACGGTTGGTTCCCTGCTGATGGTGCTTTCGGTGCCCTCGCTTCTGGCGGGCTGGGTGGAGGGCCGTGTTTCCAGGTTGGGCGCGATCCTCTTCGTCGGCTCAGGCGCGCTGATTATCTACGCGCTCACCGTCCACCCGGGCGGCTACGCCTTCAGGGATGTGCCCAGCGTGATCGTCAACGTCCTGATCGGCGTCTTCACCTGACGTTGCCCCTTGCGCCGGTTCCGCCCTCCCCCTATAGGGGCGGCTTGATTACCCGCACGGCCGGCCAGAAGTGGCATGCCGAGTCGTGCCTGCAACCACGGAGATGGAAATGCCCAAGATGAAGACCAAGTCGGCGGCGAAGAAGCGTTTCAGCTTCACGGCCTCCGGTCGGGTGAAGGCCGGTCCTGCCGGCAAGCGCCACGGCATGATCAAACGCACGACGAAATTCGTTCGCGACGCCTCGGGGGCCATGATCCTCTGCGCCAGCGATGAGAAGATCGTCAAGAAATACATGCCCTACGACCGGTAAGGAGAGCACCCGATGTCCCGCGTTAAATCCGGCAAGGTGACGCACGCCCGTCACAAGAAGGTCATCAAGGCCGCGGCCGGCTACTATGCCGCCCGTTCCACGAACTTCCGCACGGCCACTCAGGCCGTCGACAAGGCCAACCAGTACGCGACCCGCGACCGCAAGGCCCGCAAGCGCCAGTTCCGCGCGCTGTGGATCCAGCGGATCAACGCCGCCGTCCGCCTGTTCGACGCCGAGATGACCTACTCGCGTCTGATCAACGGCCTGTCGAAAGCCGGGATCGAGGTTGACCGCAAGGTCCTCGCCGACCTCGCCGTGCACGAGCCCGAGGCGTTCAACGCCATCGCTGGCCAGGCCAAGGCCGCTCTGGCCTGATCGGTCAGACCCAAGGTTAAGGAAAGGCCCTGCAAAGACGCAGGGCCTTTTCGCATTCAGCGGGCCCGCAGCAGCAGATCCTTCAGGCCGGGCGCGGTCGCCGGGCAATAGAAGGTCCGCGATCCGGCCGCCTGATCCACCACAAGACCATCGCGGGGCCAGACCCAGAAGGCGAGTTCCAGCCGCACTTCGGCCCTGACCTCGGCGCAGTCGAACTGGCCCGGAGCCAGCAGCCAGGCCGCTGCGACCCAGTCAAACGGAGAGAACCCCTCCAGCCCCACGTCCTCTTGCCAGAACGCAAGCCACCCCTGCGCCTGCCGCGCCACCCAGGCCTGCGCCGGTCCCTGCTCGGCAAAGGCCTCCAGGTCCGCGGGGCCGATCACCACGCCCCGTCCTGCATCATAGGGTATCAGCGTCATTGGCAGGTCCAGCGCCATCAGCCTGCGGGCCGAGTCCACGTCCACGCTGACGTTCAGGTCGCGGAAGATCGGCCCGTGGCCCAGGAGTCCGCGCCCATTGCCCTCGCTGGGGTGAAAGATGTGCCCCGCCTCGTGCCCCATCACCGCGACCACCCGCTGCACCTTCGCCGCCAGATCGGGCCGCCCCTCCAGCGCCGCCGCAAGGTTGGTCAGCGGCCCCAGGGCCAACACCGTCAGCGGTCCGTCCTCCAGCGCCGCGCGCAGACCGACAACGCCTGCGGGCAGGGCGTCCGTGTCAGCCAGAGCGGGAAATCCCGCCAGCACCGGGGGCACCGCCAGCCCGGCGTCCCGCATCTGCGCTGCCAGCGCCGCCATCCGCTCGACCACGACGGCACCCTCGGCATTCCCGAAGCTGGTCGAGATGCCCACAACATCAACCCCGCGACCAAGCAGCCACAGGATCGCAAGGCAATCGTCCGGATCAGTCCGCGCCCCCGCCCCGCAGGCGGCATCGGTGTCGATCCACAGCCGAGCCACCGGCAGAACCTTTGGCCCGCCCTCGACCAGCTTCAGCGCCGATGCTGTCATGCGGCCGGTCCACCAGGCTCTGGACGGGATCACCGCCAGCAGGGCCGCAGCCAGCAGCAGGACCAGAAGCGAAAGTCGACGTGCCGTCCGCATCCGTGACCCTCCACCCGAACCCGGACCTTGCCGCCTCGGACCGGCAGGCACAAGTCGGCGATCGTGACCCCGTCAGTAGGGCGGCGGGAACCTTGCACCCCGTTGGAACGTTCTGTTAGCGCCGATCAGAGCGGGACCAACATGGAAGACGAACGCGCCTGGGCGCTGGAAGAAAGCCTCTGGACCGGGGACCTCGCCGTCCACGGCGCCAAGATCGACACTGCGTGCCTGATGGTTGTCCCCACTGGGCCCTGGATCATGACCGCCGAGGACGCCCTGCGCCGCATGTCCGAAGCGCCGCGCTGGACCAGGGTCGCCTTTTCGGCACAGCAGATTTCGCGGCCCGCCAAGGGGCTGATCGTCCTCGCCTACTCCGCCCACGCGCTGCGGGACGCGGGGCACGGCTACGCTACCCATTGCACCTCGACGTGGCGTCGGCATCGGCACGGGGACTGGCGGCTGGTGCAGCACCAGCAGACGCCCGCGATCAGCGGTTGAAGACCCGGCTGGGGTGCAGCTCGCCCCCGCGGTAATGCCCCACGGCAACGGCTTGGCCGTCAAGGCTCGCCCAACCCTCGGTGCCCCAGTCGGCATGTCCGATGACCTGCCCCGGATTGCCGTTCCGCAGCCGCACCGCGCCCTCTGGCGTCGCCCGGAACTCGGGCAAGTCCCGCAACCCCAGCTCCAGCGGCAAAAGTCGTGCGTCCAGCGCCTCGGTCTTCGCCTCGGCGTCGATCTCGGCCAGCGTCACGCCATCCTCGGCATCGAACGGCCCCGACCAGGTCCGCCGCAGCCACTCCACATGCCCAAGGCAGCCCAGGGCCGCCCCAAGATCCCGCGCGATGGACCGCACATAGCCGCCCTTGCCGCAGACCATCTCCAGGTCCACGTGGTCCGCATCCGGGCGGCCCGTCATCACCAGACGCTCCACCCACAGGGGCCGCGCCGCCAGGTCCATCACCTCGCCCTCGCGCGCCAGGTCATAAGCCCGTTCGCCATCGACCTTCACCGCCGAATACTGCGGCGGGACCTGGGCGATATCCCCCCGAAACGCGCCCAGCGCCGCCTCGATCTGCGCATCCGTGGGCCGGTCCGCCGACGTTCCGATCACCGTCCCCGATGCATCGTCAGTATCCGTCGCCGCCCCCAGGACCACCCGGAACCGGTAGCACTTCAGCGCATCCGTGATGTAGGGGATCGTCTTCGTCGCCTCCCCCAGCGCCACGGCCAGCACGCCCGTCGCATCCGGATCCAGCGTGCCCGCATGCCCCGCCTTCTGCGCCGAGAACGCCCACTTCACCTTGTTGACCACCGCCGTCGAGGTCACACCCGCCGGCTTGTCCACGACCAGCCAGCCGGAAACCGCCCGGCCCTTCTTCCCCCGCGCCACGTCTTATCCCTTCGGAACCACGGTGCCGACAATCGGCCCCATCGGAAAGCCGCCGTCATGCCGCCCAAGCTGGGGCGCATAAAGCCGCGAGATGTTGCCATCGAAATACAGCGCATCGGGCAACCCCAGCGCGTCCCGGAAGAACCGGGCAAAGGCGTGGAAGTTCACCGCGTCGTTGGAAATCGCAAAGACCGCGCGCTGCCCATCCGCACTCACCCCGACGCCATTGCGCACATAGGTCGAATCGCTTCCCGGCAGAAGCTTCGGATGCAGCTCGCCCCCGACCACCAGCATCGGCCCCGACTGCGTCGCATAGCGGCAGTTGGGAGGATCGGCCTTGAAGGTCCGGCTCTCGACAACCCGGAACCCGTCGCCGATGCAGAACACCCCATTCGGGAGAAGCCCGAAGTTCCCCGGCCCGTCCCGTGTCACCAGCCGCGACACCTCCACCCCGTCCTCGATATACAGCCCGACGGGGGCCAGATCCCGGTGATACATCCCCGCATTCATCGCAAATCCCAGGGTCTTGCCCTGTTCGGCCAGCGCGGCATCTACCTTGCGAAAGCTGCCATAGGCACCGTCTGGCCCCGAATGGAACAGCCGCAGATCCTCACCGGCCTGCACCTCGCAAACCGTGTAGGACGCCCCCTCGAAGCTCGAATCCCGGCACTCCACCGCTTCTGCCGCCACCGGCGCCAGCAGGAAGACCACCGCCAGTAGCCTCATTCCTCGTCGTCCGCCGCGCCAATGTCGCGCTGCACGGCAGGGTCCGAGAACAGCCGCCGCGTCTCGTCCAGCCGGTCGAAGGTCTCGTCGGGGCGGAAGCGCAGGTCCGGCGCGTATTTCAGCGTCAGCTCCGACGCCACCCGATGCCGAAGCTCGGCCTTGTTGCGCGCAAGCGCCGCGATGGCATTCTCCACCGGCACCGACCCCATCAGCGGCATCACATAGACCGTCGCCACCTTGAGGTCGGGCGAGCAGGACACCTCGCCCACCGTGATCGACATGGCGTTCAACTCGGGGTCATGGATTTCGGCCCGGTTCAACACGTCCGACAGCGTGCGGCGGATAAGCTCCCCCACCCGAAGCTGACGTTGCGACGGGCCGGACCCGGTCTGGAAGCGCTTGCTCGACATTCCGCCCCTTTATGCCGTTTCGCCCCCGCCCGCAACGCCGGGCTTCTCACGCTCGCGGGAACCGGCTAGGGAAGGGTCAAACGGGGGACAAGCCGATGGATCAGCCGGGACTGGTGGTGACAGGGGCCTCGGGCCGCATGGGTCAGACATTGATCCGCCTCGCGCAGGCGTCCGAGAAGCTCCGCCTCGTTGCCTGCGTCGAACGCTCCGGACACCCCTGGATCGGCCGCGACGTGGGCGAGGCGATGGGCGGCTCCCCCATCGGCGTTACCGTCACCGACGACGCCCTGGAAGCCTTCTCCAAGGCCCAGGCCGTGGTCGACTTCACCACCCCCGCCGCCACCGTTGACTTCGCCGCCCTGGCCGCCCAGGCCCGCGCTGTCCACGTCATCGGCACCACCGGCCTCGAACCCCAGCACCTTGCGAAGATCGAAGCCGCCTCTCGCCACGCCACCATCATCCGCGCCGGCAACATGTCCCTGGGCGTCAACCTCCTTGTCCGCCTGACCCAGAAGGTCGCCGCCGCCCTTGACGCCGACTGGGATATCGAGATCGTCGAGGCCCACCACCGCATGAAGGTCGACGCCCCTTCGGGCACCGCGCTGATGCTGGGCCAGGCCGCCGCCGAAGGGCGCGGGGTCGCCCTCGACGATGCCAAGGTCTCGGGCCGCGACGGCATCACCGGGGCGCGCCAGAAGGGCTCCATCGGCTTTTCCGCCATCCGCGGCGGCGACATCGTCGGCGAACACGACGTGATCTTCGCAAGTGAAGGTGAGCGTATCGTGCTCCGCCACCTCGCCACCGACCGCGCCATCTTTGCCAGGGGTGCGCTCAAGGCCGCCGTCTGGGGTCAGGGCCGCAAACCGGGCCAGTACGACATGATGGACGTGCTCGGCATCTAACCGGTTGATCCGACTCGGTCTTCGTGGCGTATACTTCCCTGTCTGGATCTGGGGAGATGCCATGTTTCGCCTTTGCTTTGCGCTGATGCTTGCCCTGCCGGCAGCCGCCGCTGCCGAAGGGTTCATGCCGGTCAAGGAGAAGGACCGCTTTCTTGACCTCGTCCAGAACCGCGAATTGCGGATCGGCCTTTACAACCTCTCGCTCAACGTCCTGCCCGACGGCCGCATCGACGGATCGGCAATGGGCTGGAAGATCACCGGCCAATGGGCCTGGAAAGACGGCTATTTCTGCCGCGAGATGGATTGGAGCGGGATGGAGATCGACTACAACTGCCAACTGGTCGAGGCGGACGGGTCCGAAAAGCTCCGCTTCACCGTCGACCAGGGCAAGGGCGACAGCGCGACCTTCCGACTGCGCTAGGAAACTGCGCGTCGTCGACTTCGTCAGCAGACGTCCCCAACCCAAACCACCTCTCACTCCCGCCAAGGCGGGGGCCAAGCCTTTCGCGCAACGGGACATATCCAGCCCCCTCGCGACGCGACACCAAACGCGCGACGCAAAAGCCGCCCGCAAGCCAAAGCCCCCCATTCCCTGCTACGCTCCCGCCAAACCTCAGGGAGCTATCCATGAAGATCTACCCCGCCGGCAACGCCCCCTCCCGAACCGGTTCGCCCGACTGGTTCACCGGCCGGGTTCGCCTTGACCCGCTCTTCGACCCCGAATCACCGGACCGTGTGCAGGGCGTGCTGGTGACCTTCGACCCCGGAGCTCGCACCGCCTGGCACACGCACCCCTTGGGCCAGACCCTGATCGTCACCGCCGGCCTCGGCCTCTGCCAGTCCGACGGCGGCCCGATCCACATGATCCGCCCCGGCGACGTCGTGACCTTCGCCCCCGGCGAACGCCACTGGCACGGCGCCGCCCCCGACCGTGGCATGTCCCACATCGCCATCCACGAGGTGCAGGACGGCCGCAGTGTCGACTGGATGGAGCCGGTCAGCGACGCCGACTATGCGGCTGAACCGGAAAGCTAGGCGGCCTCTCACTCCCACGACCGGAACTCGGCAGGCTCCGATGCCCGGCAGTCGGCTGACTATTTTGACCGATCCGCGCGAACCCGCCCGGCCAGGCCCTGTGCAGCAGTCAGCCCAGTGTCAGTCTCCGCCCGCAGGAACGTGTCTGGAGGGCATGCACAATCCTTGCCAAATCCCTAACGCCAGCGGGCAAGCCGTTGATTTCATATGGGTGAGTAAACTGCCCACGCGTGGACACCAGCGACGAGAACACGACGTCGCACGAGGAGCGGCCCCTCAGAAATCGACCGCCAGCCCCTTCTTCTCCCAGTCGCCGTACCGCACCGGCTCCAGCCCGTCGCGGCCCCCCAGCTCCTTCGGCAGCGGCTTCTTCGCTTCAGCCGCCTTCCGCCGCTCCTCGGCCTCGGCCAGTGCCCGCTTCGCTGCAGGTGGCAGATCGTCATCCATGTCCGACCCTTTCCTTGTGTGGCCCCCCATCCTGATATAGGCCCCTCCCCGAACCAACAAGGGGACCGGAATGGCCGAAGGGGTCGTGGCACGCGCCACAGCAGTGGCAATCCTGGACGGCGTCCTCGGCGAAGGCCGGATGCTGTCGGACTTCTCTGGTGGCGACCTCGCCCCCGCCGACCGCGCCCGGGCGCTCCGCCTGGCCGAGACGGTCCTGCGCCACCTGGAACCGGCGGACAAGCTCCTCGACAAGCACCTCCGCAAGTCCCCGCCGCTCACCGTCCGCAACACCCTCCGCCTCGCCCTCGTCGAGCGCGCCCAAGGTGCCCCCGCACACGGGGTCGTCAATGCAGCGGTCGAGATCACCCGCCAGGGCGGCAAACGCACTGCCCACCTCGCGGGCCTCGTCAACGCCGTCCTCCGCGCGCTGCCCGACCCGATCACCCTCGACACGCAGAAGCTCCCCCGCTGGCTCCGCCAACCCCTCGTCCACACCTACGGCCGCGACATCACCACCGCCATCGAGGCCGTCCAGGCCCAGGAGCCTCCCCTCGACCTCACCCTCCGCCCCGGCTTCCCCCACCCCGAAGGCGAGCTCCTCCCCACCGGCAGCCTCCGCCTCCGCAGCCCCGGCCAGCTTTCCAACCTGCCGGGCTACGCCGAGGGCGGCTGGTGGGTCCAGGACGCCGCCGCCGCACTGCCCGCCCAGCTCCTGCAACCCCAGCCGGGCGAACGCATCCTCGACCTCTGCGCCGCCCCCGGCGGCAAGACCCTGCAACTCGCGGCCGCAGGGGCGGATGTCACCGCGCTGGACATCTCCGCCCCCCGCCTGGCCCGGCTTGAGGCCAACCTCGCCCGCACCGGCCTGACCGCCACCCTCGTCACCGCCGACGCGCTCCACTGGCAGCCCGACACCCTCTTCGACGCCATCCTCCTTGACGCCCCCTGCTCGGCCACCGGCACCATCCGCCGCCACCCCGACCTGCCCTTCGTCAAGGACGGCTCAGAACTCCCCAGCCTCACCACCCAGCAGACCCAGCTCCTTGACCGCGCCCTCACCTGGCTCAAGCCCGGCGGCCGCCTCGTCTTCTCCACCTGCTCGCTCCTGCCCGAGGAAGGCGAAGCCCAACTCGCCGCAGCCCTCGCCCGCCACCCGACCCTCAGTGTCGAATGCCCCGACCTCCCCGGCATCGACCCCAGCTGGCGGACCCCCGAAGGCGCTCTCCGCCTCCGCCCGGATTACTGGGCCGACACGGGCGGCATGGACGGCTTCTTCCTCGCCCGCCTGCTCAAACCTGCCTGACGGGAAAGCCATTTCACCTGGAGACAAATATCCTCCGGGGGTTTGGGGGTGGAAAACCACCAATGACCGAGGCTGCTGCGCGCCCTTCGCGCGCATCAGGCGAGACAAAGGCTTGCGCGGAACGCGCTCATTCTGAAAGCCGCCCCGACCCGCGATACGATCGGATGTTTGGACCTGCCCACCGGGACTACCTTATCGCAGAAGGTTAACCCGGCCCTAACGCCCGCAATTAACCCCTTGAAATCCCTGACATGAGAAACCCGCCCGCGCGCGGGCAGCTAGCGCAGCGCCTCCAGAACCTCCAGCGAGGGATACCCGTCCGGTACCATCCCGCGCGCCTTCTGGAACGCCTTCACCGCCGCCACCGTCTTCGGCCCCATCCGCCCGTCCACACCGCCCGCATCGAACCCGGCCTTGGTCAGACGGTCCTGCAATTCCTTCCGCTCGTCCAGCGTCAACGCCCGCAACTCGCGCGGCCAGCCTGACTGGATTGCCGGCCGCCCGGAAAGCCGGTCCGACAGTGACCCGATCGCCACCACATAGGCATCCGCCGTGTTGTACTTCTCGATCACCTGGAAGTTCGGCCAGATCAGGAACGCCGCCCCGCGATGCCCGCCCGGCAGCAGGATCGACCCAGGCCCGTGGTCCGGCAGATCCTCACCGAACACCGTCCGCACCCCCATCGCCTGCCATTCGCTGACGGGCTTCACCACCCGCTCGGTGGTCTGGTCATAGTCGAACCCCTCGGGCAGCTTGACTTCAACCCCCCAGGGCTGCCCCGTCGTCCAGCCCCAATGCTGCAGGTAATTCGCTGTGGACGCCAGCGCGTCCGAAGGATCATCGCCCCAAAGGTTCCTCTTCCCGTCCCCGTCGAAATCGACCGCAAACTTCTCCCAGCTCGACGGCATGAACTGTGTGTGCCCCGACGCCCCCGCCCAAGAGCCCGCAAACCGCTCCACATGCCCGCCCTGCACGATCTTCAAGGCCGCGATCAACTCCGCCTCGAAGAACGCCCCCCGCCGCCCCTCATAGGCCAGCGTGGCCAGTGAACCCAAGACCGGCAAGTCGCCCCGATAGGTCCCATAGGCGCTTTCCAGCCCCCAGACCGCCGCGACAACCTCTTTCTCCACCCCAAACTCCGCCTCGATCCGGTCCAGCAGCGCCCGGTTCTTCTCGATGGCCTTCAACCCTAAAGCCACCCGGTCCTCGGACACGGCGGTGTCCAGGTAATCCCAGATCGTCTTCGAAAACTCGTTCTGGTTCCGGTCGCGCTCCACGACCTTGGGGTTGAACTCCACCCCCCGCATCGCCGCGTCGAAGGTCGCGGCTGAAACCCCCGCCTCCAGCGCACGCGGCCGGAACCCTTCGACCCAGGCTTCCAGCCCGGCCTGACTGCCCATGATTTCCTCCACCCCCGCCACCGGATCGGGCAGGATCGTTTGCGCGGCGACCAGACCGGGCGCCAGGCCGACCAAAAGCGGGACCAGAATCCTTCGAAGGATTTTGCAAGACTTTTCGAAAAGTCTTGCGCCCCTCATCGCCGCTTGCGCACCAAACGCCGTTTCGCCGCCGCCTGCACGGGCTTCCGGGGATGATACTTCCCCCCCGCCCGCCGCGGTGGCCGCACCACAGCACCCTCGACCGACAAGAGGTCCAGGATCAGCCCGCCCGTGACCGGCACCGCTTCGGCCAGCCGCACGATGACCTTCTGCCCGATCCCGAGAGCCAGCCCCGTCTCCGACCCCATCAGGGTCTGGCTGCCCTCGTCGTAGTTGAAATACTCGCGGCCCAAAGCCCGCACCGGGATCAGCCCGTCCGCCCCGGTCTCGTCCAGCCGCACGAACACGCCAAATCGCTGCACCCCGGAAATCCGCCCCGCAAACTCCGCCCCCACCCGATCCGCGAGGTAAGCCGCCAGATAGCGGTCATTGGTATCCCGCTCCGCCGCCATGCTGCGCCGCTCTGCCTCGGAGATGAGCTTGCCCGTCTCCTCCAGGTTCTCCTCGTCCCACAGGGACAGCCCGTCCTTCCCCCAGCCATGCCCCGAAATCAGCGCGCGATGCACGATCAGGTCCGAATACCGCCGAATGGGTGAGGTGAAGTGGGCATAGTTCTTCAACGCCAACCCGAAATGCCCGAAATTCTCCGGGTGATAATACGCCTGCGTCATCGACCGCAGGGTCGACAGGTTGATGAGTTCATCAAACTCCGTCCCCTGCGCCTGCGACAGCAGCCGGTTCAGGTGTTTCGTCTGCAACACCTGCCCCTTCGCCAGTGTCATCCCCGCGCCTTCGGCCACCTCGCGCAAGCCTTCCAGCTTCAGCGGCGACGGCTCCTCGTGCACCCGGAACAAGAGCGGTCGCTTCAGCCGGATCAACTCCTCCGCCGCCGCGACGTTGGCGAGGATCATCATCTCCTCGATCAGCTTGTGCGCATCCAGCCGCTCCTTGAACGCGACCGAGGCGACACGGCCCTGTTCATCAAGCTCGATCTTCCGCTCTGGCAGTTCCAGGTTCAAGGGCTGACGCACTTCCCGCGCCTGCTTCAGCGCCGCATAGGCCGCGTACAACGGCTTCAGCACCCAATCGACCAGCGGCGCGGTCTTGTCGTCCGGCTGGCCATCCACCGCCGCTTGCACCTGAGCGTAGTGCAGTGACGCGACCGACCGCATCATCCCCCGCACGAAACGATGGCTCCGCTTGTGCCCCTGCGCGTCCACGACCATCCGCACCGCCAGACAGGCCCGGTCCACCCCTTCGTGCAGCGAACAAAGGTCCCGCGACAGGATGTCCGGCAGCATCGGCACCACGCGGTCGGGGAAGTACGTCGAGTTCCCCCGCTTCCGCGCCTCGCGGTCCAGCGCCGAGCCCGGCGTCACGTAATGCGCCACGTCGGCGATGGCGACCCAGATCACAAAGCCTCCCGGGTTGCCCGGATCAGCGTCCACCTCAGCCAGCACCGCATCGTCGCGGTCCCGCGCATCGACCGGATCGATGGTGACCAAAGGCAAATCGCGCAGGTCCTCGCGCCCCTTCATCCCCACCGGTTCCGCCCGGTCGGCCTCAAGGATCACCGCGTCCGGGAAGACATCCGGAATCCCGTGCTGGTGGATCGCGATCAGACTGGCCGCCCGCGGCCCCGCCGGATCGCCCAGCCGCGCCGTGACTCGCGCCGCAGGAAGCCCCAGACGGCGAGCACCGACCGCCTCGGCCTCGACAAGCTCGCCGTCCTTCGCGCCCATCGTCATGTCGGAGGACACGCGCCATTCCTTGTCGCTGCCCTTCTCGATCGGCTGGATCCGCCCACCCTCGGCATTGGCGCGGAACACCCCCAACACCTTGGCCGGGTTCGACCCCAGCTTGCGGATCAGACGGGCCTCATAGTCGCGATCTTCGGCCTCGACCTTCGCCAGGCGCGCCAGGATGCGGTCCCCCGCGCCCAGGGCCGGGTCGCCCTTCTTCGGAATGATCAGGATGCGCGGACCTTCCTCCACGCCCTCCTCAAGCGGCTTGGCATAAAGGTCCCCCGCCGCATCCGGCGGCAGGACCTGCAACACGGCGACGGGCGGCAGCACCCCCGGCTCGCGGAAGCGGCGGCCGGACTTCTCCACCACCCCTTCGCCCTCAAGCTCCCGCAGCAGCGCCTTCAGCTCGATCCGGGCATCGCCCTTGATACCAAAGGCCTTGGCAATGTCGCGCTTGGCCGAAAGGCCGGGGTTCTCGGAAATCCACTGACGGATTTCATCCTTGGAGGGCAAAGGTTTCATGCCCAAGACCTAGCACGGCAAAGGGGCCAAGACTATCCTTCCGGCAACGGCTCTGGCGGCTGCTTCTTCCGAACGATCAGGTCGTAATTCAACCGGAACAGGTCCAGCGCCCGCTCGACGCCAGTGCCGGCAAGGCGCACAGTGACCCAACCGCTGTTCGGAAGAAAGTGGCCCGGCTCGGCCCGGCCGGCCGCGACCAGCTCGTTCCGAAGAATGGTCGGGAAGGGCAGGTCGGCATGGCTTGAGCCATGCAGGTGACCCACCTCCCGCGTGCCGTAATGGAATGTGGTCGCGCCAAATCGGCCTGGACCAGTGGTGATCCCGGGCCAGGAAGACAGTTCATTGGCAATCGTCTGAAAGGGGGAACGGGTCATGCTGGCCTCCGATCCCGATTTGGGCGTCCCGCTCGGCTGCACAAGTGGCCCCGCCTGCACAGCCTTGGTGCCCGGCCTGCACAGAGCTCTAAAGCGCCTTGCGCATGTGCCGATGCGGAATCCCTGCGTCCAGGAATTCCTCGCCCTCCACCACAAAGCCCAACTTCTCGTAGAACCCCGTCGCATGGCTTTGTGATCCGAGATAGGCCTCTGTGACCCCCGGCCGGTCGTGCAGCACCTCCAGCGCCGTGCGGATCAGCGCGGCGCCAAGGCCAGTCCCCCGGGCCTCCTGCAGGACACAGACGCGACCGATCTTGCCGATCTTGCCCTTCAGCAAAAGCCGGGCGGTCCCGACCGGGGCGTCGCCATCCCAGGCCAGCAGATGGATCGCCTCCGGGTCCAGCCCGTCGACCTCGTCCGCCTCGCTGACGCCCTGCTCATCGATGAACACCAAGCGGCGCAGGCGCTGACAGGTGGCGATATCGCCCGAGACCTCGATCCTCATGCGAAGTAATCCCGCAGGATGCGGCCGTAGATCGCTTTTAGCTGGTCAATCTGGTCCACGGCCACGCATTCGTCGACCTGGTGCATGGTCTTGCCGACCAGCCCGAACTCGACCACCGGGCAATGTTCCCGGACAAAGCGCGCGTCCGAGGTCCCCCCTGAGGTCGAGGCGACCGGCTTCCGCCCGGTCTCGGCCTGCACCGCCTTCGCGACAAGGGCCGACAGCTCGCCCGGGGGTGTCAGGAATGCCTCGCCTGACACGGAAATCTTCAGCGCGATCTCGGTCTTCGTCGCCTCGGCCACCGCCTCGGCCTCATGCCGCAGCCACGAGGAAAGCGTGTCGCCGGAATGGGTGTCGTTGAAGCGGATGTTGACCCGAGCCGTGGCACGCGCCGGGATCACGTTGCCTGCCGTGTTGCCACAATCGATGGTGGTGATCGCCAGTGTCGAGGGGTCGAAATGCGGCGTGCCCCGGTCCAGCGGCTCGGCTTCCAGCCGGGCCAGCAGCTTGACCATCGCCGACAAGGGGTTCTTCGCCCGGTGCGGATAGGCCGAATGGCCCTGCACGCCCTCCACCGTGATGTCGCAGGTCAGCGAACCGCGGCGACCGATCTTCATCATCTCGCCCATCTCGTGCGGGCAGGTCGGCTCGCCCACCAGGCAATGCGTCATCCGCTCGCCGTTGAAGGCCATCCAGTCCAGGATCGCCACGGTGCCGTCCTTGCCTTCGCCTTCCTCGTCGCCGGTGACGGTGATGATCACCGCGCCGTCGGGGGGCGTCTCGCGCACGAAATCCATCGCTGCCGCGACAAAGGCGGCCACGCCGGACTTCATGTCGCAGGCCCCGCGGCCATACATGAACCCGTCGCGGATCTCGGCGCCAAAGGGATCGAACCGCCAGGCCGCCGCGTCGCCCACAGGGACGACATCGGTATGCCCGTTGAACCCGAAGGCGCGGTTGGCACCCTGCTTGCCCCAGCGGGCGTAGAGGTTGGCGATGCCGTTCCGGTCCACCCGGGTGCAGGTGAATCCCGCCTGCGACAAGAGATCCTCCAGAAGCGCGATTGCCCCGCCTTCCGCCGGCGTCACGGACGGGCAGCGGATCAGCTTGGCGGTCAATTCCACCGGGTCTACGGGTTCGAAGGGCATCATCAGGTCCAGATTGGGGCGCCCACGATCCCTAACCGCTTGAGTCGCGCCCTGCAACCGCAAGGCGTCCTGTGGGTCGGGGCGACGAAACGTCAGTCGAAGAACGGCGTGATCTCGGCCACGATGACCGAGTTCTCGCGCAGGGCGCGTTCCATCAGGAATTGCTCCTCCTGATCGATCTCCTCACCGCTCTTCATCCGTTCTTCCAGCGTGCCCAGACCCTGCACCTCCAGCGGAGCCATCTCGGCTTCCTTCAGGATGGCGACGGTCTCGCGCACCGCCTCGGCCTCATCCACACCCGAGGCATAGCAGAGAAGCGCCGCACCCGTGGCCTTGGGCGGAAGCCCGTCGCCGTCCTTGCGACCGACCTCGACGATCAGCGAATAGACCTGTTGCGGACGTTTCGGCTTGGGATCGTCGGTCATGGGAACACTCCGAAAGGGCCGCTCAGGCATAGCGCAGCGCGCCGCACCGCGCCAGCCGTCAGGTCGTGCAGAGGAAGGTCACCGTCCGCCCCGCATTGCCCGGATGCCCGGCCATGCACGACCCGTCCGGCCCATCCGCGCCCATATCGCGGGGTTGGCTGTCGCCTGACCTAGTTGCAGCGTTCCAGTTCGCTGATCGCGCCGTCCTGTATCATGGCCAGCCGCTCTCCCAGGGGCATGAACATGACACGGAACCCGTAGATCTCGCCCTCGCCCGTGCATTCGGCATCAAACAGGATCGCATTCATCCCGTTGACCGGGGTTGGCCGCGCCAGCGTGCAGGCGCTTTCCACGCCGTAGAAGACACCGTCCCGGATCGCCAGCGCCCCGCCGTCCGAGCCGACCGAGGTGCAATCCCAGGACGATCCCGCGGGCCGGTAGGTGCCGTCCAGCGCGGGTTCGGCCGCAGCGGGCAGGGCCCAGAGGGCAAGGATAAGCGCAAGCCGCATCGGTCAGTCCCGCAGAAGTTCGTTGATGCTGGTCTTCGAGCGGGTCTGCGCATCGACCTTCTTCACGATGACGGCGCAGTACAGGTTGATCCCGCCCTTCGACGGCATCGACCCCGCGACGACCACCGACCCCGCAGGCACCTCGCCATACATCACCTCGCCGGTTTCCCGGTCGACGATCTTGGTCGATTTCCCGATGAACACGCCCATGCCAAGGACCGAGCCTTCGCGAACGATGCAGCCTTCCACCACCTCGGACCGCGCACCGATGAAGCAGTTGTCCTCGATGATCGTGGGGCCGGCCTGCATCGGCTCCAGCACGCCACCGATTCCGACGCCGCCCGACAGGTGCACGTTCTTGCCGATCTGCGCGCAGGACCCCACTGTGGCCCAGCCGTCGACCATGCTGCCCTCATCGACATAGGCGCCGATGTTCACGAAGGACGGCATCAGCACCACGCCTTTGGCGATATAGGCCGACCGCCGCACGATGCTGCCGGGGACCGCCCGGAACCCGGCGTTCCGCCAGTCCTCGGCCGTCCAGCCCTGCCACTTTGACGGAACCTTGTCCCACCAGTTCGACCCGCCATTGCTGCCGGAAATCTCGTACATGTCGGTCAGGCGGAACGACAAGAGGACGGCCTTCTTCGCCCACTGGTTCACATGCCAGTCGGTCCCGCGCTTTTCCGCCACCCGCAGGCTGCCGTTGTCCAGGGCGGACAGCGTCGCCTCGATCGCATCGCGGACCTCGCCCTTCGTGGCGGGCGAAATCCCGTCGCGGGCTTCCCAGGCGGCTTCGATGGCTGTTTCGAGTGCGGCGTTGGACATGGAATGGCCTTTCCTGTGGGCAGGGATCGGCTGTGCCTATAGCGGCAGGCGGCGCTGCGCACAATCGCCGCCTGCCGGTTCCCTCAGACTGCCCCCTGCCGCGCTTCTCGCAATGTCATGATCCCGACGATCATGGCGATCACCGACAGGAACAGCGCGCTGGTTATGATCGTGCCGAACCCCATCCCGCCATACTCAGCCGGTTGCGACAGAAGGTCCCCGAAGGACGCCCCCAGGGGCCGGGTGAAGATGTAGGCCAACCAGAAGCCCAGGATCGCATCGAGGCCGAGGAAGAAGTAGCCGACGGCCAGCGACGCGATGATCATCCCGAACAGGATGCCCGTCGCAAGATAGCCGAGGCCGAACTTCTCGGCCACCAGGTCACCCGCCGCCGTCCCCAGCGCAAAGGTGAACAGGATCGCCAGCCAGTACCAGGCCTCGCGCGGAAAGGTCGTGACCTCGTGGATCGAAAGCGTGCCCTCGGCCCGGTACCAAAGCAGGAAGGTCACCGCCAGCGCGACCGTAAAGGCCACCGCAGTCACGATCAGTGGCACGCCGAAATTGTCCACCAGGTTGTCGGTGACCAGGGTGCCGACGATGCTGATCATCACGACGGCCAGCCAGTAGGCCCAGGGCACATAGCGCTTTTGCGCGAACTGCAGGACCAGCACGACCACCAGCACACCGGTCATCAGAAGCGAGGTCGCCGTCAGCCCCAGCCCCAGGTTCACCGCCAGATAATCGGCAGCCGTCTCGCCCATCGTTACGGCCATCAGCTTGATCAGCCAGAAGTCCAGCGTGACCTCGGGGACCCGGTTCGCCGGGATTTCAATCTGGGAAACACTCATGATCCTGCCTTTCAGTTGCCGGACAGCGCCTGCAGCGCCTGGGCGCTGAAGGCGTCCGCGTTCTTGTCGTCGTCTGCGTTGCACCGCTCGGTCGCCTTGGCGACCAGGTCTTCGACCTTCGCCGCCACTTCGGCCGTCAGCGTGACCGCAGCACGCTTGGCCGAGATGTCCTTCAGCATCGCCTCGCAGGGCAGGGGATGGCCCGTCGCATCCGTGACCGCGATTCCACCGATCATCTGCACGCCGCCGCTTTCGCCCGTTCCAGTCGCCCCCGGATCGGCCAGCGCCGCCTGCAGTGCGGCCAGCGTCGTCTCGACCTCGCCCGCGTCGGGGCTGCCCGCCCGCAACGCCGACAGCGCGTCGTCCGCTGCGCCATCCACCCGGCCCCAGGCCTCGGGGTCCTTCGGTTGCAGCGTCGGCTGCGCTTCGTCCCAGACGGTTTCCAGATCCTTGATCCGCGCCTTGGCCTTCTCCAGATCGCCCGACTTGGCAATACCCTGCACGTCCGTGACGATCGCCGCCATCGCGGACAGATCGCCCAGCGGATTTGCCGCCGCCTCCGCAGGCGCTGCGGGCATCATCACGGCCCTGCCGCCGAAGAAGGCCCCGACCGCCACCGCGATCAGCGCCATTGCCAATAGAAACTGCTTCACGCTGCATTCTCCCATTTAGGCCCACTTGCCTAGAGTTGCAAAAATCTGAGCATTTTACTCGGGTTCAGCAAGCGGGTTTCGAGAACTGGCCAGCGAAACCCGGACAGGATAAGCCTGCGCTTACACCTGTCAGGCAAGGCGCCCCATGAAAGACGAACCCCGCAGCCATCCGTTCCGCGATTCGGTCGAGGACATCGCCGCCGCCAAGCGCATTCCCGACACGCCGCAGACCCGTGCGCCGGCTTACCGGCTGGCCTTCGCCGACCGCGATTTCATGACCCGCGATGAACTGCGCCCCGTCCGGCTGCAGCTGGAACTTCTGAAACCGCAGCTCATCATGGACGAGCGCGGGATCGAATCCACCATCGTCCTGTTCGGCGGTGCCCGCATTCCTGCGCCAGAACACCGCGACACGGCGCGCACCAAGACGCTGGCCGACCTGTCGCACTACTACGACGAGGCGCGGCGCTTCGCGAAGCTGATGACCGAACGCAGCCTGGCGAGTTACGGGCGCGAGAACGTCATCTGCACCGGCGGCGGCCCCGGCGTGATGGAGGCCGGCAACCGCGGCGCGGATGAGGCTGGCGGCCAGTCCATCGGCCTGAACATCGTCCTGCCGCATGAGCAGGCCCCGAACAGCTATGTCACGCCCGACCTGTCGTTCAACTTCCACTACTTCGCCATCCGCAAGATGCACTTCCTGATGCGCGCCCGCGCGATCTGCGTCTTCCCCGGCGGCTTTGGCACGATGGACGAAATGTTCGAAAGCCTGACCCTGATCCAGACCGGCCGGATGAAGCCGATCCCCTTCCTGCTTTTCGGCCGCGAATGGTGGGAGAAAGTGGTCAACTGGACCCACCTCGCAGAAGCGGGTGTGATCAGCCCCGAGGACCTCAGCCTGTTCGCTATGGTGGAAACGGCGGAAGAGGCCGTTACCGTGATCGACGGGTGGGTGATATCGTAGGGTGCGCTACGGCGCACCTTCGGGGGGCGCTGCCGCCAGCCCCTTCAGCCAGACCGCCCCGTCCCGCATCCCGCCCCGGATCAGGAACCCCGGCTCCAGCACCTCGGGGTGGGCGCCCGCCCAGTCCCTGTAGCGGTCATTGGTCACGATCCGCGCGCCGAACTCTCGCGCGGTCTCCAGCAGGAAGGGGTCGGCCGGCGTGCCCTTGGGCACCACCAGCACCTGCCGGCTCTCCAGCCCCAGAAGCCGCGCAAAGTCGCCGTCATGCAGGTAACGGCCCATAAGCTTCCACCCGGCATTGGCATCGAAGACGACACCCGGCACATGACCCTGCGCAGTCAGTTGCGCGACCACCGCCTTGACCGGATCAAGGCTTGGGGTCCGGTCCTGCCAGTGCATCACGTTCGACCCGTCAACCAGAACCCAGGATTCGTCGGAAGTCTGGGCGCCTCGCGCGCGGCGCCGCCGGTTCCAGAGGATCAGGAAGACCGCGACAAGGGCGGCGGCAAGCAGCACGAGGAAGACAGTGGGATCGGTCATCGAAAGATCTTGGCTGCGACGCTGCGAATTCCCGGCAGCTTAGCCGCCTGTCCGACACCCTGCCAATCGATTCGCGCTGATGGTTAACGCATTGCAAGCCAGACGCGCGTAGAGACGGAAGAAAGACACAAGGAAGACAGATAAAGGACGGGCACTCCGGCAGCATGGCCTGCCGTTAATGCAGCGTTCTCAGATACTTGGCCGCGCCAAGGTCTCCCGCTCCCACCCGTCCAGGAACTCCACCCGTTCACAGCCCGAAAACACCGCCAGCCGGTCCAGCTCCGCCTCCAGCTTCGCGCGGCGAGCCTTCGTCAGCTTCACTCCCGCCTCCGGCCAGAACGCCTTGACCCGCAACGCCCCCGCATCGCGGAAGGCCTTCACGTCGATCCGACCCACCAGCCTTTCGCCCTCCATCACCGGGAAGACGTAGTAGCCGTAGACCCGCTTCGGCTCGGGCACGAAGACCTCGATCCGGTAGAAGAAGCCGAACAGAAACTCCGCCCGGTCGCGGTCGCGCAGGGCCGGGTCGAAGGGCGACAGGATGCGCAGGCGGGGGGTGGGTTCGGGCGGCAGCTCGTCCAGAATCCCGGGGAAGATGAAGACCTTGCGGCGCTGGCCGATGGCGCCCTCGACCTCTGCCTCGATGATCTCGCCCCGCACCAGTGCCTCGCGGCACCAGTGTTTTGCGGCTTCCGGGCTGACCGCGTTCCAGTAGGCCGCGATCTCTCCGCTGGTGCCAAAGCCCAGATGCCGAAGCGCACTGCGGCACGCCCAGTCGCAGACCTCCTCAGCCGCAACCGGGGCACGATGGATCTCGGGGATCACCCGCTCGGTCAGGTCGTAGATCTTGGCGAACCCGTCCCGGCGGGTGATCGCCAGCCGCCCCGTCCGCCACAGCCATTCCAGCGCCGTCTTCGACGGATGCCAGTCCCACCAGCCCCCCTTGCCCCGCACCTCGCCTTCGCCCACATCCGCCGTCCCCACCGGGCCGTCCTTCGCTATCCGGTTGAGAATGCTGTCAAATTGTGCCTCATACCCCTCACGGAACCAGCTGCGCCAGTTCTTCTCCAGCCGCACGGCGTCACGCTGGAAGCGGTGCTGCCAGACCCCATGCAACCGCACTGGCAGGATCGAGGCGTCATGCGTCCAATGCTCCCACAGTGCGCGATCCCGTTCCAGCAAACGCTTCAACGCGGGGGGGCGATAGGACTGACGCCTCGACCACAGGATCATGTCATGCGCCCGGGCCACGGTGTTGATGCTGTCCACCTGGACAAAGCCGATCCGGTCGATCAGATCATGCAGCGCCTGACCCGTTGCCGGTCCCGCTGGTGCTTCGGACAGGGCATGGCGCTGAAGAAACAGACGCCGCGCGCGGAGGTTCGGGATCAGGTCGGGCATCCCCAAGGCCTAACATTTCAAACTGTTTCGACAAGTGGTGGAATTGTTATCGCCTCTGGCGGCCCTGCCGGTTGCATTGCGCGAATCA
Organism: Paracoccaceae bacterium; assembly: GCA_027484915.1. Lineage (GTDB taxonomy): Bacteria > Pseudomonadota > Alphaproteobacteria > Rhodobacterales > Rhodobacteraceae > Tabrizicola. The sequence goes on along the minus strand of JAIXSA010000054.1, from coordinate 73,329 downwards.
GACCCTACTATCCCATTGTCTCCTGACACAATTTCCCGAAACGCAGATGGGCACGCCCGGCTATGCCGGACGGTGCGCCAGAAAGGTTCATGATCCATTGCCCCACGAAACGCCCCTGATCACCACACTTGTCGCCGGCTTCGGCCTTGCCTTCATCTTCGGCCTTCTGGCGCAACGCCTGAAGCTGCCGTTGATCGCGGGGTATCTGCTGGCCGGGGTGGTGATCGGGCCGTTCACGCCGGGCTATGTCGCGGACATGAAGCTTGCCACCGAACTGGCCGAGCTTGGGGTGATCCTGCTCATGTTCGGCGTCGGGCTGCACTTTTCGCCCCGTGACCTGATGGCGGTGCAGGCCATCGCCGTTCCCGGCGCCCTGGGACAGATCGCCGTCGCTACCGCCTTTGGCACGGCAATGGGCTGGGCCCTGGGGTGGAGCCTTGGGGCCGGGCTGATCTTTGGCCTCGCGCTTTCGGTCGCCTCGACCGTGGTGCTGTTGCGCGCCCTGCAGGACCGTGAGCTTGTCACCACCGACAAGGGCCGGGTTGCCGTGGGTTGGCTGATCGTCGAGGACCTGGTGATGGTCATCTCGCTGGTCCTGATTCCGCCGCTGGCCGGTCTTCTGGGCGGCAATGCCATTCCTGTGGCGGAAGAGGCCGAAGCGGTGGCCGAGGTAACCGGCACCATCGGCATCGGCCCCATCGCGGCGACCGTGCTCATCACCCTTGCGAAGGCCGCGGCCTTCGTGGCGCTGATGCTGATCGTCGGCCAGCGCGTGGTGCCCTGGGTCCTGCACTTCGTCGCGCAGACCCGCTCGCGTGAGTTGTTCCGGCTCTCTGTCCTGGCCATCGCGCTAGGGGTTGCCTATGGCGCGACGCACCTCTTCGGCGTGTCCTTTGCGCTGGGCGCCTTCTTCGCCGGCATGGTGATGTCCTCCTCGACCCTGTCGCAGCAGGCCATGCGTGAGACGCTGCCCCTGCGCGACGCCTTTGCGGTGCTGTTTTTCGTCTCGGTCGGGATGCTGTTCAATCCTGGGGTCATCCTCAGCGCGCCGCTTGCGCTGGTGGGGACTGTGCTGATCATCATCGTCGTGAAATCGGTCGCCGCCTACTACATCGTGCGCGCCTTCGGGCACGACCATGACAAGGGCCTGACCATTGCGGCCAGTCTGGCGCAGATCGGGGAATTCTCGTTCATTCTCATCACGATGGCCGTGACACTGGACATCGTCCCGGCCGAGGCGCGCGACCTGGTCGTGGCGGGGGCGATGATCTCCATCCTGGCAAACCCGCTTCTGTTCCACCTGCTGGATCGCCGTGCGGCACGGAAAGCAGAGGCTCTTCGTTCGACGCCGTCTCCTCATCGCGAGGAGGGCGCAAGCAACGACGAGCCGTCCGCTACACCTGCCGCCCCGTCAGAAGCTTCGGCAGATCGCCCGTCAAGCCTGCCGCCTGCCGCATGAATCCGCGCCGCAGTCCCGGCACCGCATTCACCAGGCCCATGCCCAGATCGCGGCCCATCCGCAGCACGGGATTGTCGGTCGAGAACACGCGGTTCACCGTGTCCATTCCCAGCGCCAGCGCCGTGGCGTCGAAGCGGCGCCAGCGCTGGTAGGCGTCAAGCGCGGCGGGGCTGCCCGGCTCCTCGCCGCGGCGGCGGGCCAGGATCAGCACCTCGGCCAGCGCCGCCACGTCGCGCAGGCCAAGGTTCAATCCCTGTCCCGCAATCGGGTGGACCCCATGCGCCGCGTCGCCCACCAGAGCCACGCGGGGGGCCACGAACCGTTCGGCCAGCGACAGAGACAGCGGATAAGTGAAGCGCGCGCCGGCCAGTTCGATCTCACCCAGGAAGTCCCCGAAGCGGGGGCGCAGGGCCTCCAGATATTCGGCATCCGGCAAGGCTTGGATCGCGGCGGCGTTGGCGTCGGTCTCGCTCCAGACGATGCTGGAGTGGTGCCCGCCCTTCAGCGGCAATATCGCCAGCGGGCCGGAGGGCATGAAGAATTGCTGCGCCACGCCGTGGTGGTCCTGTTCGTGCCGGATCGCTGTGACAAGCGCGGTCTGGCCGTAGCCCCAGCCCACCCGGCGGATGCCCGCCCGTGCGGCGGTGCCCGATCCGCGTCCGTCACAGCCGACCAGCAGGGCACCAGTGATTGTGCGGCGCGAGGCCAGCGTGACCGAGACGCCTTCGGGCTGCACGTCCTGCGCCACGACGGTTTCGCCGGACAAGAGGGTGATGCCGGCCGTACGTTCCATCGCCTGCAGGAAGGCTGCATAAAGGTAGCGATCCTCAAGCATGTGGCCCATTGGGCCTTCCTCGATCTCGGCGGCGTCGAAGTGCAGGAAGAAGGGCGCGGCCCCTTCGCCTGCCCGCCCGTCCGAGGCCTTGATCTCCAGCATAGGCTGCGCCTTGTCGGCCAAGCTGTCCCAGACGCCGATGGCTCTGAGAAGCCGGACCGAGGCGATGGCCAACGCATAGGCGCGCCCGTCGAAGCCCGCTTCGGCCCGGTCGGGCGCGGGGCGGGAATCGATGACTGTCACCCGGAAGCCACCTTGGGCCAGCGCCAAGGCCAAGGCAGGGCCGTTCAGCCCCCCGCCCGCGATCAGGATGTCGGTGTCCCTCGTCATGCCGTCTTCTTCGCCCGACCGGGACGGATTGTCCATGCGTCGCCAAGCCGCTACCGTCACGGGACAATCGAGGGGGCGGGAATGAGCGGAACCTGGGCGAACATGACCGCGGCAGAACTGGGCCGCGAGATCGGCAAGGGCCGGATCAACCCGGTGGAACTGACCGAAGCGTTCCTGGACCGGATCGAAAGCAGCCAATTGTCAGGGCGCATCTACGCCCGCACCACCGCGGCCCGGGCCCGGGGCGAGGCGATGGCGGCGGCGGCGCGGGCGAAGGCGGGCTTTCGCAAGGGGGTGCTGGACGGGGTGCCGATCAGCTGGAAGGACCTTTTCGATACCGCTGGCATCGCGACCGAGGCGGGAAGCGCCCTGCTGAAGGGCCGCACGCCAGACCGGGATGCCGCGGTGCTGGAGAGTGCCACGCTGCAGGGCCTCGTCTGCCTGGGCAAGACGCACATGTCGGAGCTGGCCTTTTCGGGTCTGGGGCTCAACCCCGTGACGGCGACGCCGCCGAACCTGAACGACGAGAGGGCGGTTCCTGGCGGGTCATCGTCGGGTGCTGCTGCGTCGGTGGCGTTCGGACTGGCACCGGCGGCGATCGGGTCGGACACCGGCGGATCGGTGCGCATTCCGGCGGCCTGGAACGACCTTGTCGGCCTGAAGACCACTGTGGGAAGCCTGCCTCTGGCCGGTACGGTCCCGCTGTGCGAGCGCTTCGACACAATCGGACCTCTGGCCCATTCGGTCGAGGACTGCGCCCTGCTTCTGGCGGCGATGAGCGGCGAGCCGGTTGCGGACCTGGAGGGTGCCGACCTTTCTGGCAAGCGGCTGGCAGTGCTGGAGACAGTGGCCCTGGACGATATCCGCGACCGTCCGGCGAAGGGGTTCGAGGATGCCGTCGCGCGGCTTGGGCGTGCCGGCGCACAGGTCTCCCGCATCACCGCGCCCGAGGTGACAGAGGCGCTTGGCCTGGCCGGTTTGCTTGTCACCGCCGAAGCCTACGGCATCTGGCGCGAGCTTATCGAAGCCGCACCGCAGAAAATGTTTCCCCGCATACTGGAGCGGTTCCGCACCGGGGCGAATGTGTCAGCGGTCGACTATGTCGCGGGCTGGCGCCGACTGGAGGTGCTGCAGCGGACCTGGGCTGACCGGGTGGCTGCCTACGACGCCGTCCTGGTGCCGACCTCGCCGATCCTTCCGCCCGAGGCGAACCGGCTGATGACCGACGACGCCTACTACGTGACAGAGAACCTCCTGGCGCTGCGCAACACGCGAATCGGCAACATGCTGGGGGTCTGCGCACTGACGCTGCCCTCCTCGCAGCCGTCCTGCGGGATCAGTCTGATGGGCGGAGCCGGTCAAGAGGCGAGACTGCTGCGGCTGGGCGCTGCGGCAGAGCGGGCGCTGCGCTAGACCCGGTGGTAGGGCGACCCGGCAAGGATGGTCGCCGCGCGGTAAAGCTGTTCGGCCAGCATCACCCGCACCAGCATGTGCGGCCAGACCATTCGGCCGAAGCTGAGGCTCAGATCGGCACGGGCGCGCAGGGCCGGGTCCACCCCATCCGCGCCGCCGATCACGAAGGCCGCATCCTGCCGCCCGCCATCACGCCACTGCGCCAAAGTTTGCGCGAAGTCCGGACTGGAGAGCGTCTTGCCCCGTTCGTCCAGAACGCACAGCGCCGCACCGTCGGGAATCGCGCGGGTCAGCAGCAGCCCCTCGGCTGCCATGCCCCCACCCTTCTTGTCCTCGACCTCATGCTCGGCGACAGGACCCAGCCCCAGGGGGCGGCCCGTGCGGTCCAGCCTTTGCAGATAGTCGTCCACCAGATCGCGCTCGGGTCCGGCCCGCAGGCGGCCCACGGCGCAAAGGTGCAGGCGCATCAGACCTGGGCAGAGCGGGTCGTCCCCGCCGGCAGCCACATCTTCTCAAGCTGGTAGAATTCGCGGACTTCGGGCCGGAAGACATGGACGATCACGTCGCCCGCGTCGATCAGAACCCAGTCGCCGGTCTCTTTCCCCTCCATCCGCACAGAGATCCGCATCTCCTGCTTCAGGCGGTCGGCAAGCTTTTCCGAAATCGACCCGACCTGGCGCGAAGACCGGCCCGAGCAAATGACCATGTAATCGGCCACGTCGGAACGGCCGCGCAGGTCGATCTGCACGATGTCCTCGGCCTTGTCGTCGTCGACGGACTTCAGGACAAGCTCCAGGACGTCCTCGGAGCGGTGGTCTTGCGGGGTCGCGTCCGAAGGTTGCGGACGAGGACCGACCGGAAGGCCGGTGGCGGGATCAGAATGCGACAGGACCAGGTCCTCCAGAGGAAGCGCGGACGGATAGCCCCCGCGCCGGGCTGATGGGTCAAGCCTAGCACCGGGACCGGGCAATCTCAACCGAAGGCGGGCGGGTACGCCCTATTGCGGGGCTTGGCAAGGCTTGATCGCGCCCAAGCATCCCGTCAGTCGGATACCGTGACCATCGTGCGGGGCAGTTTCCTGGGCGGCTTGGTCCGGGTGGCGGGACATTTCCGCAACGGCGCGGTCCTCGCCCGTCACCCGGGGAATGTTCCGCTGGCGGCGGTCGCCGTCTGAAGTGTGCCGCAGGTCATGTGCCGCTTGCGGCCAAAGCCGGGCTGGCGGGTCACGGTGAACCCCGCGTCGGCCAGCGCGCGACGGACATGGCCCGCGGCGGTATAGGTCGCGAAGGTGCCACTCGGCGCGGTATGGCGCGCGACCTCGGCCAACAGGTCCGGCGACCAAAGCTCGGGGTTCTTCGCCGGGGAGAAGCCGTCAAGGAACCAGGCATCCGCTTGCCCGTCCCAGGCTGGCAGCGTTTCGCGCGCGTCGCCCAGGATGACGGTGGCGGTGAGGTGCGGAAAGGTCAGGACGGTTGCGCCTGCCTGCCACTGGCTTAGGAATGTCCCGGCAATCTCGGTGACCTCGGGGAACGCCTGCAGAGCACGGGCGATGTCGTGGGCGGACATCGGAAAGGCTTCGAAACTGGTATACTGCACATGGCCCGGGCCACGGTGCGCCAGCAGCACCGCCAGAAGATTGAGCCCGGTCCCGAAGCCCAGTTCGGCGATCCGGAACCCGTCCCGGAACCGTCCCGGCAGCCCGTTCCCGGACAGGAAGACGTGCCGCGTCTCCTCCAGCCCGCCAGACAGCGAGAAGTAGGGGTCGTCGAACCGGCGCGAGACGGGGATGGTCTCGTCGCGCCAGTCGAGCATCGGGGTCTGGTCGGGGCTGGTCATCGCGGGTAGTCCTTCGGACGGTGTGATGGGCTTGGGGCGACGGAATGGCAAGCATCGATGTGACGGTTCGGGGCGGGGGCATCTTCGGTCTCTCCATCGCCTGGGCCTGCCTTCAGCGCGGCGCCAGGGTCCGGGTGATCGAGGCGCGGACCTGGGGGGCTGGATCGTCCGGCGGCCTGGTAGGTGCCCTGTCGCCACATGTTCCCGAGGCGTGGAATGCGAAGAAGGCCTTTCAGCTGGAAAGCCTTCTGATGGCACCCGGCTGGTGGCAAGCGGTCGAAACCGCGTCGGGCCTGCCCTCTGGCTATGCCCGCCTTGGCCGGTTGCAGCCGCTGCCCGACGACCGGTCGGTGCAAGCCGCGCGACGCCGTCAGGATGAGGCCGCAGCGCTTTGGCGGGGCGAGGCAGAGTGGCGGGTGATCGCGGCGACCGGAGCGGCCTGGGAACCGCTGACGCCCTCGGGCTGGCTGGTCCGGGACACCCTCTCTGCGCGTCTTTCGCCCCGGATGGGACTTGCGGCGCTTGTCGCGGCCCTGAAGGCCGGAGGGGCGGACCTGATTGTGGGAGAGGAGAGCGACGCGGGCGCGGTGGTCCATGCGACGGGGATGGCGGGGCTGGACTCGCTGTCGCAGGACTTCGGTGCGCCTCTCGGCACCGGGGTGAAGGGTCAGGCCCTTTCGCTGCGGCACGACGCACGCGACCAGCCACAGCTTTTCGTTGACGGTTTGCACATCGTGCCCCATGCCGACGGGACCGTCGCCATCGGCTCGACCTCCGAGGCCCAGTGGGCCGAGGACGGGACCGATGCGCAACTCGACACCCTACTGGCCAAGGCCGTGGCGGCGGTTCCTGCGCTTGCCGCGGCCACAGTCATCGACCGTTGGGCCGGGATCCGCCCCAGGGCCGCAAGCCGCGCGCCGCTTTTGGGCGCCTGGCCGGGGCGGCGGGGGCATTTCGTGGCGAACGGCGGGTTCAAGATCGGGTTCGGCATGGCACCCAAGGTGGCCGAGGTCATGGCCGACCTGGTCCTGGGTGGCAGGGATGCCATCCCGGCAGATTTCCAACTGGCGACCCTGGTTCAGAAGTCCACCGGTCGCCGGTAGGTGATCGAGGTCGGCCGGTCGTAACCGGGATGGGCCGTCCGCCCGGTTTCGGCAAAGCCCATCGCCTCGAACACGCGGTGGTTCTCGATCAGTTCCACCCGCGTCTGCAGTTCCAATGCGGGCAGCCGCAAGGCCCGCGCCCGCGTCTCGGCTTGGTCGACAAGCCTTCGCGCCAGCCCTCTGCCTCGGTGATCTGCCGAGACGGCCAGCTTCCCAAGATAAAGTGCCCCCGGCTTCGGGGTGAGGAAGACGCAGGCGATGGGTGCGCCGATGATCCAGATCTCACCCGTCCGGGCCTGTTGATCCAGCACCTCGGGGGTCAGGTCGCGCAGTGAGGATGGCGGGTCGATCCGACCTTCCATGTAGGCGAAGGCATCCTGCAGAAGCTTCAAGATCGCGGACCAGAGGGCGGGATCGGTGACAAGGCGCGGTGTCATCATGGCAGAGTGCGGCGGGTCGTGACCGACTGCAAGGGCCCGGCCGCTCGCCTTTCCGGGTCGGGTGGGGTAAGCCTGCCGCGACCCGAAACCAGGACCGATGCATGACCCCCGCCTATCCCCAGATCCGCGACCTTGTGCTGATCGGCGGCGGTCACGCCCATGCTCTGGTCCTGCGGATGTGGGGGATGGACCCGTTGCCCGGGACGCGGGTGACAGTGATCAACCCAGATCCCGTGGCCCCCTATACGGGCATGCTGCCCGGCCTGATCGCCGGGCACTACCGGCGCGACGACCTGATGATCGACCTTGTCCGCCTGGCCCGTTTTGCCGGGGCGCGGGTGATCCTGGACCGGGTGACGGGGATCGACCTTCAGGCGCGGCGCATCCACCTGGTGGGGCGCCCGCCCGTTCCATATGACCTTGCAGCCATCGATGTCGGGATCACCTCGGACCTGCCCTCGCTGCCGGGGGCCGCAGAGCATTCGGTCGCGGCCAAGCCGCTTGGACGCTATGCAGAAGCGTGGGAGGCTTTCGTTGCCAAGGCACCGGCGCAGGCGCGGGTGGTGATCCTTGGCGCGGGGCTTGGCGGCGTTGAGCTTGCCCTTGCATCGGCCCACCGACTGGGTGCGGGTGCGGTGGTCACGCTTCTTGATCAGGCCGGGGCATTCCTGCCCGCCCTTGCCCCGGCCGCCCGGCGCGCGCTGGAGGCGCGGATCAAGGCAGCTGGGGTAAACCTTCGCTTGGGCGTCCGGGTGGTTCAAGTTCTTGCCACCTCGGTCGTGCTGGAGGGCGGCGAGGAAATCGGCTCGGACTTCACTTTGACCGCGACGGGTGCGCGGCCGCACGGCTGGCTGGCCGAGACCGGGCTGCGCCACGAGGGCGGTTTTCTGGTCACGGATGCCGAACTGCGGACTTCGGACCCGCTGGTCTTCGCCTCTGGCGATTGCGCCGGGATCGCGGGCGATCCGCGGCCAAAGGCCGGGGTCTTCGCGGTGCGGGCAGCAAAAGTACTGAATGCCAATCTGAGGGCCGAACTGTCGGGAACGCCGTTGCGCCGGTTCCGGCCACAGGGGGATTATCTCAAGCTCATCTCTCTGGGCGAGAAGGCGGCGGTGGCCGAGAAATGGGGCGTGGCGCTCTCTGGCCAGCGCTTCTGGACGCTGAAGGACCGGATCGACCGGGCGTTCATGGACAAGTTTGGCGACTATCCTGCGATGGCGGTGCGAAAGGTGCCCGCCACGGCGACCGAAGGGTTGGCAGCACATCTTGGGGGCCGACCGCTGTGTGGGGGCTGCGGCGCAAAGCTGGGGCCGGGGGTCCTGTCATCCGCGCTGGCGGCGGTGCCCTCTCCCGCCCGGGCCGAGGTGCGGTCCGGGCCGGGCGATGACGCGGCGGTGCTGGCAATGGGCGCAGGCTTTCAGGTCCTGACCACCGACCATCTTCGTGCCTTCTGCCACGATCCCCGCCTGATGGCACGGCTGGGGGCGATCCATGCCTTGGGGGATGTCTGGGCGATGGGGGCCGCGCCGCAGGTTGCATTGGCGCAGGTGACGCTGCCGCCCTTGGGTCCGGAATTGCAGGCGCGGATGCTGTCCGAGGTGATGGATGAGGCCACCTCCGTCTTTCGCGCGGCGGGGGCGGATGTGGTCGGCGGCCATTCCACCGAAGGGGCCGAGTTGACCATCGGTTTCACTGTGACAGGTGTTGCCGACCGGGTGATCGGCAAAGGTGGCGCGCTGGCCGGGGATGCGCTGGTTCTGACGAAACCCATCGGTTCGGGCACGATCCTGGCTGCCGAGATGGCGCTGACCCGGGTGCCGGGCGTGATGCTGGGCGAGGTCTGGGCCGACTGCATTGCCCAGATGTCGGTGTCGCAGGGGACAGCGGCGGCCATACTGGCCCCGGTCGCGCGGGCGATGACCGACGTGACCGGCTTCGGTCTGGCCGGGCATCTTCTGGAAATGCTGGAGGCTTCGGGTGTGGCCGCGCGACTGCAGGCGGACTGGATTCCCGTCATGGCAGGCGCGCAGGACCTGGGCCGGGTCGGCGTGGGATCGTCACTTCAGCCTGCCAACCTTGCTGCCGTAAGCTGGCGATTGACCACGCCCGCGCCCCTGTGGGACGATTTGCTGGTGGACCCCCAGACCTGCGGCGGGCTTCTGGCGTCGGTTCCGGCGGACCGGGCCGCGGGACTGGTCGCGCAGTTGCAGGCAGCCGGGCACCGGGCGGCGGTGATAGGTCAGGTGGTGCCCGGGACGCCGCAGGTGACGGTCGTCTAGATCAGGCCTTCCTTGCGGAAAAGCGCCTTCAGGTCGGTTTCGGGCCGCGCACCGAAATGCGAGATGACCTCGGCCGCAGCGACGCAGCCCATGCGGCCCGAGACGGCAAGCGACTGGCCCGTGGCAAGGCCGTACAAGAAGCCGGCGGCGAACTGATCGCCCGCCCCGGTGGCATCGACAGGGACCACACGCTTGACCGGGACCACGGCTTCTTCGTCGCCCCGGACGACGATCACGTCGTGGCCGGACCGGGTGCAGACGACGAGGCCCGAGTCCTGGGCGGCTTGCTCCAGTGCGGCGGAAAGGTCGGTCTGGTACAGGGACGACCATTCGTGTTCGTTGCCGATGACGTAGTCGAGCGATTTGACCAGGGTGCGGAAACTGTCGCGGTGGCGGTCGACGCAGAACGGGTCGGATAGTGCGATTCCCGCCTTGCCGCCCGCCTTGTGGCAAAGGTCCACGGCCCGCTCGAACGCTTGTTTGCCCTTTGGCTTGTCGTAGAGATAGCCTTCCAGGAACAGGATCTCGGCACTGCCAGCCACGCTGTCGGACACATCGTCGGGGCCGAGTTCCGACGAAATCCCAAGATAGGTGTTCATCGACCGCTCGCCATCGGGCGAGACGAAGATCATCGAACGGGACGTCGGAAGCTCTCCCCCCGGAACCGGAGGGTTGACGAAATCGGTGCCCTCCTTCGCCATCGTCTGGGCGTAGAAGCGGCCCAGCGCATCGTCGTGGACGCGGCCGATGAATGCCGTCGTCAGGCCCAGGTTGCCCAGCCCCGCCAGGGTGTTCGCCACCGACCCGCCGGGGGCCTGCTGGCGGTTGGTCATCGCGCCATATAGAAGCTCGCCCCGTTCCCGCTCCACCAGTTGCATGATGCCCTTCTGGATGCCCATCAGGTCGAGGAACGAGTCATCGGCCGAGGAGAACACATCGACGATGGCATTGCCGATGCCGACGACCTGATAGGACTTCATGCGGTCTTCTCCGGGTAAAGGCACCAGTCCCGGATCGGGCAGATGCCACATTTGGGTTTGCGCGCGACGCAGATATACCGGCCATGCAGGATAAGCCAGTGGTGCGCATGGGCCTGGAATTCGACCGGCACATTGTCCTCGATCGCGCGTTCGACCTGCGTTTCGTCCTTGCCGGGGCAGATGCCGGTGCGGTTGCCGACGCGGAAGATGTGGGTGTCGACGGCCTGCGCTGGGTGGTGGAACCACATGGATAGGACCACGTTCGCGGTTTTCCGTCCGACACCGGGCAAGGTGACCAGCGCCGCGCGGGAGGATGGGACCTCGCCGCCGAAGTTGTCGATCAGAAGACGCGACAGCTTGATGACGTTCTTCGCCTTGTTGCGGAAAAGGCCGATGGTCTTGATGTGTTCGATCAGGCCGTCCTCGCCCAGGGCCAGCATCTTTTCCGGCGTGTCGGCGATCTGGAACAGCTTGCGGGTGGCCTTGTTGACACCGACGTCCGTAGCCTGGGCCGAGAGGGCGACTGCCACGAGAAGGGTGAAGGCGTTGACGTGTTCAAGCTCGCCCTTCGGTTCGGGCTCGATCTCGGCAAAGCGGGTGAAGATCTGGCGGAGCGTGGCGTAGGGGAGCTGTGGGGTCATGCCGCCTATGCAGCACGAAAGCCGCGGTTCGACAAGCCGCAGGAAACGGGTCGCGGTCCAGGGATGGGGGCGTTACATCTTCGGAAACGCCTGCCTGCCACTTCGTCACTCCTCGCGGGGGCCGCTCTTGCGAGGAGAAGCCGAAGGCGCACGACGAGCCGCCCGAGGACCCAACATGACTGACCAATCCCCGTCCTACCATTATCAGGTGATCGGCCGCGCGCTGCAGGTGATCGACGCCGAAGGCCCGGCGCTGACGCTGGAGGCGCTGGCGCAGCGGATGAGCATGAGCCCGGCGCATTTCCAGCGGCTGTTCAGCCAGTGGGTGGGGGTCAGCCCGAAGCGGTATCAGCAGTACCTGACGCTGGGCCATGCGCGTAGGTTGTTGGACGAGCGGCATACATTGCTCGGGACGGCGCTGGAGACGGGGTTGTCGGGGACGGGCCGGTTGCATGACCTGTTCGTGACCTGGGAGGCGATGAGCCCGGGTGAGTATGCCCGGGGGGGCGAAGGGCTGACGATCCGCTGGGGCTGGTTCGAAAGCCCCTTCGGTCCGGCGCTGGTGATGGCCACCGACAAGGGCATCTGCGGCATGGGCTTTGCCGACGAGATGGGCGCGGAGGCGGCGCTGGAGGACCTGGTCAGCCGTTGGCCCAAGGCCACTTACGTCGAGGACCCGGTGGCACTGCGCCCGATGGTCGAGGCGGCGCTGGGCCGGAAAGCGACGGGGTTGCACCTGATCGGGGCCCCGTTCCAGATCAAGGTCTGGGAGGCATTGCTGTCGATCCCGACCGGCCATGTCACCACTTATGCCGACATCGCCGGGGCCATCGGCCATCCGCAGGCGCATCGTGCGGTCGGCACTGCTGTGGGGCGGAACCCGATCAGCCTTTTGATCCCCTGCCACCGGGCCCTGCGCCGCGACGGCGGCCTTGGCGGCTATCACTGGGGCCTGCCCCGCAAGCGCGCCATGCTGGCCTGGGAGGCCGCCCGCACAGATTTGTGATGCGCGGAACCCTGCCGAAGTCGTTGGGAACCGGCATCCTATCGACGCCGTTGGTGTATTGTGGCACGGGTCTGAGCACAGGCCCACCAATGGGCGAACTATCGAGGCGAGAGCAAACATGATTATGAAGACCCCCCTGTTCCTGGCCGTGGCCGGCACGCTGACCCTGACCGCCTGCGTCGATCCCGGTGCCTATCCCGATGACCCGAACGCCCGTCAGCGCAACGGCGCTGTGATCGGTGGTCTGATCGGCGCAGTGGCGGGTGCCTCGGTGTCGGATGGCGACGACAAGCTGAAAGGTGCGATCATCGGCGGCGCGCTCGGTGCGGGCACCGGTGCGCTGATCGGGGCAGACCTTGACCGTCAGGCAGCCGAACTGCGCGGCTCGCTGAACTCGAACATCTCGGTCACCAACACCGGCGAATACCTGATCGTGAACATGCCACAGGACCTGTTGTTCGCCACCGACAGCGCATCGGTCCGTCCGGACCTGCGCGCCGACCTGAACACCGTGGCGTCCAGCCTGCTGCGCTATCCCAACAGCCGCATCGAGGTGATCGGTCACACCGACAACACCGGCAGCGCAGCCTACAACCAGGACCTGTCGCAGCGCCGCGCCGTGGCAGTTGCCAGCGTCCTGCGCGAAAGCGGCGTGCCGGGCAGCCGCGTCGCCGCCTATGGCCGCGGCGAAGACCAGCCCATCGCGTCGAACCTGACGCCCGAGGGCCGCGCCCAGAACCGCCGGGTCGAGATCATCATCCGCCCGACCCGCTGATCGCCGCGCATCAGTTTCGAGGGGGGTCCGCTTCGGCGGGCCCCTTTTGCTTTGCGATTTCGGCAGAATCGGTCATATTTCCGGACCAATAGCCAGGGTCCGCCATGCCATTCCTGAAAGTCACGCCAGAAAAGCTGTCCAATTCCGTCGTTCGCCAGATCGAGCAACTGATCCTGCGCGGCATCTTGCGCCCCGGAGAGCGCTTGCCGTCGGAACGCGACCTGGCCGAAAAGATGGACGTCTCGCGCCCCTCGCTGCGCGAAGCGATCGCCGATCTGGCCGAACGCGGCCTGCTGGTCAGCCGTGCCGGGTCCGGCGTCTTCGTCGCCGATGTCCTTGGCTCCGCCTTCTCGCCCGCGCTGGCTCAGCTTTTCTCGACGCATGACGAGGCGGTCTTCGACTACATCAGCTTCCGCCGCGACATGGAGGGGTTGGCGGCGGAACGGGCGGCGACTTTCGGGTCGGAAACCGACCTGAAGCTGATCGACACGATCTTCGGCAAGATGGAGGTTGCGCACCAGAAGCGTGACCCCTCGGACGAGGCGCAGTTGGATGCCGAGTTTCACATGGCCATCATCGAGGCCAGCCACAACGTGATCATGCTGCACATGCTACGGTCGATGTTCGACCTTCTGCGGCAGGGGGTCTTCTACAATCGCCAGATGATGTTCAAGAACCGGATCACTCGCGACCAGCTTCTGGACCAGCACCGGGCGATCAACGCGGCGATCCAGGCGCGCGACCCTGACGCGGCAAGGGCGGCGGTTGGCGCGCACATGGCCTATGTGGAAACGGCCTTCCACGACCAGATGCGGGCCGAAAAGCACGAATCCATCGCCCGCCAGCGGTTGGAGCACGAGGCAAGCCGCTGATTTCTGCGGCATGGAGTCTGCCCGGCACCCGCGCACGACACCGCCGCACACATCTTGCCGAGTTGCATCAGGTCTGTCCCGCGGGCATATAGAGGCGGTCCCGAAAAGGAAGCGCCATGCAGTACCTCGATTTCGAAAAACCGCTCGCCGACATTGAAGGCAAGGCGGAAGAGCTTCGCGCGATGGCGAAGACCAATCCCGGCATGGATGTGTCTAAAGAGGCCGAGGCGCTGGATCGCAAGGCGGATACGGCGCTGCGCGATCTCTACAAGAACCTGACTGCCTGGCAGAAGTGCCAGGTGGCGCGGCACCCGGACCGGCCGCATTGCATGGACTACATCGACCAGCTTTTTACCGAATTCACCAGCCTGGCCGGCGACCGGGCCTTTGCCGACGATCACGCGGTGATCGGGGGGCTGGCACGGTTCAACGACCAGCCGGTGATGGTGATCGGGCACGAAAAGGGCAACGACACCAAGTCGCGCATCCAGCGCAACTTCGGCATGGCGCGGCCCGAGGGCTATCGCAAGGCAATCCGCCTGATGGATCTGGCCGATCGCTTCCGCATTCCGGTGATCACGCTGATCGACACGGCAGGCGCCTATCCCGGCAAGGGCGCGGAAGAGCGCGGCCAGGCCGAGGCGATTGCCCGGTCGACCGAGAAGTGCCTGGCCATCGGTGTGCCGCTGATTTCGGTGGTGATCGGCGAGGGCGGTTCGGGTGGCGCGGTGGCCTTCGCGACGGCAAACCGGGTCGCGATGCTGGAACATTCGATCTATTCGGTGATCTCGCCCGAAGGCTGTGCCTCGATCCTGTGGAAGGATGCCGAGAAGATGCGAGAGGCGGCCGAGGCGCTGCGGCTGACGGCGCAGGACCTGCAGAAGCTGGGGATCATCGACCGGATCGTGAAAGAACCGCTGGGCGGGGCGCAGCGGGCTCCGAAAGAGGCGGTGGACGCGGTGGGCAAGGCCATCGAGGCGATGCTGGGCGAGCTTTCCGGCAAGAAGCGCGAGGCCTTGATCAAGGACCGGCGGCAGAAGTTCATCGACATGGGTGCGAAAGGGCTGGCTGCGTGAACCCTTGGGTGATCGTCGTCATCGCCGGCCTTATGGAAACCGGCTGGGCGCTGGGTCTGAAGTATTCGGAAGGCTTCACCAAGCTGGTGCCGGCCGCGGTGACCATCGTGCTGGCGCTGGGGTCGTTCTACCTTCTGTCGGTCGCGATGAAGTCACTGCCGGTGGGCACGGCCTATGCGGTCTGGGTCGGGATCGGGGCTGTGGGCACCGCTATCGCGGCGGTGTTCCTGTTTCAGGAGCCGGTCAACCTGATGCGGGTGATGGGCGTGCTTCTGATCCTCGCCGGGATCGCGGCGCTGAAGTTCGCATGATCCGTTGGGTCCTTCTTGCCGCTGCGCTGGTGTCTCCGGTCCAGGCCGGGACGCTGGAGGGGCGGCTGGTGACCTTCACTGTGGAGACCTGGGATGATCGGGACGCTCCGCTGCTGGTCGCGCGGGGGCGAACGGTGACGGTCGGGCACGGGACCGAGTTCGGGCTGGGGCCGGAGGGGTTCACCGGCGGGCTGGACGTGGTACCGGTCGCGGTCGAGATCGGGCCGAACCGGATCGAGCTTTCCTATCCCAAGGGGATCGGGCGGTTCTACGAGGCGAAATTCAACGGGTATGTGCTGCGGTTCGAGACGGATTGCGCCCTTTTTGAGAAGGTCTCGGTCGACCGGGCGGGGACCACGATGAAGGTGACGGAGGTCTGGGCCGAGACGGGGGCCTTGTTTATCAACGTGTCCGGGCTGGGCTATGGGCCGGCGTCGACCCTGGCACTGGATGTCGAGGTCGCGGACTGCCCGCTGAGCTGAGGTGCCCGCGCGTGGGCAGGGTTTCAGGGTGAATGATACCAATGGGTTGTCTGCGGGCGTTCAGAATCTGGTAATCTTTCTGGCGGCTCCTCGTGGAGTGCTCCTCGTGCGACTTCGTCTTCTCGTCGCAAGAGCAGCGCGTGGAGCGATGAGCGACGAGAAGTCCCCGAAGAGCGGCTTCACCACATCGTCTGCGCAGCGCGACCGGGCCAGTCGGCGTCATAGACCTGACCGTCGATCCGGCCTTCGCTGATCTCGCGCAGCATGTCGCCGACGGATGGAAGGCCCGCAGACTGGTCCCCGCTGGTCCAGAGCGCCGAGCGGATCAGCGCCCGGGCACATTGCGAATAGACCTCGGCGATGCGGATCACGATGACGGTCCGGGGCTGTTTGCCGTCCCTGTCGAAGCGGCCACGAAGGTCGGGGTCGGCCGTGAGCCGCGCGCTGCCGTTCACCCGCAGCGCATTGTTCGCGCCGGGGATCAGGAACATCAGGCTTACCCGGCCGTCGCGGACGATGTTGCGCAGACTGTCGATGCGGTTGTTGCCGTACCAGTCGGGCAGGGCCAGCGTTTGCGGGTCCAGCACGGTGACGACCGGTCCTTCATCGCCGCGTGGGCTGCCGTCCGTACCCTCGGGTCCGACCGTGGTCAGGATGCAGAAGCGCGAGCGGTCGATCCATGCGCGGTAAGCTGGGATCAGATGCGGCGTGACCTTTATGGTCGCGGCCTCGGCCGGCTGGCCATAATGGGCGTGGAGGTCGTCGAGCGTGGTGATCCAGGTCATGACGTGGTGCCTTCTGGCTGGCCCCGGGGGGTTTCCCACCCCCCGGACCCCCCGTGGGATATTTGGGCAAATGTGAAAGGAAAGTCAGGTCAGGTTTTCTGCTTCCGCGGGTTTGGAAAGGGCAGGTCGGCGGCAATGGCCTTCAGGGCCAGGACGACCCGGTCTGGATCGTCCAGCATGTCGGTAACAAGCAGATGATCCTTCGCGCCGGGGTAGGGTGCGCCCATCGGGCTGTCGGGCAGGAGAGACTGCGCACCGGGCCTTGGCTTGAGATAAAGCTGGTCGTCGCAGACGAGGTCCACCACCTTTCCGTCGAGGTAGAGCGCGTATTCGCCGAACATCTTGCGGGCGGTCAGAGGCAGAGGCGCGAGAGCATCGAGGACGTGGTCGATGGTCGCGGACCGGCTGCTCATGGGGCGTGGAACCCAGCTTCGGCCATGAGGCGGTTGGAGTTCGTTTCGACCTCGGTTTCCAGCCTGGCCATGAACTCCTGCACCTTGAGGCCCGGCGGAATGGGGGCGAGGAATTCGACCACGGCGCGCCCCGGTTTGCGCAGGATGCCACGCTTGGGCCAGAAGAGCCCGACGTTGGCCGCGACGGGGACGCAAGGTTGGGCAAGTTGTTCGTAAAGAAGGCCTGTGCCGACCTTGTAGGGCAAGGTGGCTCCGGGAGCGACGCGGGTGCCTTGCGGGTAGATGATCAACTGGCCGGGCTCGGCGCTGCCTGCGGCGACATCGGCCCTCATCCTGGCGATGGCCGCGCCGCGCTTGCCGCGGTCGACGGGGACGCAGCCGATGCGCAGCGCGTACTGGCCAAGGAAGGGGGCATACATCAGTTCGCGCTTCATGATGAACTTCGCGGCGGGGACCGCGTTGAAGATCATGATGATGTCGAGAAAGCTTTGATGCTTGGCCGCGATGATGCATTCGCCGGTGGGCGGCGTTCCGCGCACCTCGGACTTGAGGCCGCAGAGAAGGCGGAGGGAAAAGATCACCCAGCGGCAAAAGGTCTTGCAGGCGGCCCGCGCGCCCTGGCGGGAGAACAGCGCCCAGGGAGCGAAGACGACGGCGATCACGGCCATCGCCAGGTACATCTGGATGATGAAGATCAGCGAGAGCAGCCAGCGGATCGGGGTCATGTCAGCTCTCTCAGCTTCTGGAAGGCAGCACGGCGGGTGGCAAGGAAAGCCAAGATAGCCGCCAAGGGCGGGAGCGCCAAGGGCCAGAGCCAGTCCCAGCCGGTGAAGCCGAGACCGGTGAGGAAGCCGCCTGCAGCATCTGCGGCGGGCAGGGCCGCGACGCCCAGAAGGCCGGCAGCGGCCCCGAAGGCGGCCCCCCCGAGCGTGCGGAGCGTGAAGCGGCGGACGAAGGCGCGGGCGATGTAGCTGTCCTTGGCACCGACAAGGCGGAGGACGCGGATTTCCTCGGAATTCGTCGCCAGGGCGGCCCGGGCGGCCAGCGTGATCATCGCGGCCATTGTCGCGCCTATCAGGGCGATAGAGAGGACGCCGAGCAGGCGGATGCGGCTGGCGGCTTCGGCCAGGGGGCGGCGCCAGCGGGTGTGGTCGTCGAGGATCGCGCCGGGGGCTTCTGCCGTCAGGCGCTGCTTCAGGCCGTCGGAATCGTAGGGCGGGTCGGCTTCCACGACCTCGATCAGGCGGGGGATCGGCAGGTCCTCGATCGGCAGGCCGGGGCCGAACCAGGGTTCGAGGAGCCTTGTCGTCTCGGCCTCGTCGATCAGGCGGTAGCTGGCGATTCCGGGGGTGGTGGCCAAAGCGGCGAGGATGGCGTCGGTCTGGATCTGGACCTGTTCCTCGGGCGCCGAGAGGCGGATCGTGGCGGTCTTCGCAAGCGCCTCTGACCAGCGGGTGGCAAGGCGGCCCGAGGCAAGCGACAGAGCAAGGGCGAAGACGCAAAGGAAGGTCATGGCGCCCGCGGTGAAGGTGGTGAGCCAGGCGGTGGGGCCGGACGGCGGGACAACTTCAAGCGCGCGGGTGGCGGGGGAGGCGGGTTTGGCGGTGGGCAGTCTCACAGGTCGGCCCCCGCAAGCTGGACGCGATGCTTGGCGATGCGGAGCACGCGGGCCTGGATCTGCGCCTTGGCCTGGCGGATGAGGTTAAGGTCGTGGGTGGCGACGAGGATGGTCTTGCCCATCTTGTTCAGTTCCACCAGCAGCGTGAGGATCCGCAGCGACATTTCCCAGTCGACATTGCCGGTGGGCTCGTCGGCAAGGATGATGTCAGGGTCGACGATCACGGCGCGGGCCAGGGCGGCGCGCTGGCGTTCGCCGCCGGAGAGCTGCGGCGGCAGCGCGTCGGCGAGGTGCTGCAGGCCGACCCAGGACAGGAGGTCCTCCATGTCCTTGTGGTCGCTTTCGCGGTCCGAGACGGTGAAGGGCAGCGCCATGTTGGCGGCAAGCGTCATGTGGTCGAGAAACTTGCAGTCCTGATGCACGATGCCGATGCGGCGGCGGGTGCGGGCGATGTCGTCGCGGGAAAGCTTGGTCACATCGTTGTCGAACAGGGTGACGCGGCCCGAGGTGGGGCGAAGCTCGGCATAGGCGAGTTTCAGGAAGGTGGATTTCCCCGCACCCGAGGGGCCGGTGAGGAAGTGGAAGGACCCCGGTGCGAGCTTCAGCGAGACGTCCGAGAGGAGTTCTCCGCCGCCATAGCTGTAGGCCACGTTCTCGAAGGTGATCACGCCGTTCCCCTTGCTGCGCCCCGATGCCGACGTGGCAGATATCCGCCGCCACTGCGCTTTCCATCGCACAGGGGGAAACGATTGCACAAGGGCAAGCGACAAACCCTTGGAACGACTGGAAATAGGGATTACAACTTGCGCGGCAGCCGGAAAAAACAGGCTTGAGGGACGATAATGCGGTTGGTTTGTCCGAATTGTGAGGCGAAGTACGAAGTCCCCGAGGACGCGATCCCGGAGACTGGGCGCGACGTGCAGTGTGCCAATTGCGGACATGCGTGGTTCCAGATGCGGCCCAAGGCTGAGGTGGCGGCACCCGCGCCGACGCCTGCCCCGGCGGCTCCGGTTGCCGTTGCCGCAGCGGTGGCAGAGCCTGCGACACCGGTGGTGGCTGAGCCCGCCGCTTTGGTGGAGAGCGCGGCGGTGGCGGAAGCGGATGTTGCGGTCCCAGCCGCGGATCCTGAACCTCCTGCTGCGGTCGAGCCTGTCGCTGCGGACACTGTCGCCGTGACGCCGGTCGCCGAGGTGGTGCCGGAGAGCGAGACGCAGGTTAATGAGGCGACCCCGGTTCCGCCGGCAGAGGGTGCGGCGGCCTATGCGGTCGACGATTCCGTCCTGGCGATCCTGCGCGAGGAGGCCGAGCGTGAGGCCATTGCCCGCAAGGCCGAGGCCGCGAAGCCGCTGGAAACACAGACCGAGCTGGGGATCGAGCAGGCCATTCCGCAGGTCAACCTGCCGCACCAGCCAAGCTATGAAGAGGCTTCACTCGCAGCCCGCCGGGCCCGCCTGCCGGATGTGGAAGAGATCAACTCGACCCTGCGCCCGGCCGAGACGATGGCCGACGACGTCGCTCCCGAGGCGATCCCGGTTGCGGCAGAGGGCCGCAGCAGCTTCCGCAGTGGGTTCCTGGTGGTGCTGACCCTGGCGATCCTGGGCTCGGCCGTCTACGGCAGCGCCGATGCGATTGCCGAGGCGGTTCCGGCCCTTGCCGGAGTTCTGAAGGGCTACGTGGGCTTCGTGGACAGCCTGCGCCTGCAGCTTGACGGCCTGATGCAAAGCGCGACTGTGGCGATCAACGGCACCTGACGCCGCCAATTCGGCTTGCTCCGGACGGGGCGCGCCTTTATCCCTTGCGGCCAAGCCATTTCCCGCAAGGAGCCGCCATGACCAGCCCGCGTTTCGACAAGTCGAAGCTTCCCAGCCGCCATGTGACCGAGGGCCCGGCGCGCGCCCCGCACCGCAGCTACTTCTACGCGATGGGGATCACCGAGGAAGAGATCCATCAGCCCTGGGTGGGCGTGGCGACCTGCTGGAACGAGGCGGCCCCCTGCAACATCGCGCTGAACCGGCAGGCGCAGGTGGTGAAGCAGGGCGTCAAGAAAGGCGGCGGCACCCCGCGCGAGTTCACGACGATCACTGTCACGGACGGGATCGCGATGGGACACGAGGGGATGCGGTCCTCGCTCGCCTCGCGCGACGCGATTGCCGACACGGTCGAACTGACGATGCGCGGGCATTGCTATGACGCGATCGTTGGGCTTGCGGGTTGCGACAAGTCGCTGCCGGGGATGATGATGGCGATGGTCCGCCTGAACACGCCTTCGGTCTTCATCTATGGCGGATCGATCCTGCCGGGCCGCTACCAGGGCCAGGACATCACCGTCCAGGACATGTTCGAGGCCGTGGGCAAGCACCAGGCTGGAAACCTGTCGGACGCCGAGCTTGAGATCATGGAACGGGTAGCTTGCCCGTCCTCGGGAGCTTGCGGCGCGCAATACACCGCAAACACGATGGCCTGCGTGTCCGAGGCGATCGGCCTGGCGCTGCTGAACAGCTCCTCCGCCCCCGCACCCTACGAATCCCGCGACCAGTTCTGCGAGGCTTCGGGCGTGGCCGTGATGAACCTGATCGAGAAGAACATCCGCGCGCGGGACATCGTGACGCGGAAGTCTCTGGAAAACGCGGCGCGCGTCGTCGGCTGCACCGGCGGCTCGACCAACGCGGCGCTGCATCTGCCGGCCATCGCGCATGAGGCGGGGATCGACTTCGACCTCTTCGACGTTGCAGCCTGCATGAAGGACACGCCCTACTTCGTCGACCTGCGTCCGGGCGGGAAGTACGTCGCCAAGGACCTGCACGAGGTGGGCGGCGTGGCCGTCGTGATGAAGGAACTGGCGAAGGCTGGCCTGCTGCACCTGGATTGCATCACCGCTTCGGGCAAGACGCTGGGCGAAAGCCTGGACGAGATCCGCGGAGAAGCGGATGGCCGGGTCATCTATCACATCAACTCGCCCATCACCAAGACGGGTGGCGTGGTCAGCCTGAGGGGCAACGTGGCACCCGATGGGGCCATCGTGAAGGTCGCCGGCATGACCGAGGCCGAGCAGGTCTTTACCGGCCCGGCGCGGGTGTTCGAGTGCGAGGAAGAGGCTTTCGCTGCCGTGAAGGCACGGGAATACAAGGAAGGCGAGGTCATCGTCATCCGCAACGAAGGTCCCGCTGGTGGGCCGGGGATGCGCGAGATGCTGTCGACCACGGCAGCCTTGTCCGGTCAGGGCATGGGCAAGAAGGTGGCGCTGATCACCGACGGCCGCTTCTCGGGCGCGACGCGGGGCTTCTGCGTGGGCCACGTCGGGCCGGAAGCGGCACATGGCGGGCCGATTGCACTGCTGAAGAACGGCGACATGATCACGCTGAATGCCGTCACGGGCGAGCTGTCGGTGGCCGTGTCGGACGAAGAGCTGGCCAAGCGCCGGGCCGAGTGGAAGGGGCCGCGCAAGACGGCCTATACCTCGGGCGCGGTGCACAAGTTCGCCAAGCTGTGCGGCGGGGCGCGCTGGGGGGCGGTGACGCATCCCGGGGCAAAGGGCGAAGGCCACGTCTACATGGACCAGTAAGGGTCGATGGCTGGTCGCATCTGGCAGTTTCTGGAGGGCTGGCACCAACGCCGGACCGAAGAACGATGGATGCGGCTGGCCGAGACGGCCTCTGCGATGGACGGCTTTGCCTTGCGCGCCGCGCGGGCCGAGGCGCGGGGAATGCGTCGGCAACTGGACCGGCTTCTGCAGGTAGCCGACATGCGGCTGGCGGTTCCCGGGCTGACTGCGGGCTTGCCGCAGATGCCGCTTGGCACGGGTTGGAGCTGGCGTCCGGACCTGTGGCGCGGGGCGCTGCCCGAGCCCGGGGCCGTGGCGTCCCTGGACCGGACGGCCTTGGGTGAAGGAGTCGCGCTTTACCACGACTGCCCGCTGGGCGAGATTGTCGTTCGGCAGATCCGGAACGACAGGCCCGAGGACCGTGCTCCCTATGGGCTTTGTCTGGACGTCTTCGGCTTCAAGGGCAGTTTTCTGTCGCTGGCGATGAACCTGCCCGAGGCGGCCGTCGAGGGGCTGAAGCCCCGGCATCTGGTGCGGGCCGAGATGGTGATCGACAGCGACCGCCCGGTAAAGGCCTTTGCGCGGCTGAACATCAAGCACGGACCGAACCTGGCGCAGCCGGTGAGCAGCCTGCCCGAACAGGGGCGCGACAAGGTGGCCGAGTTCGACCTGGCCTATGCCGACCTGAACGACAAACGGATCGAACGGGCCTGGCTGGACCTGATCCTGAACGACGCGGCGATGACCCGGATCGTGATCCGCGACCTGGTGGTCAGCCGCCGCCCCCGGGCCGAGTTGTAAGGGTGCAGGATGAAGTGTGAAGCGGGGCGGATTTCAGGCGGGGTCTGGGAAGCTGTCGTGACGGCGTCCGAACCCCCGGCCGTCGAGGCGTTGCATGGGGGGCGGGCCATCGATGGGATCACCGTCTCGCCCCAGGCGGCAGGTCAGCATGTGGTGCGGGTGCCGATCCCTGCCTGGGCGCTGAACGAGGGGGTGCAGACGATCCTGGTGCAGGCGGGCGGCGAGCGGCTGGCGGTGATCACGCTGGTCGCGGGGGAGCCGCTGGATGACGACATCCGGGCCGAGCTGAGCCTTCTGCGCGCCGAGCTGGATTTGCTGAAGCGCGCCTTCCAGCGGCACGTGCGCGAGGAGTAACCCTCGTCGTGCGACCTCGTCTTCTCCTCGGGCGCGAGGAGGGACGAAGTCGACGACGAGTGGCCGGTCAGAGTTGCGACAAGAGGTGTTCCCCGGCCGAAATCTCGCACCCCGAGCCGATTTCCGGGTTGAACTTGGTCACCACGCCATCCTCGGCCAAGAGTGAATAGCGCTTGGAGCGGGCGAAGAAACCAAGGTGCGGGACGTCGAATGTCTGGCCGATGGCCTTGGTGAAGCTGGCGTCGGCATCGCCCAGCATGGTGATCCCGGCTGCGGTGGCGCCGGTCGCCTCTCCCCAGGCCTTCATCACGAAGGGGTCGTTGACCGAGACGCAGATGATCTCGTCGATGCCCTTGTCGGCGAACTTCGTCGCGGTGCGGATGAAGCTGGGGACATGGGCGGTGGAGCAGGTGCCGGTATAGGCACCGGGCAGCCCGAAGATCACGACCTTGTGGCCCTTGAGTTTGTCCGAGAGCTTCACCGCCTCGGCCCCGTTGTCGCCCATGTGCAGAAGCGTGGCGTCGGGAAGGCTCATTCCTTCGGCAATCGTCATTTTCTATCCCTCATGATCGCGGCGCGTTGCACCTTGTGTCGCATGGGTTATAGGGTCCGGCGCGGAACATGCCAGAGGGGGAAACGCCATGCGGGTGGTGATCGTCGGGGCCGGGCAGGCGGGTGCAGCGCTGGCGGCGAAGCTGCGGGCGCTGGGGCATGCGGGCCAGATCGTGATGCTGGGCGACGAGCCAGCACCCCCCTACCAGCGGCCGCCCCTGTCGAAGGGCTACCTTCTGGGCGAGATGGAGGAAGACCGCCTGTGGCTGCGCGCGCCAGAGTTCTGGGCGGAGCATGGGGTGGAGCTGCGGCTTGGGCAGGCGGTGACGGCCATCGACCCCACGGCAAAGACGGTGACGTTGGGCGGCGAGGCGCTGGAATACGACCATCTCGCGCTGACCACGGGATCGACACCTCGGCGGCTTCCGGCGGCGATCGGTGGCGCGCTTGAGGGCGTCTACACCGTCCGCACGCTGGCCGATGTCGACGCGATGCGGGGCGAGTTCGTGGCCGGCCGCAAGGTCATCATCGTCGGTGGTGGCTATATCGGGCTGGAGGCGGCTGCGGTCGCGTCGAAGCTGGGGCTGGACGTCACCGTGCTGGAAATGGCCCCGCGCATCCTGCAGCGGGTCGCCTCGCCCCAGACCTCGGATTATGTCCGGGCGCTGCATCAGGCGCATGGGGTAAAGGTGCTGGAATCCACCGGGCTGAACCGGCTGGTGGGCGACGACCGTGTCGAGGGCGCGTTGCTGACCGATGGTCGCCAGCTGCCGGCGGATTTCGTGATCGTCGGTGTGGGCATCATTCCGAACACCCATCTGGCCGAGAATGCTGGTCTGGCGCTGGACAACGGGATCGCCACGGACGCGCTGGGCCGGACCTCGGACATGTCGATCTGGTCGGCGGGGGATTGCGCGTCCTTCCCGTGGAAAGACGGGCGCATCAGGTTGGAGTCGGTGGGCAATGCCATCGACCAGGCCGAGGCGGTGGCGGCGAATATCCTGGGTGCCGCCGCGCCGTACGAGGCGAAGCCCTGGTTCTGGTCGGACCAGTACGACCTGAAGCTGCAGATCGCAGGCCTGAACACGGGCTACGACCGGATCGTCACCCGGAAGGGCGAGGGGGCTGCCGCAAGCTTCTGGTACTATCGCGGGGCCGACATTCTGGCGGTGGACGCGATGAACGACAGCCGGGCCTACATGGTCGGCAAGCGCCTGATCGAGATGGGCAAGAGCCCGGCGGCCGAGGTCATCGAGACCGCGCCCGACCTGAAGGCATTGTTGAAGTCCTGACCCAACCCCCCCTCTCGAACGAGAGAGGGGTGAGATTTCCGGAGACCCGATGCGGATCATTGGCGGCAGCCGACGCGGACTGAAGCTTGCCGATGTCGGCGAGGGCGATGCGGCCGCTCATCTGCGTCCCACGTCAGACCGGGTGCGGGAGGCGATCTTCAACCTTTTGATCAATGCGCATGGCAACCCGGTGGCGGGCGCGCGGGTGCTGGACCTGTTCGCGGGGACCGGGGCGCTTGGCTTGGAGGCGTTGAGCCGGGGGGCGACCAAAGCGGTCTTCGTGGATGATGGGGCGAAGGCTCTGGCCTTGCTTCGTGCCAACATCGGCAAGATGCGGGCGGAGGGGGAGACGAGGGTGCTGCGGCAGGATGCGGTGCGGCTGGGGCCCAATCCGGGCGAACCGTTCGGGTTGGTGTTCTTGGACCCGCCCTATGGCAAGGGTCTGGGGGAGCAGGCCTTGGCGGCTGCGCGCAAGGGCGGCTGGCTGGCGCCGGGGGCGATGGTCGTCTGGGAGGAAGGTGCTGCTGTGGCCGTCCCGGAGGGATTTGCGCTGGCCGATCAACGCAAGTATGGCGACACCGTCGTGACCCTGCTGAAAGCCCCGGAATGACCCGACCCAAAGCCGTGCTGTTCGACTGTGACGGGGTGGTCGTGGACAGCGAGGGGCCGACGCTTGCGCTGTTCGTCGAGGAGCTGGCGTTGCATGGCTTGCCCCTGACACTGGAGGACTTCGAGTCGGACTACCTTGGCCAGACTGTCGAGATGGTGGCCCGGCAGGCGACGAAGGCGGGGGCGCAGTTGCCTGAAGGCTGGGTTGCGCATTTCTATGGCAGGATGAACCAGGTGATGCTGGCCGGGGTGCCCTTGATCCCCGGTCTCCTGGGCGTGCTTGACCGGCTGGATGCTGCCGGGGTGCCCTATGCGATGGGATCCAACGGGTCGCTGGCAAAGATGAAGATCACGCTGGGCCAGCACGGGATCGAGAGTCGGTTCCGGGCGGTTTTGTCGGGGCAGGCGCTGGGCGCGCCGAAGCCCGCGCCGGATGTCTATCTGGCGGCAGCGGCGGCCTGTGGGGTGGCTCCAGAGCAGTGCGTCGTGATCGAAGACAGCGCGCAGGGGGCGCGGGCGGGGCTGGCGTCGGGGGCACGGGTGCTGGGCTACGCGGCGCATGGGCAGGGGACCGCGACGGCGCGGTCGCTGGCCGCGCTGGGTGTGTCGCTCTTTCAGCGGATGGAGGAGTTGCCGGGACTGCTCGGGCTGGAAGGTGGCGCGCTGTAGCGCACGCTACGCCCCAACCGGCGTCAGACCCTTCGGCGGGCGCGCAACGCGGCACCGATGGTGCCGTCGTCCAGATAGTCCAGTTCACCGCCGATCGGGACACCCTGGGCCAGTGTGGTGATCTGGGCCTCGGTGCCGGAAAGAGCGTCGGCGATGTAATGGGCGGTGGTCTGACCGTCGACGGTAGCGTTCAGCGCAAGGATGACCTCGCGCAAGCCTTCCTCGGCCACGCGGGCGACGAGGCGGGGGATGCCAAGTTCATCGGGCCCGATGGCGTCAAGCGCCGACAGCGTGCCCCCCAGAACGTGATAGCGCCCCTTGAAGACCTGGCCGCGTTCCAGTGCCCAGAGATCGGCCACGTCCTCGACAACGCAGATCTCACCCGTGGCGCGGGCGGGGTCGGTGCAGATGCCGCATGTTTCCGTGGTGGAGATGTTGCCGCAAAGGCGGCATTCCTTGGCGGCCAGCGCGACCTCGGCCAGCGACTGGGCAAGCGGGGCCATGAGTTGCGCGCGTTTCTTGAGAAGGACCAGCACGGCGCGGCGGGCGGACCTTGGCCCCAGGCCCGGAAGCCGGGCCATCAGCTCGATCAGCGCTTCGATGCCGGTTTCGTCCCTGGCCATCAGAACGGCAGCTTCATGCCCGGCGGAATGCCCATCGCCTCGGCCAGGCGGGACATTTCCTGTTCGCTGCGGGCCTTGGCCTTGAGTTGCGCATCATGGATCGCCGCAAGGATCAGGTCCTCGACCACTTCCTTTTCGGAGGCGACGAGGATCGAGGGGTCGATGTCGAGGCCCGTGACCTCACCCTTCGCGGTGGCGCGGGCTTTCACGAGGCCCGCCCCGGCTTCGCCGACCACGACGATGCGGGCAAGGTCTTCCTGCATTTCGGCCAGCTTGCCCTGCATTTCCGTCGCGGCTTTCATCATCTTGGCCATGTCGCCAAGTCCGCCCAGACCCTTCAGCATGTCGTTCTCCGTCTGTTTCCACTGAAATACGGGTTGCGTCGGCGCGGTGCAAGTCAGGGCGTGGCGCGGAACAGCATTCGGCGGGGTTTGAAGCCGTTGGCGCGGAAGAAGGCGTGGGCGTCGGTGTTCGCTTCCCAGGTGTCGAGGAGGATCTCGTCAGCTTTCAGGTCGCGGGCAAGCTGGCGGGCGGCCTCCAGAAGAGCGCGGCCCTGGCCCCGGCGGCGGGCTTCGGGGGCGACAGCGATGTGGTCGACCATCAGGCGGCGGTAGCCGGGCGAGAAGACCGACGGTTCGCGGGTGTGGAGCTGGCAAAGCGCGTAACCTGTGGCCGGGCTGCCGGTCAGGAAGGCGGTGCAGGCGGGGTCGGCAAGGCGGTCTGCGAAGTATTGGGTGAGCGCCTGGGGATCGGGACTGGGGAAGAAGGCCTCGGGATAATGGGCGGCATGCCAGGACTGGACGTGAGTGTTCAGCCGCGCGAGGGTTGCGGCGTCTTCAAGCGTGGCGCGGCGGGGTATCATCGCGGCAACTCCGATTTCCGTTGGCGCGTGTCATTCCTCGAACGGGTCCCAGTCGTCGTCGAGCTCGGCCTCGGCCTGGGGCAGGGCAACCTCGGCAGCTTGGGCAGTGATCGCTTCGGCGCTGCGGACGTCGGTGATCTTCGCGCCGGGGAAGGCAGCCAGGATGGCCTGGACAAGCGGGTTGTCGGCGGCCTTGGCGCGGACCTGCTGCAGTTCGGCGCCGCGGTTTTCGGCGATGGTCGCGGCCCCGCCGGAGGAGACGACCGAGACGCCCCAGCGCGCACCTGTCCAGCCTTGCAGGCGCTGGCCAAGCCGCGCGGCGAGGTCGGGTTTCGCTCCGGGAGCGGGTTCGAACTCGATCCGGCCGGGGGAATAGCGGGCGAGGCGGAGGCCGGTCTCGACCTCGTTCAAGAGCAGCATGTCGCGCTTCTGGCGGATCAGCTCCACGACCTGGTCGAAGGTGGCGTAAACCTGCAGCTGGCTTTCGGCCAGTGCCGGTGCGGTGGCGGTCATGCTGGGGCCGCGGCTTGGGGTTGAGTGGGCCGGGGACATGCGGGCTGAGTGGACTGTGGTGCCGCCCGCCGGTGCGCCGCCTGAAAGGCCGCCACCCGACGGGGCGGAGGGTGGGCGTGGGCTGTCCTGCAGCTTTTTCACCAGAGTTTCCGGATCGGGCAGGTCGGCGACGTGGGTCAGGCGGATCACCGCCATCTCGGCGGCCATCATCGCGTTCGGGGCAAGTGCAACCTCTTCGATAGCCTTGAGCAGCATCTGCCACATTCGGGTCAGCGCCCGCATCGGCAGGCGGGAGGCCATGTCCTGCCCGCGGCTTTGTTCGTCGGGAGGCGTCGTGGGGTCCTCGGCGGCGGAGGGGTTGATCTTGATGACCGAGATCCAGTGCGTGATCTCGGCCAGGTCGCGCAGGACGGCCATCGGGTCGGCGCCATCAGCGTATTGCGAAGAAAGCTCCGCAAGGGCCGTGGCGGCATCGCCCTTCATGATCAGATCGAACAGGTCCAGAGTGCGGCCCCGGTCGGCGAGCCCCAGCATGGCGCGGACCTGCTCGCCCGTCGTTTCGCCCGCGCCGTGGGCGATGGCCTGGTCCATCAGGCTCATCGCGTCGCGGACCGAACCTTCGGCGGCGCGGGTGATGAGGGCAAGAGCGTCCTGCGCCAGTTTGGCGCCTTCCAGACCGGCCACCTTGGACAGGTGGGCCATCATCACCTCGGGTTCGATCCGCTTGAGGTCGAAGCGCTGGCAGCGCGACAGGACGGTGACGGGGACCTTGCGGATTTCGGTGGTGGCGAAGATGAATTTGACGTGGGCAGGCGGTTCCTCCAGCGTCTTCAGTAGCGCATTGAAGGCGGCGGTCGACAGCATGTGGACTTCGTCGATGATGTAGACCTTGAACCGTGCCGACGCGGCCCGGTAGTGCACGCTGTCGATGATCTCGCGGATGTCGCCCACGCCGGTGCGGCTGGCTGCGTCCATCTCCATCACGTCGACGTGGCGGCCCTCTGCGATGGCGATGCAGGGCTCGCACGTGCCGCAGGGTTCGGTGGTCGGGCCGCCGGTACCATCAGGGCCGATGCAATTCAGACCCTTTGCGATGATCCGCGCCGTGGTGGTCTTGCCCACCCCCCGGACGCCCGTCATCACGAAAGCATGGGCAATCCGGTCCGCCGCGAAGGCATTCTTCAGGGTGCGGACCATCGCCTCTTGCCCGATAAGGTCGGCAAAGGTCTGCGGGCGGTACTTGCGGGCAAGGACCTGGTAGGCTTTCTCGTCGGACATGGAACCCTCGTGAGTCAGGGGGAGATTAGGACGCGGGGGGACGAAGGTCCACCGGGAAGGGTGTCATGGTCATTGCAGAGCTGGCGGTGGACGGTGGAGTGCTGGGGATCGGGCCGATGCCTGGACGGGGCGGGGACTATGCCCGCGATCTGGCAGAAGTATTGCGCTGGGGTCCGGGGTTGGTGCTGACGATGACGACGGCGGAGGAGCTGGCGGCGAAGGGGGCGCAGGGGCTGCCGGGTGATTTGCGCGAAGCCGGGGTGGAGTGGCTGCATCTGCCGATTGGCGATTATGGCGCACCGGCAGGGAAGACGCTGGCGGGCTGGCCGGTGGCCTCCAGTCGCGCGCGGGAGATGCTTGCGGCGGGTGGCAAGGTCTGGGTGCATTGCATGGGTGGCTGTGGGCGGTCGGGGACGGCAGCCTTGCGGCTGATGGTCGAAGCCGGCGAAGAGCCGCAGGCGGCGCTGAAGCGGTTGCGCAGGGTGCGGCCCTGCGCGGTGGAGACGCCGGAGCAGTTTCAGTGGGCCGCCGGGGGCGGCGCGCTGTAGCGGCTACGAGCTGGGGCCGTAGAGCCTTGCAGGAAGGCCGCGCAGCACGTCGCTTTTCCGGCGGGTGCGGGCAAGGGTCCAGCTGCCCTGGAAGCCGATGATGAAGGTCTCGGCCGCGTCGAGGGCCGTGTCGGCCGGCATCCCCAGCGCCTGGCCATACCGGGCGGCGGCGGCGATGATGCGGTCGAAGGACTGTTCGGCCTGGGCGCGGAAGCGGTCGTGGTCGGGGCCTTCGAACAAAAGGCCGAAGATCGGGCAGGCGTCGGCGCTGTTCAAGATGTCGAAGAGCTTGGCCATCTTGTAGCAGAAGGTCGTGACCCCGTGCCGCCAGTCAGGGGCCGCGCGGAAGCTGTCATCGATCACCCGGATGATCTCGGACGCGGTCCAGTCGGCGGCGGCGCAGGCGAGGTCGGCCTTGCCGTCAGGGAAGTGGTGGTAGAGCGAACCCTTCGGCACCCCCGCTTCGGTCAGAATCTCGGTCAGGCCCGTGCCGTCATAGCCGCGCTGGCGGAAAAGCCGGGTGGCGGCCTGGACCAGTCGGTCGCGGGTGGAGGGTTCGTCGCTCATCACGTCAACATAGGGGGTCGGAGCTTGCGCGGAAAGACTAGACCGATTGGTCTAATCATGATATTGGACCGATCGGTCTAATGGCGGAGGCAGCGATGCTGGATGCGACGTTCCCGGTGGTAAGCGGTGAAGACCTGGACATCCGCAGCGATGGGGCGATGTTGCGCGGGCGGATCGTGCGGCCGAAGGGCACGCCGCGTGCGGCTATGGTGCTGCATGGGGCGACCGGGGCCCCGGCAGGGTTCTATCGGGGCTTCGCCGAATGGGCGGCGCGGGAGCGGGATCTTGCGGTGCTGACCTATGACTACCGGGATTTCGGGGCGTCGTCGCGGCGGCCGATGCGCGGGTCGAAGGCCACGCTGGCGGACTGGGGGCGGCTGGATCAGGCGGCGGCGCTGGCGACTCTGGGGCGGATGTATCCGGACAGCCCATTGTGGGTTCTCGGGCATTCGGTGGGCGGTCTGTGGATGGGCTGGCATCCGGGGATGGAGAGGGTAAGCCGAGCCATCACCATCGGGGCGGGGCTTACGCATGTCAGTGACCACCCCTGGCGGTATCAGTGGAAGGCGCGCGTGTTCTGGTCGCCTCCGGTCCGCGCGCTGGCGGCAACGGCGGGCTATCTGCCGGGGCGGCTGGTGGGGCTCGGGGCTGACCTGCCGCGCGGGGTCTATTCGGACTGGCGGCGCTGGTGCACGACGCACGGGTGGCATCTTTCGGACGTGGGGCGCACGCTGCCCCTTCCGGACCCGTCGCGGGTGACGGCTCGGCTGCGGATGATTGCGGTGGCAGACGACGATCTGGTGCCGCCAAAGGCGGTCTGGCGGGCGCTGGCGCTGTATCCTGAAGCGATGAAAGAGCAGAAGGTGCTGAGGCCTGCCGACTTCGGCCTTCAAAGCATCGGCCACATCCCGCCCTTCACCCGGCGCAACGCGGTGTTGTGGCCGGCGATCCTGGATTAGGGGCGGCTCGTTGGGGACTTCGTCCCTCCACGCGCAGGTTCCGACGAGGAGACGCAGTCGAACGACGAGGGGCCTAGCGCATCAGTTCGGTTTCCGACCAGCCGAGGTGCCCCATATCATCGGCTCGCGCCGCGGCATCGTCGCCGACGATGAACTCGTCGAGTTGCGGGGGCTTCAGCGCGGTGGCCGAGAGCATGCCGTGAACCTGCCCCCGGTGGTGGGTCTGGTGCAGGAAGACGTGGGACAGGATGTCGTCGCGGCGGTCGTGCTGGACCCTGGCACCGCGGTCGATGGAGACGATCTGGACCAACGCCTCGGGTGACAGGCTTTCGACATGGGCAAGCAGGGTCATGTCGTTCGCGGCCTGCCATGTGGCAAGGGTGGCAAGGTCGAGGCAGAAGGTGGCCTCGTCCAGTCGGGTGCGGTCAAGGGGCCGACCAAGAAGCGCGTCCAGGTAGAAGCGGTCGACCATCAGGATGTGGTTCAGCGTCTTCTGGATGGTCCCGAAGAAGGCAGGGCGCGGGGCGTCGAGATCGGATTGATCCAGCAGGGAACAGGCGCGGTGCAAGCGGGCGTTGGCCAGGCGGTTGGCTAGGGCCAGCTTGCGGAAGATGCGAAGGGACTCGGTCATGTGCAGCCTCGCCGATGGGTCAGCGTTGGGGACGGGCAGCCTGCCCGGTGTGCAAGCACCCTAAGCCGGAGCCGGTGTCCGATGGAGAGGATTGTCGCACCGATTGCGCGTAAATGCAGCCCAGCGCGGATCTGTGAAGCGGAAACCGTCAAGCGCAGGGGCGCCGATCGCGATAAGGTTCGCAAAGGGGGAAAAGGTGAGAGGCTGGACAACGACCCAAGCGGGGCTCGTTACGGCTGCTTCCTTCCGGACCTGACCGGGTTGGCGAGGCGCCTGCCCGCGCCAACCTCTCGAGGCGTCATATAGGCGCGGGCGGCGGGATTCGCAAGGAAGCTCTCCGGTGCCCGGTGAAACGCCTTGTGACCAGCCGGGAAGGTCCGCCGGGCATGCAAGCAACGCTCGACGAACCGCGCCGCGCAATGCAATTGTCAATGGACCGAACGGGGGAGGACCGCATGACCAGACTGCAGCGCATGGATTGGCCGGACCACGGGACGCCGGACCTGCCGCCCTCCTTCTCGCTTGCCGAGGCGGAGGAGCGGCTTCAGGCTGTGCGGGCCGCGATGGTGGGGGCCGGTCATACTGCGCTGGTGATCTACGGCGACCGCGAACATGCGGCGAACCTGCACTGGGTGACGGGGTTCGATCCGCGCTTCGAGGAGGCGGTTCTGGTGATCACGGAAGGCGACGCCCTCCTGATCGCCGGGAACGAGTGTCTGGCCTATACGGTCATCTCTCCTTTGGTCGCTGCGGGCCGGGTCCGGACGGGCCTATGTGCCTCGCTCTCGCTGCCGAGCCAGCCCAGGGGGACGCGGCGGCTTTGGGAGTGGCTGGACGACATGATCCCGGCGGGTGCGAAGGTTGGGGCCGTGGGGTGGAAGTGGTATGGCTCGGACGAACTGCCGCCGGGATCCGACCCGGCGCTGGCCCTGGACATCCCGGCCTTCCTTGCCGACCCGCTGCGCCATCGGGCGGGGCGGGTCGAGAATGCGACAGCCCTGTTCATGCATCCGGCCCACGGGTTGCGGGCGCGCGTGACCGCAGACGAGATCGCCCGGCTGGAGTTTTCCAACCACATGGCCGCGACGGCGCTCAAGCGGATGGTGTTCGGCTTCCGCGAAGGGATGACCGATTTCGCCGCGGTC
Organism: Paracoccaceae bacterium; assembly: GCA_027484915.1. Taxonomy (GTDB): domain Bacteria; phylum Pseudomonadota; class Alphaproteobacteria; order Rhodobacterales; family Rhodobacteraceae; genus Tabrizicola. Next base: position 39,731 of record JAIXSA010000054.1, on the reverse strand, counting down.
GAGGCGGGGCGCATCGGCGGGCTTCCCCTTGGCTGCCACCCGACATTCGCGATGGGAGAGACGCCGGGCCTGTCCGGCCCCATAGGCGACCGCATCCGGCGCGGGGTACCGGCCAGTTTCAACGTCGCGCACTGGGGGTCGAACATCTGCCGGTCCGGGTGGATGGCAGGGGGGCCGGAGGACCTGCCAGCCAGCGCCGCGGGATATCTGGAAGACTTCGTCTTTCCGTACATGGAAGCCATGTCCCACTGGTGCGCATTGATGCGGCCGGGGATCGCCGGGGGCGCGGTCTGGGCGATGATTCACGACAGACTGCCGCCAGAGTTCGGAATCACGCTGAACCCCGGTCACCTGATCGGGCTCGACGAATGGATGTCCTCACCCATCATGCCAGAGTCGGGGATTCCGCTTGCCTCTGGAATGGCCATGCAGATGGACGTGATCCCGGCGCATCCCCACTGGGGGTCCACCCGGATGGAGGACGGCTATGTCATCGCCGACGCGGCGCTGCGGGAAGAACTGGCGCGGAAGCACCCAAACGCTGCCCGGCGGTGTGCGGCACGGTCGGGCTTCATGCGGTCCGTTATCGGGATGGACGTGCCCGACACGCTTTTGCCGCTGGCCGATACCTGCGGGATCATTGCCCCGTGGCTGCTGGACCCCGCCCAGGTCGTCGTTCTTTAGGGGTGCCTCCACCCCCAACTCACTTCGGGGGCACCGGGCGTGACGCGGCGTTCCGGGTGACGCGAGAGGCAAGCTTCGCCATTGTCGCCCCGCAACGGAGGCCCGCATGACCGACTATCCGCATCTTCTGTCCCCGATCACCCTGGCCGGGGTGACCCTGCGCAACCGCAGCCTGATGGGCTCGATGCACACGGGCCTGGAGGAGACGGGCGACTGGGGTCGGGTCGCGGCCTTCTACGCGGCGCGGGCGCGTGGGGGGGCGGGGCTGATCGTGACCGGAGGGATGGCCCCGAACCGCGAAGGCGGGGTCTTTCCGGGCGCGGCGGGGCTGTTCTCAGACCAGGATATCGCCAACCACCTGCGGGTGACGGATGCCGTCCATGCCGAGGGCGGCCATATCGCAATGCAGATCCTGCACGCGGGGCGCTATGCCTATTCCAAGGATTGCGTCGCACCATCGGCGGTGAAGTCGCCGATCTCGCCCTTTCCCCCGCGCGAGCTGGACGAGGAGGGGATCGAAAAGCAGATCGCCGACATCGCCACCGCAGCGGCACGGGCCATGGATGCCGGGTACGACGGTGTCGAGGTGATGGGGTCGGAAGGCTATTTCCTGAACCAGTTCCTCGTGACCCACACCAACCGCCGGACCGACCGCTGGGGCGGCGACTACGCCAACCGGATGCGCCTGCCGGTCGAGGTGGTGCGGCGGGTGCGTGCGGCGATGGGGCCGGGGGCGGTGTTGATCTACCGGATCTCGCTGATCGACCTGGTGCCGGACGGCTCGACCTGGGAGGAGGTCGTGCAACTGGCCAAGGCGATTCAGGCGGCGGGCGCGTCGGTCCTGAACACCGGGATCGGCTGGCACGAGGCGCGGGTGCCGACGATTGCGACCTCGGTCCCGCGGGCGGGGTTTGCCCACCTGACAGCACGGCTGCGGCCCGAGGTGCCTATACCAGTGATCACCTCGAACCGCATCAATACGCCCGATGTGGCCGAGCGCCTGCTGGCAGACGGGGCGGCGGACATGGTGTCCATGGCGCGGCCCTGGCTGGCGGACCAGGACTTCATTGCAAAGGCGGCATCGGGACGCGCGAAGGAAATCGCGCCCTGCATCGCCTGCAACCAGGCCTGCCTCGATCATACCTTCAGCGGCAAGCTGACATCCTGCCTGGTGAACCCGCGCGCCTGCCATGAGACGGAGCTTGTATATACACTCGCCGAGACGCCCAAACGGGTGGCCGTAGTCGGGGCCGGACCGGCCGGGATGATGATGGCCATCGTCGCCCGCCAACGGGGCCACAAGGTGACCCTGTTCGACCGGGCCGACCGGGTTGGCGGGCAGCTGAACCTGGCAAAGCAGGTGCCGGGGAAGGAAGAATTCCACGGGCTGGTGGGCTGGTTCGAGGCGATGCTCAACGCGCCGGGGATCGACCTCCGGCTTGGCACCGAAGCCGGGGTGGAAGACCTGGCGGGCTTCGACGAGGTGGTGATCGCCACCGGTGTCAGTCCACGCGATCCGCAAATCCCGGTCGAGCCGGGATCGCAGGTGCTGTCCTACATCGACGTGTTGAAGGGTGCGCCGGTCGGGCGCCGGGTCGCAGTCGTGGGTGCGGGCGGGATCGGCTTCGACGTGGCCGAGACGCTGGTTCATGAGGGGGTTTCACCAACGCTGGATGCGGGTCTTTGGCGTGAGGAATGGGGGGTTTCAGCGCCTTGGGAGGATCGGGGCGGACTGAACCCCAAGGGACCGATGCCACATCCGCCGGCCCGCGAGGTGTATATACTTCAGCGGAAGGCGGAAAAGCCCGGACGGCATCTTGGCAAGACGACGGGCTGGATCCACCGGGCAAGCCTGGCAATGAAGCGGGTGAAGATGCAGGGCGGGGTCAATTACGAACGCATCGCGCCCGAGGGGCTGTGGATCAGCCATGGGCCGAACCGGGATCAGCCGGAGCTTCTGGCGGTCGATGCCGTGGTGCTTTGCGCCGGGCAGGAACCGGACCGCATGCTGAGCGAAGAGCTGGACCGGCGCGGCATCCGCCACCACCGGGTCGGTGGGGCGGATGTGGCGGCCGAACTGGATGCCAAGCGCGCCATCGATCAGGCGGCGCGCTTGGCGGCCCGGCTTTAGCGCGGGCGTCTCGGTCGGCAACGTCTCCTCATCGCAGGGCAACGACCCGGAAACGAGGCCGCCGAGGTGCCCCCGCGTCAGCCGCCCGACGCGGCGTCCGGAAGCGTGATGACACCGCCATCCACGGCGGCCTGCAGTTCGGTCGCATCGACCGCCCCGTCGGCACTGGTGTCGATGGCCTTGAACGTGTCCTCGGTCAGATCCGTCCAGACCGCCTGAAGCTCGACCAGCGACCAGCTGCCGCTGGAGTCGGTGTCGGGCACATCGGGCAATGTCTGCGCGAAGGCGGCCGAGGCCAGGGCAAGCGGTGCAAGGGCGATTGCAAAGCGTTTCATGGAAGTCTCCTTTTTCTATCCACGATTGCAGGGCAGCGGTGTCTCCGCCCCGTGGGTCAGCTAAAGGCTTGTGGAAAGACTTTCCAGACATGTGCGGAAATGGTTGGGCTATGCGTGAATTTTCTGCCGATATGGGCGTATTTTCAGAACGATTTCCCGCCCAAGCGGCCCTTCGCGCCTTTTCCTGCGCATGTACACCACGCATTACGGCAGTCCGTTGCCGATCGCCCGGTCGGGCGCCGTAGTTTCTCTGCCATCAACGATCCCTCACAATACCCCGGATCGGACGCCTGATCGCCGCCTTCCTGCCCGATTTCGCAGCGAAACGTGTTTGCAAGAAAACGGCGTGTCTGCTCCCGAAGAGGACAATATGGATCGACTGACAGAGATGGAGGCCTTTGCCACGGTAGTGGACCAGGGCGGCTTCACCGATGCAGCAAAGAAGATGGGGATCTCCAAATCCGCCGTCTCGAAACATGTGTCTGCTCTCGAAGCCCGGCTGGGTGCGCGCCTCTTGAACCGCACGACGCGGCGGGTGTCGCCGACGGAGATCGGCCTTGCCTACTATGACCGGGCCCGCCGCGTGCTGAATGACGCGGGCGAGGCGGACGCGCTGGTGACCTCGATGCAATCCGCGCCCTCGGGTCTGCTGCGCGTGTCGGTGGCGACGGACTTCGGGGTAAACCTGTTGTCGCCGATCCTGGGTGACTTCCTGCTCGAATACCCCGACATCACCGTGAACATGGTGCTGAACAACCGCTACGTGGAACTGATCAGCGAAGGTTTCGACATGGCGATCCGCGTGGGCGAGCTGGAAGACAGCACGCTGCGCGCGCGCAAGCTGACCGAAACGACGAAGCGGATGATCGGCGCGCCAAGCTATTTCCAGAAGTTCGGCCGTCCGCAGAAGATCGACGACCTGAACGACCACAAGCTTCTGCACTATTCCAACCAGGCCAACGGCAACGTCTGGAAGATCACCGCGCCGAGCGGAGAGAAGCGGCAGGTCCGTTCCGTCGGCTGGCTGACGGTCAACGACGGGCAAAGTCTTCTGAACGCCGCGATTTCGGGCCTTGGCATCGCCTACCTGCCGTCGTTCCTGTACGCCGACGCGATGCGGCAGGGTCAGGTGGAAGAAGCGATCCCCGGCCTGCCGGTCGAGGTTCTGGGTATCTACGCCGTCTACCCGCCGGGCCGCTTCACCCAGCCCAAGGTGCGGGCCTTCATCGATTTCCTGGCGCGGCGCTATGCCGACAAGGGGCCTGACAACTGGTGACGGCCTTCCCCCTTCCCTCGGGTCGTCCCTTAGTGGGTCGAAGTGACGATCACTTCGACCCGTCTATTTTTCTGCCGACCTTCCTCGGTCTGGTTGCTGGCCCGGGGCGCAAGGAAGCCCACGCCCTCGGCGGTCACGCGTGCCGGATCGATTGAGAAGGTGCTGATCAGCACCTCGGCCACCGCCTCGGCGCGGCGTTCGGACAGGGCGAGGTTGGCCGCAAGACTTCCCGAGGCATCGGTGTGGCCGACCAGCGCGACGGTGCCGTCGGGATTGGCCTCGAGCCAGGCCGCCACCGCGGCGAGTGACGGATACTCGCCTTCGGTCAATGCCGCGGCACCGCTGCCAAAGACCAGGTCTTCGAGCACCGCCGCGCCCTTTTCGTCCAGGGACGCGGCAATGTCGGAGGCCTGCGTCGGTTCTTCGACCGCGCGTGGGACCTCGGGTTCGTCCAGGTCGACGGCGGTCTCGACGGGTGCTTGGACGACAGGGGCCGCTGTAACCCGGGTGATCTGGACATATCCCGCGCCCGAGCTGCGGCTGACCAGGATCGACACTGCCTCTTCCCCTTTCTGGGCCGAAAGGAAGCGGAAGTCGCCAAGGTCGACATGCATGTCGGGCTCGGGCATCACGTCGGTGTTGAACCGGAAATCGAAGCCGCCGCAGCTTCGCGCCACGCATTCGAAGGTTATCTCGTAGCCCGCGGCCTGTACCTGACTGCGCAGTGGTTCAAGGAGAGCGAGCGTTGTCATCCCGGCCGCCTCCAGCCGATAGGCACGCTGATCAAGTGCGCCTTCCACCTGCCGTGCAGGGACCGTACTGCCGTCGAAGGGGCCGATCGGCAGGGCATAGCTGCCCGGGATTTCGCTGCGCGTCTCTTGCCCCAGCACTTTGGCCGGCAGGTCCAGTGTAAGGGCGGAAGCGGGATCAACCAGGGTGATCGCAAGGATGAGGGGAAGGTAAGCCTGTGGCACTGCCGGGGGTCGCTTTCCGCGATCACTTCATTCTGTAGTGGTACTCTCCCACAACTTCCATGCCAAGGCGAGCGTAGAGCGCGCGTGCGGCGGCGTTCTGCCGGGTGACCACCAGCGACAGCCGCGTCGCTCCCTGCCCTGCCGCCCAGTTCGCACTGGCCTGCAGCAACTTCTGGCCCAGACCCTGGCGACGGTGACTGGCCCTGACCTCCAGCGCGTGGACCATCGCTTCGCTCCCGTGGTAGGCGACGAAGGCCACCCCAGCGGAACGGTCGTCAATCCGCCCCAGAAGTGCAGCCTTTGCGCCGCTCACGCGGTCCATCACGGCGATACGGGCAGGACCGATGCCGCCTTCGGCCCAGATCGAACGTGCGATCTCCAGCGGCGGCCAGTGCGGAAAGTCGGTAAGGCGCGGAAGTTCGGCCGTCAGCCGGTCTACGGGCGCGGCATAGGCCACGACCGGATCGACAATGCGCCAGCCACGGGCCTCCAGCGCCGCGTCGAGCGTGGCCTCCCCGGCGCGGACCAGGACAAGCGGCTCGGTCATCGCGGCCTCGATGGCGTCGAGGTCGCCTTCCGTGAAAGGTCCGTCCAGGCTGGCCGCCGACACGCGCTTTCCACCACCCGCGCCATCGCGCAGGGTGAACGGGCCAAGCTTTCGGCGGCTGGCCGGTGGCCAGGTCGCCTCCATCACCTCGGCCAGGGTGTCGGGTGTCATCCGAACAGCCGGGTCAGCTTGACCATCGCATGATCCAGCCGGACGGGATCAGTGCCGCGGACCACAAGGTTGGTGCCATGCGCGCCGTTCTGGATGAAGGGATAAGACCCCATCGACAGCTCGGGGAACTCGGCCGCCAGCGCGCCGAAGTCTGCGGCGATCTCGCCCTCGCCGCGCTCGACGCGCAGGCTCTGGGACAGCAGCGGCGGGCCGCCGGTAAGCTTCGGCAGGACCGACGCGACCATTGCCTCAAAAATCTTCGGCACCCCCGCCATCACGTGGACATTGCCGATGGTGAACCCCGGCGCGGTGGACACCGGGTTGTCGATCAGCGCAGCCCCCTCCGGGATGCGGGCCATGCGCTGCCGGGCCTCGTTGAAGGGCAGGCCCGACCGGTCGTAATGCGCCTGAAGCAGCGCCATCGCGTCGGCACGGTGGCCGATCTTTGCACCCATCGCCTCGGCCACGGCGTCGGCGGTGATGTCGTCATGGGTAGGACCGATGCCCCCGCTGGTGAAGACATGGGTGTATTTCGCCGACAGGGCGCGGACTGCCGCGACGATCTCGGGATGGATGTCTGCCACAACCCGGGCCTCACGCAGGGTGATGCCGATGCGGGTCAGCTCACCCGCGAGGAAATGCATGTTCGAATCGCGCGTGCGGCCCGAAAGGATTTCGTCGCCGATCACCAGGATTGCGGCTGTCGGGTTGGTCATCGGGGCCTCCGTCTTGCACCTATCGGTTGGGTATAGCCCCGGCCTCTGGCCATTTCCACGCAAGATAATTATGTAGGGCGCAAAGGAGACACGAGTGGACGACGTTCGCGCACGCATCACCAAGGACGGTATCCGCATCTACGAAGATGCGGATTTCGCGGGAATGCGCACGGCCGGTCGGGTCGCTGCGGAAATCCTCGACGCGGTGGCCCTGCTGGTGGTGCCGGGGGCGACCACGGGCACCATCGATGACTTCATCACCGAAGAAATCAAGCGGCGCGGCGTGACCTCGGCCACCATTGGCTACAAGGGCTACAAGCACGCCTCCTGCATCAGCGTGAACCATGTCGTCTGCCACGGGATTCCGGGCCCGAAGGTGCTGATGGACGGCGATATCCTGAACGTCGACGTGACGGTCATCGTTGATGGCTGGTACGGCGACACCAGCCGGATGTATGTGGCAGGGCAGCTCGCGCGCAAGGCCGAGCGGCTGATCGAGGTGACCCACGAAGGCCTGATGCGCGGCATAGCGGCGGTGAAGCCAGGCAATACCTTCGGCGACATCGGTTACGCCATCCAGTCCTACGTCGAGGCGCAGCGGATGTCTGTTGTCCGCGACTTCTGCGGCCACGGCCTGGGCCGGGTGTTCCACGCCCCGCCCAACGTGCTGCACTACGGGCGCGCAGGGTCCGGTCCGGTTCTGGAAGAGGGCATGTTCTTCACCATCGAGCCGATGGTGAATCTGGGTCGACCCGAGACGAAGGTTCTGGCCGACGACTGGACGGCGGTGACGCGGGACAAGTCGCTTTCGGCGCAGTTCGAACATTCGGTGGGGGTGACCGCCACGGGCTGCGAGATTTTCACCCTGTCGCCCGCTGGGAAGTTCCACCCGACCTGGGGCTGAGGACCAAAATCCTTCGAAGCAATTTGGGTCTTCAAATCCCCGCGTACCACTCATATCCGCGGTCGGCCCAATAGCTGCCCTTGCCATAACCCAGCGCCGCAAGACTGTCCGTCAGCTCGACGGTGTGGACATACTTCGCCATCTTGTAACCCAGCTGCCGTTCGACCCGCAGCCGCAACGGTGCACCATTCGCCACCGGAAGTGGCGCGCCGTTCATCGCATAGGCCAGGATGGTCTGGGAGTGGAAAGCGTCGATCAGGTCGATGGATTCGTAGTAGAAGACCTCGCCTGACAGGCTGCGTTCGATGGCATCGAAACAGTGGAAGACCGCATAGCGGGCCGTCACCTTTGGCCGGGCCATTTGCAGAACCGTTCCCAGCGGCACGCCCTGCCATTTCGCGATGCAACTCCACCCCTCGACGCAATCGTGCCGGGTGATCTGGGTGCGTGACGGCAATCTGGCAAGGTCGGCAAGGGACAGGCTTTGCGGCACATCGACCAGACCCGTGACGGTCAGCCGGTAGTCGCGGAAGCCTGCCTCGGCCATCCGGCGGTAGTCGGTGCTGTCGGGATCGGTGGAGCCGTTGGGGCGCTGGCCCTGCCGGATATCGGCCTCGCTGAATTCGGGCGCCAGGCGGTCGCCGATCAGGGCGCGCTGGGTGCTGCGGGTCAGGCCTTCGTGACTGGCGAACAACTGGCGCAGGGCGCTGTCCGGGTCCGAGGCACGGTCGAAGACCTTGCACCCGGACAGGGAGAGTGCGGCAGAGCCGAGCATGAGGTGGCGGCGGTTGATCATTCCCTGTCTCCATCCGTGCGATACCAGCCGGTCAGGATCGACCGCATCTCGTTCAGCGGCCCGGCGAGCAGGATCATCGCCATGTGGGCGGCGAAGAACCCAAGAAGCGCCAACATGGTCAGGAAGTGGATCGTCCGCGCGGTCTGGCGGCCTTGGAACAGGTCCAGCAACCAGGGCGCTGCGGCGTTGACGCCGGGCGACATGGAGAGGCCGGTCAGGATCATCAGCGGAAGTGCCACGAACAGGACCGAGGCATAGGCGAGCTTCTGCAGGACATTGTAGTCAGCGGTATGGTGGACCCTCAGCCGGGCGTGGTCGACCAGGTCACGGGGCAGGGCGCGCAAGTCCGCCAGGGTCGGGATCAACTGGCGCAGGTGGCCGTTCAAGGCCGAGGCGACAAGCCAAAAGGACAGGGTCCCGACCAGAAGCCAGGCAAAGAAGAAGTGGATCACCCGGCCGGTCGCAAGGCTTTGCGTCGAGGGGATCGTCAGGGCCGCCGGAATGGCCCGCGCCTCCCCGCCCGAGACGCCAAGCACCCCGGTCGTATCGAACGCGACCCCGAAGACTTGTGTCACACCCCGCAAGGTGCCGCCCTCCTTCTGCGCGCCGATCTTCAGGATCGCGTTGTCGTAGTCGAACCCCGACTCCTGCCCGATATGCAGGCTGGGATGGGCGTTGAAGATCTGCAGGCCGGTCAGCATCAGGAAGAACAGACTGACCGCCCAGACCCAATGCGTGATCCGGGTCGTCAGCCTTTGGCGATAGACAAGGGGGCCTTGGGGCATGGGTTCCTCCGCTTCCGATGGCGAAGGAACGGGCGCTTGCGCCGGAAAGTTTCACCCCGCCGATCCAGCGCACGGCTGATTGCATTTCACCGCCCCCCGGCTTATTTCGGGGACTGACCCAAGGGGCAGCAGGCGCATGAACTGGATCACCAATTACGTTCGTCCGAAAATCAACTCGCTCTTCTCGCGCCGCGAGGTGCCCGAGAACCTTTGGACGAAGTGCCCCGAATGCGGGACCATGCTGTTCCACCGGGAACTTGCGGCGAACCTGAACGTCTGCTCGAATTGCGAACACCACATGGCGATCAGCCCGCGTGAGCGGTTCGGTGCCCTGTTCGATGGCGGGATCTTCACCGAGGTGAAGGTGCCCGAGCCTTTCGTCGATCCGCTGCATTTCCGCGACCAGAAGAAATACACCGACCGGATCAAGGCGGCCCAGAAGGCCAGCGGCGAGAAGGACGCGATGCTGGTGGCCGAGGGCGAGATGGGCCGCACACCCGTTGTCGCGGCAGCGCAGGACTTCAGCTTCATGGCCGGGTCGATGGGGATGTATGTCGGCAACGCGATCATCGCGGCGGCGGAACGGGCGGTCAAACGGAAGCGCCCGCTGATCCTGTTCAGCGCCTCTGGCGGGGCGCGGATGCAGGAGGGGATGCTGTCCCTGATGCAGATGCCGCGGACCACGGTCGCGGTGCAGATGCTGAAAGAGGCGGGGCTGCCCTACATCGTGGTCCTGACCCACCCCACGACGGGCGGGGTGACCGCCAGCTATGCCATGCTGGGCGATGTCCAGATTGCCGAACCCAATGCGCAAATCGGCTTTGCGGGCGCTCGGGTCATCGAACAGACCATCCGCGAAAAGCTGCCCGAAGGCTTCCAGCGCGCGGAATACCTTTTGGACCACGGCATGCTGGACCGCGTCGTCCATCGCAAGGCGATGAAGGACGAACTGGTGACCTTGGTCCGCATGCTGACCGGCCAGCCCCCGGCGATCAAGGGCGACCTGCCCGCCCCGGTGGAACCCAAGGCCGAAGCGAGCGCCTGAGTCATGGCACAAGGGTCCGACGTCATCCTGGAACGGATGATGACGCTGCATCCCAAGGTCATCGACCTGACCCTGGCGCGTGTCGAACGCTTGCTGGCAGCCCTTGGCAACCCGGAACGCGCAATTCCGCCGGTCATCCATATCGCCGGGACGAACGGCAAGGGCAGCACCCAGGCCATGATCCGCGCGGGGCTGGAGGCCGGGGGCGAGACGGTCCACGCCTACACCTCGCCGCACCTTGCCCGGTTCCATGAGCGTATCCGGCTGGCCGGAGAGCTGATCAGCGAACCGGCGCTGACGGCGCTTCTGGATGAATGCGTTCGGGTGAATGGCCCGGATGAGATCACCTTCTTCGAGATCACCACCTGCGCGGCCTTTCTGGCCTTTGCGCGGACCCCGGCAGACTGGACGCTTCTGGAAGTCGGGCTTGGCGGGCGGCTTGACGCGACCAACCTGGTCGAAAGACCGCGACTTGCGATCATCACGCCGGTCTCGATGGACCACGAGGCGTTCCTGGGCGACACCATCGCCAAGATCGCGGGCGAGAAGGCCGGGATCATCAAGCGTGGGGTTCCGGTGATTGTCGGTCCGCAGCACCCCGACGGGCTGGCGGTAATCGAGGCGAAAGCCGCGTCGCTGGGCGCGCCGCTCTGGGTCTTCGGCCAGCACTGGAACGTGGGCGAAGAACGCGGGCGCCTTGTCTATCAGGATGAGAACGGCCTTCTGGACTTGCCACTTCCGAACCTGCCCGGCCCCCATCAGGTGCAGAACGCCGGGGCGGCCATCGCGGCGCTGCGGCTGTTGGGCAAGCCCGAGGCTTCTTGCGAGGCTGCGGTGACAAAGGCCTTCTGGCCTGCGCGGATGCAACGCCTGCGGCACGGGCCGCTGGTGGACCTGGCGCCGAACGTGGAACTCTGGCTGGACGGCGGTCACAACCCGGCGGGGGGTGAGGCGGTCGCAGCGACGCTGGCACGGATGCCCAGGCGTGAGACGCATCTGATCTGCGGGATGCTGAACACCAAGGACGTGACCGGCTACATGCGCCCGCTTGCGCCACAGGTCACGCGGCTGCACGCCGTGTCGATCCCGGGCGAGAAGAACACGCTGCCTGCCGAGGTCACCCGCGATGCCGCCCGCGCGGCGGGTATGGCGGCCGAAACGGCGGATTCGGTGGGCGAAGCTTTGGCAAGGATCGCGGCAAGCTCACCCGACGCACGGGTGCTGATCTGCGGCTCGCTCTATCTGGCCGGGACAGTGCTGCGCGAAAACGGGTAAGCAAATTCCCTAAGCAAGGAATTTGACAAGATTCTTGCTTAAGGAATTTAGCTCCCGGTCTGCACCGCATACCGCGCCAGGAACATGTCCACCGCGCCATGCACGGACCGATGCGCCAATTCGGGTGTGATCGTCTCGGCCATCCCGAAGATCAGCTTTTCATGGATTGTCGCCTTGCAAAGCTGGGCGAACTGGTCGGCCGCAAGGTCCAGGTCTTCGATCCTCAGCGCGCCGCTTTGCACGTAGCAGCCCAAGTGATGGACCAACCGCTGGTGGATCAGCCCCGGCCCAAAGTCGTAGAACTGGCGGCCAAGCCCAGGGAAGCGTTCGCCCTCGCCCACGACGATGCGGAACATCCGCTGGCCGAAGTCCGACAGTTGGAAAGCCACGATATGCTCGGCCGCGATCGTCAGCGCCACCCGCACCGGAACGTCGCCTTCGACCATCGCCTCGGCGGCCTCGGTCTGGCGGTGGCATTCGCAGCGCGCGACTTCCAGGAACAGAAGCTGCTTGTCAGGGAAGTAGGCGTAGATCGTCGCCTTCGAGACCCCGGCCTCACGCGCGATGTCGTCGACCGACGCACGCTCGAACCCGTCGCGCATGAATATCTTCCGGGCGCCGTCCAGCACCTGGTCGAACTTCCGGCCGCGCCGGACGCCGTGATCGTGGATGGCGTTCATCGGACCCCCCGAAAGGGACCATAGACCATCGCGATCCGGCGCGGCAAGCGACGCGGTCACTCGGCCAGTTGGCAGGTAGGCTGAGTGGTCGGTGCCTCGCAGCCCTTGGTCGAGGTCGTGACGGTGTCCGGGAAGGTCAGGTTCGGCAGCAGGAACGACAGAGAGTCCGCCGCAACGGGTGCGGCAAAGGCCAGGCTGGCAGCAAGGGCGAAAGCGAAGCGGGTCATCGTGATCTCCATTCTGAACTCTACGGTTCAGATTCGTTTCTAAACCGGAGAGTTCATTTCGGCAAGGAAAAATGAACTGACAAGTTCAGAATATCGCATTGCAGCCGCTGATGCGCGCGATAGATTAGAATCATTCCAAATCGATGGTGCCAAATTGCTGTCTGCCCTGACCTTCCGCCGCCGCTTCAGCGATCTGTCCGAACAGGAGGTGCTGGCACTGGCGATCTCGTCTGAAGAGGACGACGCCCGCATCTACCGGACCTTCGCCGAACGGCTGCGGGGCGACTTCCCGGCCTCGGCTGCAGTCTTCGACGGAATGGCGGTCGAAGAGGATGGCCACCGCCAGCGCCTTATCGACCTGCACCGATCCCGGTTCGGCGACGTCATCCCGCTGCTCCGCCGCGAACATGTCGCGGGGTTCTATGCGCGTCGCCCGATCTGGCTGTCGCAGAACCTGTCGCTGGAGGTGATGCGCGGCGAGGCGGCGACGATGGAAAAGACCGCGCATGACTTCTACGTCCGTGCAGCCGCCCGCACCCAGGATGCGCCGACCCGCAAGCTTCTGGGCGACCTCGCCGCAGCCGAAGCCGGTCACGAACGCCACGCGCAGCGGCTGGAGGAAACCCACCTGCCGCAGGATGCCCGCGACGAAGAGGATCAGACTGCCAAGCGCCAGTTCATCCTGACCTGGGTGCAGCCGGGACTGGCCGGGTTGATGGATGGATCGGTCTCCACCCTGGCGCCGATCTTTGCGACGGCCTTTGCCACGCAGGACACGTGGACGACCTTTCTTGTCGGGACGGCGGCTTCGGTCGGCGCGGGCATCTCGATGGGCTTCACCGAGGCCGCGCACGACGACGGCGTTCTCTCCGGCCGGGGCTCGCCGCTGAAACGCGGCCTGGCGTCGGGCATCATGACCACCCTCGGCGGTCTTGGACACGCGCTGCCCTACCTGATCCCCGATTTCTGGACCGCCACCACCATCGCGATGATCGTCGTCTTCGTCGAGCTTTGGGCCATCGCCTGGATCCAGAACCGCTACATGGAAACGCCCTTCCTTCGCGCAGCCTTGCAGGTCGTGCTTGGCGGTGCTCTGGTCTTTGCCGCAGGGGTGTTGATCGGAGGCGGCTGATGTATCGCAAGGGTGAGGTAAGCTATCAGCCGCTGCCGCTGCCCGACCGGGTCCAGCTTGACGCGGCGGAGTCTCTTGCGGCGGCAGAGCGGTTCCGCGACTACATGCGCAAGCGCCATTCCGTGCGCGACTATTCCACCCGTCCGGTGCCCGAAGCGGTCATCGCGGCCTGCATCGCGGCGGCGGGGACGGCACCTTCGGGGGCGAACCACCAGCCCTGGCACTTTGTGGCCATCAGCGACCCGGCGATGAAGGCCCGTATCCGCGAGGGCGCCGAGGAAGAGGAACGGGCCTTCTACCAGGGCGGGGCTGGCGACGAATGGCTCCAGGCGCTGGAGCCGATCGGGACCGGGGTCTCCAAGCCCCATCTGACAACCGCGCCCTGGCTGATCGTCGTCTTCGCGCAGCGCTACGGGATGACCCAGAACGGGACGCGGTACAAGAACTACTACGTCCCGGAAAGCGTCGGCATCGCGACGGGGATGCTCATCACCGCGATCCACCATGCGGGCCTTGTGTGCCTGGAGCACACGCCCAACCCGATGAAGTTCCTCGGCCCCCTGTGTGGTCGGCCCGAGCATGAAAAGCCGGTGATGATCCTTCCCGTCGGCTACCCGGCCGATACGGCGACCGTCCCGGCGGTGGCCAAGCGGAAGAAGCCGCTGGACCAGATCCTGACCGTTTTCCGCCAGTCTTAGCCCAGTGCAGCAATCCGGCGTGGCACGACCGGGGGACGCGCCTCGGCGGGTGCTGAGTCGGCCTCTCCCGGCGCAGGGTCCTCTGCTGTGGGCTCGACTGGCTCGGACGTTTGGCGGTGCAGCGTTTCCGCCACGGGAAGCGGCACCAGAACCGGGTCTGCGACAACTGTCGTCAGACGGCTGGGCCGGGTGGTCACCGCCATTGCCTCACGCACCGGACGGTCGTTCTGCGGGCGGACCGAGGCATCGTTCACCTTGATCACTGTGAAGCTGATGTTGTCCTGGTCGGGATCGTCCAGTCGCATCAGTTCTTCCAGCAACCGCTCGGCAATTTCCGTCGAGCGCACCTTGCGGTACCGGGCCAGCACCTTTTCGATCTGCGCATTGCTCAGGTATTGCAGCCCGTCCGAGGAACATACCACGATGTCGCCCGCCTTCAACTCGAACGGCTTTGTCGGACAGTCGATCCGCGCGACCTTGGCGCCCATCAGGACCGAGACCAGGCAGTTCCGGTCCGGGTGATTTGACGCGCTTTCCGCATCCAGAAGACCTGCCTGCACCATAAGGTCGATCTGCGGCGCCATCGAATGGTCTTCGTTCAGCTGGCTGAGCTTGCCGTTCCGGAACAGGAACAGCGGCGAATCCCCGATCGAGATCCACCAAAGCCGGTTCTCAACCAGTGCCGGAACCACCAGCGTCGCGCCCATGCCATCGGTCTCCGGATGGGTCCGGGCATGATGGCGCAGCGTCTCGTTCGCAAGGTCGGCGACGCCACGCAGGATCTCGGGTGCGCGTTCCTCGAATGAAGCGACGTTGGCGAAGTGGAACTTCAGTTCCGAATAGACTTCGGTCAGGACGATCTTCGAGGCGACATCGCCCGCGGCATGACCGCCCATGCCATCGGCCAGCACCACGAAGCCAGCTTCCGCCCCGACCGGAAAGTCGGCCGTGATCGCGTCTTCCTGATAGTCGCGCGCGCCCTGGCTGATGCCCGAGGCGACGTCGAAGCGGGGTTCACGCGATCGCCATATCATGCCCGTCTCCTTCGGCCTCGAACGATGACCAGTTGAACTCGGGCGAACACAGGACCTTCAGCACCAACGTCGTCTCGCCGATCTGGATCTCATCCCCATCGGCGGCGGTTTCGGTGGCCAGAAGCGGGTGGCCGTTCAGGCGGACAAGGTTGGACTTGCCGCCATGACCGACATGGAATTCATGCGTTGCAGGATCATAGGCAATCGCAGCATGGTTCTGGCGCGAGATCGCCATGTCGCCGAAGTCCAGCGACACCGTCTGGTCCGACCCCCGGCCGATCTGCGATACACCCTGGCTCAGCGCAAAGGAGGCGCCCTTGCCGGGACCATCCTTCACCACCAGCCAGCCTGCGGGAAACATCACGTAGCCCTTCCCCGGGGCGGGTGCGGCTGGGGCGATGGCAGGCGACTCCAGGCCGTCGAACAGCGGCACGACGGCGGTGGGCTGCGCCTCGAAGCCCAGGACGCGCGTTTTGGCCCGGGTCGGACGACGCGGCGCTTCGGCAGTGACTAGGGCCTCGACAGCGGGTTTCGGGACTTCATCCTCAAGGTCCCAGATACCGCGGCTGGGCAGGGTGACGCCTTCGGGCAGCGGGGCCTTGGCCTTCACGACCCGGCTGGGACGGGCGACGGTCGTCGGGATCTCGACGTCGGGCTCCGGTTCCGGCGGTGCGGGCGGAGTCGCTGCGGCCAGCGCTTCGCGAAGGCGCTTCACCTCAAGCTCGGCAAGTGCGGCCATGACAGGATCGGGACCGATATCCGCCGGACTTCCCGACGGGCCGGGCTCGTCATTCTCGCCAAAGATCGTGCGCAGGAACTTCAAGTCTTTCTCTCCCCGTCCTTGTGTTTCGGCAATGGCAGCTAGCCGGCCACCCCAAGCCGGAACTCCGCATCCAGTGTACTGTCACCGCGTCGAACAACAAAACTGTAAGTTGTAATTCCATTCGAAAATTCGCGCAAAAGAATTTCCCTCAGCGCAGTTGCGGTACCCAGCGTCTCGCCCGTAGGGGAGTATACCAACAGGATGTCGCCAACCTGGACCGACCCCTGCAGATCGGACGGCAGTTCGGACACGACGGTCTGCATCCCTGTCGCGGTCTCCACGACGTCGAAGGCGTAGCCACCCGGCAGGCGCAGCACGTTGGTAACCGCCAGAACCTCAGCGGCAGGGGGAGCTGCCTCGACAGCCGCCGGGGTTGCAAGGGCAAGCGTTTCCGTGGGCACAGTCACCGCCGGAGCCGCCGCTTCGGTGCTGCGGTTCAGCAAGTCCGGCAGCGACAGAAGGCCAACCAGCAGCAGGACCGCAGCGGCAGACGACATCAAGACATCGCGCGGCCCGCGTGGAGACTGGATGACCACCACCGGGGCGGGGCCGGGGGCCATCGCCTGTGGCGCAGCGGCGGGCGGAGCCGAGACCGTCCGCGCGACCGTGGCCGCCGGCATCACCGGTTCCGAAACCGGCCGCGCGGCTTCGCTGGACAGCATCGCCCGCCATTCCTCGACCGACTGCAGCCGGTCGCGCGGGAAGATCGCCATCGCCTTGTCGATCGCATCCAGAAAACCGCGCGGATAGGTCTTGAACCGTCCCGCCAGCGGGCGCAGCGGATCGCCTTCGCGCCCCGCAATGGCCGACAGCCGCTCTTGCGAGGTCTTGGGCGTCTCGCCGGTGATCAGGTGGTAGAAGCTGGCCGCCAGGGCATAAAGGTCGCTGCAGGGCGCCTGTTTGCTGCCGCTGACATAGAACTCTTGCGGGGAATAGCCGTCCTTGACCACGCGCAGACCTGAAAGCGCCCGGCTTTTCCGCGTCACTTCCTTGCGCGACGCCCCGAAATCGATCAGGACCGGCTGGCCCGTGGCCTTGTTCAGGATCATGTTGTCGGGCGACAAGTCACGGTGCAGCAGGCCCCGGTCATGCACATGGTCCAGCGCATCCAGCATCGTGTGCAGGAAAGCGACGATCTCTTTCGGCGTCAGAGGCCGTGCCGTGCCCTCGACGGTTTGCAAAAGGTCCGGCCCATCGATGTAGTCCATCGCCATATAGGCGGTCTCGTTGTCCTCGAAGACGTGGTGGACCTTGATGATGTTGGGATGGTCCAGCTGCGACAGCGTCACCGCTTCCTGGATGAAGCTTTTCACTGCCGCCCGGAATTCGTCCTGCTGCGCCCGCGACCGCGCGCCCACCGTCGTGCCGATCCGGCGACAGAAGGTCGAGGGGAAGCACTCCTTGATGACTATCTGCCGGTCCAGCGAGTCGCGCGCGATGTAGACGATCCCGAAGCCGCCGCTGTTGACGAAGGACTCGATGGTGAACTGCCCGTAAAGCAGCTTGGTTCCCGGGGGCAGCTCGTCGGCTGTGGTCCCCAGATCGACAGAGTCAAACTTGCGCGCGGCAGCGGTCATCATTAATCACCCTTCCCGCGCCCTTCTTTCCCCCAAGAAGGACGTGCGGTTTCTTTACGTGTAGCCAATGAGTTGGGCCAAAACGTGAAGGCTTTCCGGTCCTTTTTCGCCACAATCGCCAAGGCCGTGACAGCGGAACTGATGCGCTTGCTCATGCAAATGGGGGCAAATCTGCCGCCGCAACCTGGGATTGTCGCAAGATGTTGCAACAATAGCCTGGGTTCACTCCGGCCTCGGGGACCGGGCGGCGCCCTGCTTTTGCCACATCGTCCGCACTGAATGTTTCGAAGTCGGGCGATAGTCCGACCCGCGACAGCCCGATTCCCGATCCCCACCGGGACGCAAGACTTGCCCTTTCCTGCCACCCGTGACATCCCGGCGCGATGCTGGCGATCTTCCTGAAAACCCTGCCGTTCTTCGCGCTGATCGGGGTCGGCTACCTTGCCGGACGGACGCGCTTCTTCTCCGAAGAGGCGACGGCCTACCTCACCCGCTTCGTCTTCTACTTCGCCCTCTCGGCCATGCTGTTCGGCTTCGCCGCGAACCTTGACGTTTCGGTGATCTTCAACTGGCCCTTCGTCTTTGCCTACCTGCTTGCGACTACGGTCGTCTGGCTGATCGTGGCTGCCGTCGCCCTGGCGCGCGGCGTCAGCCGGGAAGAGGCGGTGTTCGAGGCCCATACCGGGGTCATCGGCAACGTGGGCTTCCTCGGCATTCCGATGCTGGCGCTTCTCCTCGGGCCAGAGGCCGTCGGTCCGGTGCTACTGGTGCTGGCGGTCGACCTGATCGTCTTTTCCTCGATCCTGACGATGGTGATCACCGGGCTGCGGGCAGGTCGGGTCAGCGCGCAGACCTTCGGCATCCTCGGGATGGGACTGGTGAAGAACCCGATGATCGTCTCGGTCGGGTCGGGTGTCCTGTGGGGATCGACCGGGATGGAGCTGCCCGTTCCGGTCAACGAATTCCTGACCCTGCTGGGGGCGGCCGCCACCCCCTGTGCCCTCTTTGCCATCGGGGCCTCGCTGTCCGGCCGGTCGGCGGAACGGGTGGAGGTCGCGGCTTGGCTCTCCTTCTCAAAGCTGATCCTGCATCCTCTGGCCGTGGCTGGGGCCTGCTGGCTGTTCGGCGTGACGGGTTACCAGGCCGGGGTGATGATCGCCGCAGCGGCCTTGCCGGTGGCGGGCAATGTCTTCATCCTTGCGCAGCATTACCGTGTTGCGCCACAACGCGTTTCCACCGCGATCCTGTTGTCCACCGCCGCTTCGGTTGTGACCGTGACAGCCGCGATCGCCCTGATCGGCCAGGGGGGCTACCTATGAAAACCGTCTCGGAAAACCGGGCCTTCGGCGGCGTCCAGGGCGTCTACAGCCACGCCTCCCAATCCACCGGCTGCGACATGACTTTCGGCCTTTTCCTGCCCCAGCAGGCAGAGGACGGGCCGGTGCCGGTCCTGTGGTTCCTATCGGGCCTGACCTGCACGCATGAGAACGCGATGATCAAGGCCGGGGCGCAGCGCTGGGCGGCCGAGGCGGGCATCGCGCTCGTCTTCCCCGGCACCTCGCCCCGTGGCGAGGGGGTGGCGAACGACGCCGACTTCGCGCTGGGTCAGGGGGCAGGCTTCTACGTGAACGCGACGCAGGCGCCCTGGTCCCCGCATTTCCGGATGTGGGACTACATCACCGAGGACCTGCCCCGCGTCCTGTTCAACGCCTTTCCGCTGGCCGAAGAGGCGCAGGGGATCACTGGCCATTCGATGGGCGGGCACGGTGCGCTGACCATCGCGATGAGCTTTCCGGGACGCTTCAAGTCGGTCTCGGCCTTCGCACCGATTTGCAACCCTACGACGAGTGATTGGGGCCGTCCGCAATTTTCTGCCTATCTCGGACCCGACGAGTCGTCTTGGGCGGCCCATGATGCGACGGTGCTGATGCGGCGCCGGGGATTCGACGGGCCGATGCTGATCGACCAGGGGACGGCTGACCAGTTTCTCGACAAACTCCGCCCCGAGGCGCTGGCCGAAGCGATGGCCCAGGCGCGCCAAGGCGGCACGTTCCGGATGCAGAAGGGCTATGACCACAGCTATTTCTTCGTCTCGACCTTCATGGAAGACCATGTGTCGTTCCATGCCCAGGCTATCCTGGGCTAAGGCGCTTCTCGTCGCACTGGCCCTGGCGTCGCCGGTTGCGGCGGCCAGTCCGGCCGAGACGGTCCTGTCCGCAGTCAACGCTGCCCGGGCCAAGGCGGGGTGCCAGCCCTTGCGGCTGGATGCGCGGCTGACTGCGGCGGCGCGGGCGCATGCGACGGCGATGGCCGAGCAGAACTTCTTCGGACATGCAGGCAAGGACGGCTCGCGCTTCTCGAGCCGGATCAAGCGGCAGGGCTACAGCTACTCCACCGCGGCCGAGAACATCGCGGCCGGGTATCGTTCGGCTGGGCAGGTCGTCTCGGGGTGGCTGAACAGCGCGGGCCACCGGCGGAACATGCTGAACTGCCGGATGACCGAGACGGGGATCGCGATGGTCTACCAGGCGGATGACCGGCCGATCCGGGGAAACTCGGCCCCCTTGCGCTACTACTGGGTGCAGGTCTTCGCTGCGCCAAGATAGGGGTTGCCCGCGCGTGGGCACGGAGTCGGACCTTTTGCATCCAATGACTTGCCTGCGGGCATTCACCATTCGTCAACCGAGATCCCGGGGCACTAGGGCTTGCCTGTTGTGCGATGGATCAGGTTGCGGATAGGTTTCCCCACAAACATGGGGGGTTTGACGATGCGGAACATGATGACAATCGTGCTGGTGGTGGTGGCGGCGATCTTGGGCTTCTTCGCCTACCAGTCCAGCCAGAAGGGCAATGCCCTTGGCGCGGACCTGGCCGCCAAGACCGAGGCGGTGACGGCACTGGAAGCCGAGAAGACCAAGCTTGCCGACGAGCTTGCCGCGCTGAAGGCCGAAGGGGAGGCCGCCGCCAAGGCCGCAGCCGACGCCGCTGCGGCGGTCGAGGCCGAGGGCAAGGCGATTCTGGAGAAGCTGAGCGCGCTGGAAACCGAAAAGGCCGACCTCGCGGCAAAGGTCGCAGCGCTGGAGGCGGATGCCGCCACGGCTGCGGAAGCCGCCAAGGCCGAATTGGCTGCCCTGACCGAGAAGGTCGCCGCTCTGGAAGCCGAGAAGACTGCGCTGCAGGCACAGGTCGATGCGGCCTCGGCCCCGGCCACCAACCCCTGAGGCCACCGCTGCCTGCCCGCGCCACCTGATGTCGCGGGCAGGACAGACGGAACCTAAAGCCCCGGCTTCTCTGCCCGCATGGCACGCTCGCAAGCCCTGACCGGCATCCTTTTCGCCATCGGCGGCACGCTGATCTTTTCGGTCAACGACGTCTCGATCAAGTTCCTCTCGAACGGCTACGCGCTGCACCAGGTGATCCTGATCCGGGCCTTTGTGGCGATGACCTTCATTCTGACCGTGGTCGGCATTTCCCAGCGCGGCTTTGCGCAACTGGTTACCGGGCGGCCCCGGATGCACCTGATGCGAGTGGTGATCGTGATGATCTCTAACGTCACGTATTTCGTGGGGCTGTCGACCATGCCTCTCGCCGATGCGGTGGCGGTGGCCTATGTCAGCCCGATCATCATCACCCTGCTGTCCATCGTCTTTCTGGGCGAGAAGGTTGGCCCCCGGCGCTGGGCCGCGGTGATCATCGGAATGGTCGGCGTGATCGTGATGCTGCGCCCCGGCGCGGGGGTGATCCAGCCGGCCGCGCTTCTGGTCCTGATCTCGGCCGTCATGTATGCCTCGGGCAACCTTCTGGTGCGTCACATGGGCGGCACCGAAAGCGCGATGACCCTGTCCTTCTACGTGCAGGCCGGGTTTATCGTGGTCAGCCTATGCATGGGTCTGTGGGTCGGCGACGGGCATCTGGCAGAGAAGGACGGGCTCTGGGCCTTTCTTTTTCGCCCCTGGATCTGGCCGCCCCTGCACGACTGGCCTGTGTTTCTCGCCACGGGGCTTTCGGTGGGTATTGGTGGCCTGATGGTGACGCAAGCCTATCGCACCACCGAGGCCGGGCTGATCGCGCCCTTCGAATACGTGGGCATGCCGCTGGCGATCCTTTGGGGCCTTCTGGTCTTTGACACCTTCCCCGACGCGGTGTCCTGGGTGGGGATTGCGCTGATCTGCGGGTCTGGCCTTTATGTGATCTGGCGCGAAACGGTGCGGAAACGGGTAACGGATGCAGCCTGAGGCAGTGATATTCGACATCGGCAACGTGCTGACCCGCTGGCAGCCCGAGGCCTTTTACGACCGCGTCTTGGGTGAGGAGCGGCGCCGCGCCCTGTTCGGCGCGGTGGACCTGCACCACATGAACGCGCTGGTCGACGACGGTGCCCTCTTCCGCGAGACGATCTACGACTGGGCCGACCGTTACCCCGACTGGGCACCGGAAATCCGGATGTGGTACGACCGCTGGATCGAGCTGGCGAGCCCCCGCATCGAAGGCTCAATCGCCCTTCTGCGCGCGTTGAGGGCGAAGGGCGTCCCGGTCTTCTGCCTGACCAACTTCGGCAGCTATTCCTACGAAGAGGCGCGGGACAAGCTGGATTTCCTGGGCGAGTTCGACCGCGAATATGTCTCGGGCCGCTTGCGTGTCTCGAAACCCGATCCCCGCATCTATCAGGCGGTCGAGGAGGACTGCGGCCTGCCCCCTGACCGCCTGATCTTCGCCGACGACAAGGCGGAAAATATCGTCGCCGCCGCCCGCCGAGGCTGGCGCACGCACCAGTTCGAAAGCTGGCGGGGCTGGGCGGAGCGCCTGGTTGCCGAGGAGCTGCTTACAAGAAAGGAAGCCGGTATATGACGGTCGAAACCATCGGGCTGGACGCCGAACACCTTCTGGACTGGCAGGGCCTTACCCGGGCGCTCGAGGCCGGACACCGCCTCCCAAGGGCCGAGATCAAGGACATCTTCCTCTATCGCGGCGAGGATACGCTTCTGGACCGTGCGGCCTGGATCGACGGGTTGGGATCCCTGGTCAAGATCGGCACCATCGTCCCCGGAAACGCCGCGCGCGGGGTGCCGACGATCAACGGCATCGTCAACCTGTTCGACGACGTGACCGGAGAGTTGACCGCGCTCATCGACTTCCACCTGGTGACCAAGTGGAAGACGGCCGGCGACAGCCTGCTGTCGGCCAGCCGCCTTGCACGCAAGGACAGCCGCGAGATCCTTCTCGTCGGTGCGGGCGTGGTGGCGCGCAGCATGGTCGAAGCCTATTCCAGCATCTTCCCCGAGGCCCGCTTCACCACCTGGAGTCGGACCCGTGCTACAGCCGAGGCGATGGGCCTGCCGGTGGCTGACGATCTTGAGGCCGCGGTACGCAAGGCGGACATCATCTGCTGCGCGACGATGGCGAAGGCCCCTTTGATCCGGGGCACCTGGCTGCAACCGGGCCAGCACCTCGATCTGATCGGGGCCTATACCCCCGCCATGCGCGAGGTGGACGACCGGGCGATGGCCCGCGCCCGGGTCTTCGTCGATGCCCGGGCCACCACGGTCCACCACATCGGCGAGATCATGGACCCCATCGCCTCGGGCGCGATCACCGTGGCTGACATCATCGCCGATTTCTACGACGACCCGGCGCTGTTCGTGCGCCGGTCCGACGATGAGATCACCATCGCCAAGAACGGCGGCGGGGCGCATCTGGACCTGATGACCGCGACCTACATCGCCGAGTGCTGGCGCAACCGCGTGGCGTGACGTTCAGGCACTGATGAACTCGCGCACGAAGGGCGTCGCGGGGCGTGCGCGGATGTCCTGCGGCTTGCCGATCTGCTCGATGCGGCCCATCGACATGACGACGACCACGTCGGCCAGTTCCATCGCCTCGTCCTGGTCGTGGGTCACGAAGACGGTGGTCAGCCCGGTGGTGTCGTGGATGTCGCGCAGGCCCTGGCGCAGTTCCTTGCGGACCTTGGCGTCAAGGGCTCCGAAGGGTTCGTCGAGAAGCAGCATCCGGGGTTCGATGGCCAGCGCGCGGGCAAGGGCCACGCGCTGACGCTGGCCCCCCGAAAGCTGGCTGGGATAGCGCGCGCCGATGTCGGGAAGCTGGATCAGGTCCAGAAGCTTGGTCACCCGCCGCGCGATCTCGGCCTTTTGCGGCCGGGTGGCGCGGGGGCGGGCGTTCAAGCCGTAGGCGATGTTGTCGAACACGGTCATATGGCGGAACAGGGCGTAGGACTGGAACACGAACCCCGCCCGCCGCTGTTGCACGGTAAGGCCGGTGGCGTCCTGCCCGTCGAACAGCACGCGTCCCGAGGTTGGATATTCCAGGCCCCCCAGGATGCGCAGAAGCGTGGTCTTGCCCGACCCCGACGGGCCAAGCAGCGCCACCAGCGCGCCCGAGGGGATGGCAAGCGACACCGGATGCAGGGCCGCCGTGGCGCCGAACTGCTTGGAGATTTCGTCGATTTCGATGTGCATGGGGAACCTCAATGGCGGTGGGTGGCTGCCAGCTGGTCGGCGTGGCGCAGCTCAAGCAGGGTTTTCAGGACCAGGGTGACCAGCGCCAGAAGCGCCAGTACGGCGGCCAGGGTGAAGGCGGCGACGGACAGATACTCCTGGTAGAGCATCTCGATGGTCGTGGGGATCGTCGCCGTCTCGCCCCGGATCTTGCCCGACACGACGGCCACCGCCCCGAACTCGCCCATCGCGCGGGCGTTGCAGAGGAGGACACCGTATAGAAGCGCCCAGCGGATGTTCGGCAGCGTCACCGTCCAGAACACCCGCCAGCCGCCCGCGCCCAAGGTCAGCGCCGCCTCTTCCTCGGCCCGGCCCTGTTCGATCATCACCGGGATCAGTTCCCGCGCGACGAAGGGGAAGGTCACGAACATGGTGGCCAGGATGATTCCCGGCATGGCGAAGACGATTGGATAGCCATTGTCCACCAGCCAAGCGCCCATGGCGCTGTTGGCCCCGAAGGTCAGCACGATGCAAAGGCCCGCCACGACGGGCGAGACGCTGAACGGCAGGTCGATCAGGGTGATCAGGAACGCCTTGCCGCGGAAGTCGAACTTGGTGATGAACCAGGCGGCCGCCACGCCGAAGATCGCGTTCAAGGGCACCGAGATCGCTGCAATGGTCAGCGTCAGCTTGATCGCTGCCCAGGCGTCGCGGCTGGCCAGGCTTTCCAGCGACGCCATGATGCCGTCGCGCAGCGCCTCGACGAAGACGGCGACGAGGGGGGCAAAGACCAGAATCAGCAGGCCCGTGACCGCCAGCCCGATCAGGATGCGGCGGGCAAGGGGCGTCTCCTCGGTCGCGGGGCGGAAGGTTGCGTCAGACATGGCCAATCCTCCGGCGGCTCCAGACCTGGATCAGGTTGATCACCAGAAGCATGGCGAAGCTGATCAGCAGCATGGCGATGCCGATGGCGGCGGCCGCGTCATAGTTGAACTCTTCAAGCTGGATGATGATGAGAAGGGGGGCGATTTCCGTCACCAGCGGGATGTTCCCGGCGATGAAGATGACCGAACCGTACTCCCCCACCGCCCGCGCCAGCGCCAGGGCAAAGCCGGTCAGCGCGGCGGGCAGCAGCATCGGCAGGATCACGTGGCGGATCGTGTGCAGCCGCGTCGCGCCGAGCGTCGCCGAAGCTTCCTCGACCTCGCGCTCGATCTCTTCGATCACCGGCTGGACGGTGCGGGCGACGAAGGGGAGGCCCACGAAGATCAGCGCGATCAGGATGCCCCATTGCGTGTAGGCGATCTTCCAGCCGATTTCCCCGGCCAATACACCGAAGGCCCCGTTCGGGGCGTAAAGCGCGGTGAGCGAGATGCCGGCAACGGCGGTGGGCAGCGCAAAGGGCAGGTCGACGGCCGCGTCCAGCAGGCGACGGCCGGGGAAGCGGTAGCGCACAAGGACCCAAGCCAGCAGGACCCCGAACACCAGGTTGAACAGCGCCGCGATCAACGACAGGCGGAAGGACAGGAACAGCGCCGCCCAGACGCGTTCACGGTTCACGGTTTCCCATATCCCCGCCAAACCGTAATTGGCGCCCTTCAGAAGAAGGGCGCCGATCGGGATCAGGACGACGAGCGACAGCATCGTCAGGGTTATCCCCATGCTCAGCCCAAGGCCGGGCATGGGGGACCGATGGACCAGAGGCCTCATTTCGGCACGTAGATCTGGTCGAAGATCCCGCCGTCACCGAAGTGTTCCGGCTGCACCTTGGACCAGCCGCCGAAGCTGGCGATGTCGACAAGTTCCAGCTTCGGGAAGCGGGCGACATCCTCCGGCGCGGCCTTCGAGGTGTCCCAGGCGCGGTAGAAGTTCTTGAAGGCGATGGCCTGGCCTTCGGGGCTGTAGAGGAAGTTAAGGTAGGCCTCGGCCAGCTTGCGCTGGTCTTCGGTCTTGATGTTGCCTTCCACCAGCGCGACCGGAGGTTCAGCCAGCACGGACACGGACGGGACGACGATGTCGAACTGGTCCTCACCGATCTCCTTCAGCGCCAGGTAGGCCTCGTTCTCCCAGGCCAGGAGCACGTCACCGATGCCGCGCTGGGCGAATGTGGTGGTCGAGCCGCGCGCGCCCTGGTCCAGAACGGGGACGTTCTTGTACAGCGCGCCCACGAATTCCTTCGGGTCCTTGCCGTTCTTCTCGGCCCAGGCCCAGGCGGCCAGGTAGTTCCACCGCGCGCCGCCGCTGGTCTTGGGGTTCGGGGTGATCACCTCCACCCCTTCGTTGACCAGATCGCCCCAGTCCTTGATGCCCTTGGGGTTCCCCTCCCGCACCAGGAAGACGATGGTCGAGGTATAGGGTGACGAATTGTTCGGCAGCTTCGTCTGCCAGTCGGCGGGAAGCTTGCCAGCCGCGGCGATCTTGTCGATGTCAGAAGCCAGCGCCAGCGTCACCACCTGCGCCTCAAGCCCGTCGATCACCGCGCGGGCCTGCGACCCCGATCCGCCGTGGCTGACCTCGATCTCGGGCGCCGGGTTGCCCTGGGCCGTCCAGAAGGCGGTGAAGGCCTCGTTGATCTCACGATACAGCTCGCGGGTCGGGTCGTAGCTGACGTTCAGCAGTGTCTCGGCCTGGACCTGGGCGGGGGAAACGCCCAGGCCCAGGACCGCCAGCGCTGCCCCGGCCAAAAGGCTGCGCAGGCGGCTTACCGGCTGACCGGTCAGGCGACGAAGCCCGTCGGCAATGGTGATGCGGCCGTCATCATGGGCGGCGGTCACCGGGCCTTGCGCCGAGATCGATCCGGCAAGCGTGATGGTGGCGAACATGGTCTTCTCCTTGGATGTCGGAATGGGGCGATAGGGCATCAGGCCCAGGATGGTTTGCGGCAGGGGGGTCATGCGGCCCCTCCGATGAGTTCGATGCGGGCTTCCCAGACGCGGTCGTCGCGCCCCGAGAGAAGCTCGGCCACGGCTTCGGTCGGGTTCCGGGTGAACAGGACCAGCGGGCTGCCGTTGACGCGGTGGGTCAGGCCGGTGCGGCGGTCCACCAGACGGACGGCACAGGCCTGGCGAAGGGGCAGGGCGGTTGGCGCCTGGTCAGCCAGGCTGCGGGGGAACGCGGGTGCGGTCATCGTCCATCTCCTTCGCTGCGGCATGGGGCATCTGCCCTGCCGATGCCTAAATAACGACAGAGACAGTCGAGTATTGCAAAGGAAAATTCACGCCAAATTCGGTCGTGATTAGAGAAAAAAATTCTCCGCCCCCATCCGCTACGGGGGGTCTGGGATAACCAGAAAGCGCTGCAATAGAAGGGACTTGCTGCCTACTGGGCCGCGCCCATGACTTGGTCGGCCACCGCGCCCGAGCGCAGCATGTCTTCCAGTGTCAGTGAGTCGATGATCAAGAGGTAGGACCAGAACACCTCGGCAAAGACCTTGCGGATTCGGCAGGTCGCTTCGTCGGTGCAGTCCTCGCACCGCTGGTAGGCGCGGCGCGACAGGCAGGGCAGGGGGGCGATCGGTCCGTCGATGGTGCGCAGAAGTTCCGAGATCGAGATCTCGGTCGGGCGCTTCAACAGGCTGTATCCCCCCGACCGCCCACGTGTCGAGGCGATCACACCCGCGTTGCGCACTTCCAGCAGGATATGCTCCAGAAAGCGCTTCGGTGTGCCCGAGCGTTTGGCGATCTCTTCGATGGTCAACGCCTGCGGGTGGTCCTTGGCGGCTTCGTCGGCCAGGACCAAAAGCGCTTTCAGCGCGTATTTCATCTTTTGCGTGATCATGACGGAACGCTACGCCCGGCAAAGTCGAGAATCAATGTCGCGATTCCACGACCTGCCGGGAAGACCGCCCGCGGCACCCGAAAACCGCAGCTTCGAACGCCTGCAAAACAAGGCTCCGCCTATACACGATAAACAATGTAGACATTTGCGGGATTTTGGTCATGCTTGCGTCTGATCGACCGAAAGGAAGTTCCATGTCCGACCTTGACCTGATCGACCGCAAGATCGTCGCCGAGCTGATGCGCGATGCGACGCTGCCCATTGCGCAGATCGCCGACAAGGCCGGCCTTTCGCAGACCCCCGCCTGGAAACGCATCCAGAAGCTGGAGGCTTCGGGCGTCCTGACCGGACGGGTCGCGCTGGCGGATCCGGCGAAGCTTGGCTTCGGGCTGACCGTCTTCGTTGGGATCGAGGCCCCAGACCATTCCTCGGACTGGCGCAAGACCTTCGCCCGCGCTGTCGAAGCAATCCCAGAGATCATGGAAGTCTACCGCATGGCCGGAGAGCTGGATTACCTCCTGCGGGTCTCGGTCCCTGACATGGCGGCCTATGACTCGCTCTACAAGCGGCTGACCGATGCGGTGCCGATCAAGAACGTGACCAGCCATTTCGCGATGGAACGGATGAAGTTCACCACGGCCTATCCCGTCGACACCCGGCCCCGCTAGGAGACTGGCCTTCTCTTCCAGGGTGGCTCTTTGGAACCAAAATCACGACAAATCTGATAGATTTAAGACATCGCAGAGTCGACCGGACAAGGAGACGCGCCATGACCAAGACCCTGATCGTTCCCGGCCTCGACGCATCGCCCGCGCCGCATTGGCAGCACTGGTGGGCGGCAACGGACCCGCGGGCCCTGATGGTCGACCTCTCCGATCCGGCCCGGCCGTCCCCCGCGGTGTGGGAGGCGGAACTGGCCTCGACCATCCTGCAGCATCCTGACTGCATCCTTGTCGGTCATTCGTTGGGCGCCGTCCTGATCACGCGTATCCTGGCGAAATGGCCGCAACTGAGGGTGCGGGCAGCGCTGCTTGTCGCCCCGGCCGAGACGAAGGGCAGCGACCGCATAGGCCATTTCGGCCCGATCCCCGAGCGCCCGCTTGGCGTGCCCTCCCTGCTGGTCGCCAGCCGCAACGACCCCTGGATGTCCTTCGCCCGCGCCACCAGCCTGGCCCGGTCATGGGAGGCTGATCTGATCGATCTGGGCGATGCGGGGCACATCAACGTCGCCTCGGGGTTCGGACCCTGGCCGGGTGGCAAGGTGTTGCGCGACGGGCTTCTGGGCGGCGCGGCGCTGCCGGGTGCCGGTGGGCGCGTTCTGAAGGTGGCCCTGGCATGACCCGTCTTTTCCGTCAGCCCCGCGCGCGCGTAGCAAGCTGGCTTGCCCTGGCCGCTTTCGCGCTGGCTTATCTGTCCGCCTTGGCGCTTGTCCTGGCCCCAGGATTGACGCAGCAACTTGCCGGGGGTCTGCCATGATCGACGGGCGTTTTGATCTGCATATGCTGGAGGTCTTCGCAGAGTCTCCTGACCGCGCACCGACCCCGCAGCCGGTGCTCTGGGCCCTTGCCTCGGCCGCCGTGGCGGCGCTGGTGCTGGTTGCCAGCGCGGTCCCCGACACCGCGGACCGGCCAGAGGCTGCCCGCCAGCCGCCCGCCCTGCAACAGCCGCAAGGCTGAACCGTCCCGGCGCGTCGACGGCACTTTATCGCGGCTTGACCATCCCTGGCGCTGCGGCCACCTTGTCCGGCCAACCAGCCAGAATGGAAGCCAGCATGTCGGACCGCTTTGCCAGATACCCAAGCCTTGCCGGGAAGGTCGTCTACATCACCGGAGGCGCCTCGGGCATCGGGGCCGAGATCGTGGCGGCCTTTGCGGCCCAGGGCGCAAAGGTGGGGTTCGTCGATCTGGACGCCACCGGAAGCGCGGCCCTGGCGGCGGCCAATCCGGGCGTCACGCATGAGATCTGTGACCTGCGCGACATCGGCAGCCTGCGCGCGGCCTTCGCGGCTCTGAAATCGCGAATCGGCCCTGCGGACGTGCTGGTCAACAACGCCGCCCGCGACGACCGCCATTTCTGGACGGACGTGACCCCCGAATACTGGGACGAGCGGATGGAGACCAACCTCAGGCATCAGTTCTTCGCCATCCAGGCCGTCGCCCCTGACATGATCGAACGGGGCGGCGGGTCGATCATCAACCTCGGCTCGAACAGCTGGTTCGAGGCTGGGGGCGGGTTCCCGGCCTATGCCACCGCCAAGGCTGCGGTGCACGGCCTGACCCGCACGATGGCGCGCGATCTGGGCAAGCACCGCATCCGCGTCAACGCGGTGGTGCCCGGCTGGATCATGACCGAACGGCAGAAGACGCTCTGGGCCAAGCCCGAGGCCATCGAGGCCCACCGCAACCGCCAATGCCTGCCCGACTTGATCGAGCCGGTCTATGTCGCCCGTATGGTGCTGTTCCTGGCCTCGGACGATGCTGCGATGTGCACGGCCAGCAGCTACATGGTCGAAGCCGGATCGATCTGATCACCGGCGATCTGATTCGGACGGATGCCGCGATCGGCGGCGATTCCATAGCTGGGGTGTCAGAGCCTTCGGCGCGCGCGAGCATCGTCGCGGGCAAGCTGACAGTGTGACCGGCCGTTCTTGCGTAAGGCCACCCCCATGCCGCGATAGGACGGCCTGGGGCGTTCCGGTTTGCCACACCGGAAGGGCGATCACAGGGTATCCGGCACCAGATAATCCTTGGCCTCGACCGCGCCTGACGTGTTGGCAGCGTCGATCAAAGCCGCCCGCATCCTGACGAAATCGACCCGCTTTTCCAGTTGGGCATCCTCCGCGACATCAATGGGAAAGAACTGGGCAAGGATCGCTTCGGGAACCGAAAGGTTTCCCCTGCCGTCTGGATACGGAAAACTGTGCATTCTAAGCATAGGGCGGCAATTCGCTTCCAACAGGATCGTCTGTCCGCCGGGATGAACGATCAGATCGATGCCGCAGACGGAAGCCCCAAGGGTTTGTGCCGCCAATACCGCGACGTCAGCGGCGCCAGAGGGAAGCTTGGACGTCATATCCGGGTACTCGCTGTCCCGTCCGGGAATGTCTTTTGTCGTCAACTTGATGGCACGGCCCGGAGCCGGAACCGTCAGCCTGGAAACCCCCTGCATCAGCAGTGCAAGCTCAAGGTCATTGGCATCAAGCGCTTTCATCGCCGCGAATGGATAGCAAGCGCGGGTTGCTTCGCGGTCAACAAGCAGCTGGCCCACGGTCTTGTTGCCATCGCCAACAACCGAAGCGACGCTGCGTCCGGTTGCGGCCGCGACAGATCCGTTCACGACGAAGACCCGGAATTCGCGTCCTGCGACATACTGCTCCAGCACAAACGACGCGCCCTTGTTGCCTTGAAGAATGTCCTGAACCTGCCTCACGCTTTGATTTGAATGCACCCCCTTTCCCAGCGATGCATCGACAGGCTTCACGACAAACCTCCTGACACCCTGATCCACCAGCGCCTTCAGAACGCTGATATCCTTCGCGGACGCGATCCCACCCGCCGGAACCGGAATCCCCTTGCGAATAAGTGTCCCCCGAGTCTTGAGTTTGTCGCGGGTCAGCAGCAGTGTCGGCATGCTCAGCCGATCCGACTGGGACCCAAAGAAGAACCTTTCGCGCCGTCCGTCGGATACTTTCAGAAAAGCTGCGTCGCTTGTCTTCTTTGGAAGGCCTGGCAGAGAGACCTTCGCGGCCGATTGCGATCTGTAAAAGGTCGCATCAAGGCCGTGGTGGATTGCAGCCAGCGCGATCAACCAAGAGCTGCATTCGTGCCAGTCTGATTCCCGAACCAGGTCGAAAAAATACGGCTCGTGCTGATCGAAGGCTATCACGCTTCATTTCCTTTATAGACTTCCAATCCTGACCCGCCCAAACGGACGATCCGGGGCAGGATCCCCTGATCGGCAAGCCCGGATTTCGGGTCTTCGCTCCGCCCCGGACCGATCTGCCTGCTCATGGTCTCCCGCGTCAAGGGGGCGTCCCTTCCAGTTCCTGCGGTCACCGTTGCGAACCCGGCGCGGCCTTGTTGCGCGACTGTGGTGAGGGGATTCCGGTGAATCCAGAGCGATAATTGGGGAATGAATAAACGTGTGACACCCGGTCATAACGGCCGGTGGATCCTTTGCCCGCCGACCAAAAGATCGCCTCCCTCACTGCTGCACAGGCCTCAACGGCCAGAGGGTGACCCGACGCCATCACCGCCTGCTACGCTGCTGCCAGCCTCCCGGCATAAGCGGGAAAGTCCTGCTGGGTCACGAATCGAACCGTCCGTCCTATCCGGCGACGGTAGCCACGGGCTCACCCGGACCAGAGGCGATGACCCGAGCATTGCGCGACGGCCCCCCGCGACCGGCCTCGCCGTTGCGCAAGCGGTGCGATGGGTCTTGATGGCGACGCTTGGAACTGACGTGAAGCTCATGATGGCAATACATTAAGACAGCATCGAAAACCAAAGTGAAACCAACATGATCTTTCGGATCAAAGCAGCGCTTTGGATATTTTGCGGCAGTCGCGGTTTCGTGAGATTTCGATACGTAGCGATCCAACAGGAGAATTCGCATGTTTAAACTTATGTCCACCACGGCCCTCGTAATGGCTTTCGCAGTTTCCGCGCAGGCACAGCAAGCAAGCATTGGCGTCTCGATCGGGACTGACGGCTTCACGGGCGTGACCCTCAAGCCCTCGGGAACGTCGTCGTCGGCTACCCTTGGCGTATCGGGCTTCGGCTCTGGCGGTGTTGTCGTGTCCAACTCGGGCCTGAACATCACCATCGAGCCGGACAATGACGTCGACGCCGCGACCGACTTCATGTACTGGCCGGAAGACAACGAAGTTGACGGCGCGATCACCATCGAAAACGATCGCTCGGTTGAAGTCAGTGGCGTTCTGGCGGGCATCGGTCAGGTTCAAGGCGTTGGTTCGACCACGACCACCTACGACGCGCAGATGATCGCTGGCGCCGCGGCAGAGCATGAGGGCACCGAAGACTTCGGCGGCGAAGATGCTACGGTCACCTTCTCCAACGACATGAACGGCCTGGCGCGCCTCGCCGGCGAATCGACGTCGGAAGCTGGCATGCTGATGGTCGGCCAGACCGCAAGCTTCCTTGGCGAGCTCGGAACCGAGGTCGGCGGCGACTTCATCGCGACGGCGTACTTCGAAACCGACAACGAATACTACGCGGAAGGCAACAACGGCCCGTATATCGATTTCGAGATCGAGGGTGACGACAACACCGGTATCGTGATTGAATCCAACGTTGACGACATCGATCTGGCCATTGCCAACCTTGGCGGCGGCAGCATGCTGCTGACGGGCTCGAGCGACGACGTCTTCGAAGGTGACGCGCTGCTCGAAAACGGGGCTGCCTTCTCGTTCCTGATCGATGGGTACAACCCCATTCCGTAATGAAAGATAAATCGATCCTGTAAGGTCGATTAATTGGGAAGCGGTGAATTTTACCGCTTCCCATCATTCCTTGGAGTCAAACATGAAAACAATGTTCGCCCCGGCGCTTCTGGTCCTAACCATTGCTGCGTCAGGAGCAGGTCTGGCACAGGACGGCAACCTGTACGGCGTCGAAACCACCACAGAAAACGACGCAGCCGCAGTGTCCGGCGGTAACGTCTTTGATTTTTCCAATTCGAAATCCAACCCGCCTGCTCCTGGCCTTCCGTCCTTTGCCGGTGGCCCCTGCATCGGTGAAGGTTTGGCCGGGTCGACGTCCATTGCCGGTGTCGCGGTAGGTGGGGGTAAATCCACGCTTGACGATTCGTGTCAGCGCCGCAACTGGGTCCAGACGCTGATCGGTGCATCGCAGCACATGAGCGAAGATGAAAAGCGCGTCATGATGCGTGTCGCCGTCGAGGTGATGCGCGAGGACCCCTATCTGGCCGGTGCCCTGGAACGCGCGGGCCTGGGGACCGTAAGCGCCGAAGGCTACAAGCAGACGCAAAAAGAGCACGACGAGCTTGCGGAACTGCGCGCAGAGAACGCTGAACTGGCTGCGGCGGAAGTTGAAGCCGGGAAGGACGACAAAGAGACGGTCATGATCAGCAGCAAGAACGTGGAATTCGCGTCGTCTTGCGTTGTCACGGCAAATTCCGCGCCCGTGGCGGTTGTCGAGATGCTGGCGGCCAAGAACTGCAAGGTTGTTCCGAACGGAGAGCAAGATTGAACAAGGTTGTCATCGCCTTTGCTGCACTCGCAGCGGTAGCCGGCTGCACGCCGACGCAAACGGCAAACGTGGCTGAACCCGCCGCTGCAGCGGATACTGCCATCGTAGCTGAACCCATCGCTGCAGCGGATACTGCCATCGTGGCTGAACCCGTCACAGAGAAGTATGCGGCCATCGAGGTCGAGCCCGCAGTGGAACCTGTGGTCGACGCAGTTGAGAATGTGTCCGGAAGGACCGTGCTTGCCTACTGCTCCGAGATTCAGCCGGATGCCATGCAGTATTATCCTGCTTGCGCTGGCCAGGGTGCAGAGCTTTTGGCGTCGGTTCAGGATCAGGTGCTCTGCATTCACCTGCTGCCCGAGCGCGTCCTCATGTATGCGATCTGCCTGGACCCCGGAACGCCGGTGATCGCGATGGCTCCGCCGCCGGAACTTGGTGACTTTGAAATCTATGCCAACAGCGACGGCACCCTGGGTGAACTCGGCTATGGTGCAAGCCAGTCCCAGCTGTCGTCGATTGACGGAACCAGAACGGCGACGCAGACTTCCGGTGGCAATACCGTGTCGGTAAGCACCGGATCAACCCATCCTGGCCTGCCGAATAGGTCAGATATCAACCTTCCCAGAATCGACTGAGGCTATGACCATTTCAACTAAACTCACGGCGCTTTTGGCGCTTCCCATGATTGCCCTGTTGGCGTGTACGCCAACAGGGCAAGGTCGGCTTGAGGCCTACCTGCCGAATACTGTGTCCACGGCATACATGCTGTTCTACGATGTGAATGAGCCTACGACCAAAGATGGCAAAGACATCCTCAAGGAACTTGCGGCGGTGCTGACCTACACCGGTGCGACCGCCATGGTGAACGGCTTCAGGGATGCTGAAGAAGACGAAGGAATGGATCAAGCCCGCGTTGACGCGATCAGCAAGTACCTTGTTGCGCAGGGCGTCGACCCGGCCAAGTTTCAAGTGATTGCTCGCGGTACGCCCCCCAAGATCAACGAGACTGATGACGGTAGCAGCGGCCGCCGCGTCGAAATATTCATTCAGCCACCGCCGCAAAGCAAAGACGAGCCTCTCTGAGGGTGCTCATGGTTTGACCCGTCGACCCGTCCTGTGTCCTCATGGATACGTGGACGGGTTAAATATTTCTCGCGGCGTAAGCTGAACCGGGGGGGGGCATTCCTAGCCTGCGGTTTGGCGAATTAGAAGTAAGAGAGGAAATTCCCTCTCTTCATGCTACTCGCTTTAGAACAGGGATGGTTTATTCGGTCATTGCCTCCAAGTCTGGCAGCATAAAGCCAATTACACTTGATCGCAGACGGTGAAATCGACCGCAGCGCCGATTTGCTCTATCCCTCCAGACATTCGTCGAACATGCACCAGGACTTACTACGGTGCCCATCCACAAGTGCTGATTTTGCTGGTATTGGCATCTTTGCCGGAATCACGTCTTCAGGTGGAAGATGCCCGCTTCAGCCTGGTCGCCGCAACACCCGCAGCAGCTGGAGCGCACTGGACACTACGATGTTGGCAAGCTTTGGCGACATAGCTCGATGTGTTGACACGAAAGCCAGCAGCTGATCGTTTGGACCGACGATGCATCGCTGGCGGGAGCGCGAGACGCCCAGCAAGGAAACGTTTCTGGGGAAGGACGCTCCTGACGCGACGGACAAGCGCAACGCTGTGGCACCGTCCTAGGCACCCATCCCGCAGTCAGCCCCTGAAAGGCAGGAATACTTCACCCTCGGAACCCAGAAGCACGATGCCGTTCCGGTTGATCTGGACAACCTTGCCAATGGAAGTCACCGCTCCCACCCGCAGGATTTCCGAGCGGCGCGACCCGGTTTGCACCAGGGCTTGCCGACCATTCTCGGATCCGGCAATGGCAAGAACACGCAGGTCTCCCGCAAGCTCGACCGAAACACCTGCTTCTACCCGGACCGAAGCTTCGGATGCCACAACGGGCGCGTCTGGTGCCAGAAGGCTCACAAGAGACTCCGCTTCAGCTTCAGACTCATTCGTCTGATCGGCCCGGTCAGGTCGGGCCAAGGGGCGCAGAGACACGGCAAGAACGTCATCGGCAGGGGCCGTTTCGACCGAAGCGACGGCCGGCACTTGCGGCGGAACGAAAGCGACTTCCGGTGCAACGGGTGTCACAGCCGCCGCATCGACCGTATCCTGCGCGCCAACTGGCGCCGGATCGACGATAGACGGCGTTGTGTCGCCAATCGAATAGCTAGGACCTGCGGCAAGAGCCAGAGCCTCCGCAGACGCGGAACCCGCATCAGGGATCGCAACTGTGGGCTCCTTGCCCGCGACAACTTCAGCTCGCGAGACATCGTTGGACAACCCGGCAGCCGGGACCAGAGCAGCGACGACCGGCGAACTAACCTCGGTATCGGCAACAACAGTTGCCTTCGCCGCAGTGTCGGCAGCGGCCACCAAGGACGGTGCCAGAGGAGGTAGATCAATGGCTGCAGGCAGCGCAGGCTCAGCCGATGCGAGAGAAGTCTCCCGCACGACGCCAAGGACACCCCCGGCGAGCAGGCTTTGTGACGCTTCGCCGGCAACGGGCGCAGGCACCGCTTCAGGAAGGATGGCAGCCAAGGCTACGAAATCGGGCTCGCCCGAAAGGACGGGCAGAGGCGGCGCCACCACGGACACAACGGGTGCCACGGAATCGACAACCGGGGCCGCAGCTATGATAGGAGCATCTGCCACGAAACGTTGCCACAGGACTGGACCAATCAGCGCCGACCCGATGGCCAAGGCGACGACGGCACCTGCGGCAAGGCCAGGAAGCAAAGGCACACCGGCGACAACGCGCTGCAAACGCCGGCCAGCGGCCTGCGGACCGCCTGTGACTGCCGCCCAGGACGGGAGGACAGAAACAGCCAACCGGCTGCCAGCCGAAGCCTTCCCAAGGACGGAGGCAAAGGCAGTGGCGGAACTGCTGGTCATCAGCCCGATCCGGTTGGACACCAGCCCCACCGCCGCAGACGACCGGTTCGCAAGCGCTACCGCCCGGGTTCTCGGTCCCGAAAGGTGGGTGACCCGCGACACCAGACTGTGTCCAGCGGCCCGCGCCAGTTTTGCAACCGACAGGATTCTGAGGCCCGCTCGATCAAGCCGCGTCAGCGCCCCGTCCCGCAGGATGCGATAGGCGGCCTTACTCCGCGACCGGGTAGCGGCCATAAGCAAGTTTGTCCGTGCCAGGCCGGTCTGGCCAAGGGACCGGGACCGCGACAGCCGATGGCCAACTTCGGACCGCAAACGCAGACCGCCGCGACGCACGGCAGCAATACCGGTAGCATCTGTCCTCAGGAACTTGACCGAAGGAACACGCGGGACGGTCGTGAAGCGCTTTACCAACACAGTAGCCGAAGCCCGCACCCGGCCCCTTATGACCTCACCACCCCTCCGGACGCGGGTAGCGCCACTAACGATGGCAAGGCCGCTGCTCGTCCGCAATTGCCGCAGTCGGCTCAAAAGTGGACCTGGGTCCGGGCGCAGAGAGGTCAGCCGACCAAACACGGGGCGGAAGACCAACTGCGTCCGCAGGGCCGCGACCTGTTCGGACAGTACCGCAACACGAAGCACTCCCCGGCCCGGCAAGCCCTGCGCTGTACTGGCCAGCGCAGCAAGCCGACGGCCAAGCGTGCCGGGCAACACAGCAGGAACCCGAATCCGCGGGGACGAAAGCTTCTTGAATGACTGTGCTGCAAGCGGCCGAAGTTTGCGGAAACCTACCCTCCAGGCCGCGTTTGCGCTGCGCGCTGATGCGGTGGACTTCTGAAAATCGACAATACGGCGGCGAAGCATCTCACGGCGCAGGGCCATAGGCATCGCAGCAAGATCGGCAGGGGGCGGACTGTCCTTGCGCGGCTCGGTAAGAGAATCCGCGCCAGAGCGGATTTCAGACGCCGTCTCCGAAGCAGGGGCCTCAAGCGCCAGGATCGTGACATCACCATCCGGAAACGCAACGACAATAGACAGCGGCGCAAAACCATGCAGCCGTGCAAAGCCGATGGCCTCGTCCGCAACTGACCGCTCTACTGCAAGCACCAGCCGGGACCCACCCGAATGCACAAGCACACTATGGCGTTCCGAGGCGGGGACCTCGGGAAAGGCCGTCTCGACAAACGCGTCAAGCTCGCGCCCGCCCGCCAATCCATTGGGACACTGACGCGACAGGACAAGCTCGGACGGAACGATCAGATCGGCGGTAGGGGGCGTGGTGCCCTTGCGGACGCGACTGCAGATCAGCCGCATTCGCAGCGCAAGCCGCGGATCGTCGAAAGCGACACGGTCGACGTCACGACGAACGCTGCGATCGCGCACTTGGCACGTGACGTCCTCGCGGGAAAACACCAGGCGCGACTCCGCGGCTACCGGTTGGGGGCGAGGAGCGCCCGAAGCTTTGATGAGCTTCCAGCCTCGGCGGCGGTCCGTAAAGAAATCATGCGTTACAGACAAACCGCACCTCGCCTACATGACGAACAGCGGAAGGTACATTGCCAACAGCAGAACATGCACGAGCGTCGGGCGTTCGACCCTGAACGCGTCGTCGCTGAGGATGAATTCCACCTCCCCGTTGGAGCCTGTCACAACTTCCTGACGCTCTACCACATCGGCAGCCGGCGGAACCATCTGCGTTTGCGGGACAGAACAGGCCGCCAGGACACCCAGCGAAAGGGCCAGCACGATTGCCTGACGTTTCATTCCTTTCCCCACTGTTCGATAATGTCTTCGCGCCGCTCGGACAGGCAGGCGTTGTAGGCATCGACCATGCTGTTCTCGACCAAAACCGTGAACGACACGTCGCGATTGGCGATTGCACATGGGTCGTCGACGTTCTCCACGACCGCGCAGCCCGCAAGCAAGCCAAGCATGAGAATTGGAGTAACCGCAAACGGCAGGAGTTTGGTGCTGACGAAATCAACCATTGCTCAGTTTGCTCCAAGCTTCTTCCTGTTCGCGGATCTTGCGAAGCGATTCCAACTGACGGGCGATTTCCAGTTTAACTTGCTCGGCCTCAGCTTCTGGCGGCGCAGCCTCACGCAGGGCTTCCTCAATCAGGACGGCACGCAATTCTACCGCGCGGCGCACGACGGCGACCGATTCCGTGAACTGCATGAAGGTTTCAGGATCGATTTCCTCACCCGAAAGGGTCTGGGCATCCAAGGCACTTGTAACCAGTTCGGCGTCCTCGGCGCTGCGGTCAGCAGCAAGTTTGGAGGAACTCAGGATGCTTTCGATGATCTCCTGACGGTTCAGGAACTCGTCGCGCTCCTGCAAAAGTCGATCCGCCGCAGAGACCGAGTAGCTTGCGCCGAAGATCGCTCCCAGGAACGCGCCGGCGAGTGCGCCGCGTTCGCCATCGACCAGCGCGCCAATCAAGACGCCCCTCAGGCCACCAAGCACCATCCCTTGACGCTCGGCCTGCTGGAAGACATCGG
>JAIXSA010000036.1 GCA_027484915.1 Paracoccaceae bacterium | reverse complement strand
CGTGAGCAAGGTCTTCGCGGGCTTTGCCGGAACGATGGGCGTCGCCTCGGTCGTCCCGAACGCCGCCATCGCCGCGAGCTACGGCCTCGAACTCCTCGTCGCGGCCGTTCAGGCCTACGTCTTCACCATTCTGACCTGCGTCTACCTTCGTGACGCGGTGGGCGACGCCCACCACTAAGGTCCGGACACCAACCCAACAGCATTCCAAAGGAGAGACATCATGGAAGGCGATATCGCAGAAATGGGCAAGTTCATCGGCGCCGGTCTGGCAACGATGGGTCTCGGCGGCGCCGGCATCGGCGTGGGCCACATTGCCGGCAACTTCCTGGCGGGCGCCCTGCGCAACCCGTCGGCTGCCCCCGGCCAGATGGCCAACCTCTTCGTCGGCATCGCCTTCGCCGAAGCGCTCGGGATCTTCTCGTTCCTGATCGCGCTCCTGCTGATGTTCGCCGTCTGATCCTTTTGGACTGACATCCGGGCCGGGCATCAGTCCGGCCCTGGTTCCAAAAGTTCAGGAGAGACGACATGGCAACCGAAGCACATGGCGAGGCGGGAAAGGCTGTGGGCATGCCCCAGCTGGATTTCTCGACCTGGCCGAACCAGATCTTCTGGCTTCTGGTCACGCTGGTCGTGATCTACTTCGTGCTGTCGAAGATCGCCCTGCCGCGCATCGGTGCGGTTCTGGCGGATCGGAAAAGCACGATCACCAACGACCTTGCCGCAGCCGAAGAGCTGAAGCAGAAGGCCGTCGCCGCCGAGAAGGCCTATCAGGACGCGCTGACCAACGCGCGGACCGAGGCGGCCAAGATCGTCGCCCAGGCCAAGGCCGAGATCCAGAAGGACCTCGACGCCGCGACCGCGAAGGCTGATCTCGAAATCGCGGCCAAGGCGGCGGAATCGGAAAAGTCGATCGCCGAAATCCGCGACGGTGCCGCAGCCGCGGTGGCCGAAGTGGCCAAGGACGTCGCCGCCGAACTGGTGGCAGCGCTTGGGGCGAAGGCGGATGCGAAAACGGTGACCGCTGCGGTCACGGCACGGCTGAAAGGGTAAGGTGATGAAGAAGCTCTCCATCCTCCTCACCCTCCTGGCCTCGCCGGCGATGGCGGCCTCGGGTCCGTTCTTCTCGCTTCAGAACACGAACTTCGTGGTGCTGATCGCTTTCATCGCCTTCATCGGCATCCTGGTCTACATGAAGGTCCCGGCCAAGCTGACCGGCATGCTCGACGCCCGCGCCGCGACCATCAAGGCCGAGCTGGACGAAGCCCGCGCCCTGCGGGAAGAGGCCAAGTCGATCCTGGCGACCTACGAACGCCGCCAGAAGGAAGTGCAGGAACAGGCCGACCGTATCGTCGCGCAAGCGAAGGATGAGGCGATGTCCGCCGCCGCCCAGGCGAAAGAGGACCTCAAGGCCTCGATCGCCCGCCGTCTGGCCTCGGCGACCGAACAGATCGCCTCGGCCGAAGCCGGCGCGATCCGCCAGGTCCGCGAACAGGCGATCTCGGTGGCCGTGGCCGCCGCGGGTGAAGTCCTGTCGAAGCAGATGACCGCAGACGCGGCCTCGGCCTCGATCGACGACGCTATCGCCCAGGTCGAAGCCCGGATGCACTAAGCGTCCCAGGTCACGAAACGCAAACCGGCGGTCCCGCAAAGGGCCGCCGGTTTTGCTTTGTGTGGACCGCTCATCGAAGCCCTTCGGGCACTCCTCGCTGGCGCCCCCCTCACGACGAGAAGCCGAAGGCGCACGAGGAGTTTCCCGTTACAGCCCCGCCCAGCGCAAAGCCGCGACCACAACGACCCCCAGCAGCGCCGCCGCCACATCACTGCGCAACGCCAGCGTCAGCCCCACGACCGAGGCCAGCGCCAGCCCTTCGGCCAGCCCCCCCGCCTGCACCGCCAGTGCCGTGATCCCCGCCATCACCGCCAAAGGCGTCGCCCGAAGCGCGGCCTCCATCCGGGGTGAGACGGGCACGAACCGCATCAGCGTGAACCCCGCGACCCGGCACAGGAAGGCCGCTGCCGCCATCACCGCCAGGAGGATGGGAAAGCTTTCCGTCATGACGGCTCCCTATGCACCAGCGCCGCCGCCGCGGCACCCGCCAACCCCGCCGCGATGATCGCCGGCGCCGGGCTGAACAGATGGGCCACTGCAACTGCCGTCACTGCGCCAACCACGACCGGCAACAGGTCCGCGCGCGTTTTCACCATCGCAGTCATCATCCCTGCCGCGAAGCAGGCGAGCATCAGGTCGAACCCCAGCGCTTCCGGTCGCGGCAGCACGCTCACCGCCCCAGCCCCCAACGCCGTGCCTGCAAGCCAGCCCACGGTCACGGGCGCTCCCGTCCCGGCCAGATAGGCCCGGTCGACCTCCCCCGCCCGAATCGCTCGCATCGTCATCAACCAGTTTGCATCACCCAGTAGCAGCAGGCTGCCATAGGCCCGCAGCGGCCCCGCCGACCAGAGCCAGGGCTGCAGGGCCGCCCCGAACAGCAGGTAGCGCGCATTGATCACCAGGATCGTGGCGAACAGCGCCCAAAGCGTCGCCTCGCCCGTCTGAAGAAGGTTCATCGCCGCCAGCTGCGCCGAGCCGGAATAGATCGCCGCACTGGTGGCCACGGCCTTGCCCACGCCGAATCCGGCCTGCGCCGCAACCAGCCCGAACCCTACCCCATAGGCAAAGATCGACACCGCCAGCGGAACCCCATCCCGCGCCCCGCGCCGGAACCCGTCGAGTGAAAACAAAGCCCGCGTCACCGCCCCGTAGGGTGCGCATTCATGGCGCACCTCCCCCGCAAACCAGAATGCCCCACCACATCCCCATCGTAGGGTGCGCCACAGCGCACCAGCCGCACCCTCAACCCGCACCACCGCATCCGGCTCCGGGCTAACCCCGCGCCGCCGCCCGCAGCACTCGGTCCAACACATCCAGAAACCGGCTCCGGTCCGCCTTGGAAAACATCTTGCCCCCGCCCTGCCGAAACGGATCGGCCGAGCGCAAATCCTGCATCAAATCCCGCGTCGCCAGCGCCATGCCCACATTCGCCGCCGTCAGCTCCTCGCCGTTGTGCCTCACCACCCGTGCCCCCGCCGCCACGCATTTCGCGGCCAGCGGGATGTCCCCGGTCACCACCACATCCCCCG